>DHRX01000137.1:4782-5208 GCA_002408345.1 Firmicutes bacterium UBA5301 | reverse complement strand
GTATTCGCTGTATCGCTTAACAGCAGTATTGATATTTTGGAGTAACTCCCTTTCTTCCGGGGTGTCGATTAGCGGTTGATAGAGGGCCAAGGCTTTATTTAGTTTTTCTAGTTCTGAGGCAAGTGTTTCTTCATATTCCCTAAATTCAGCAGAGGTTGTAGCCAATATGTGCAGATAAGTAGTTGCCGACAAGTTGGCAAAAGCAGTTTGTGCGGTTAAAGCATACTGTGAACTGCGTAAATTGTTTTCAAAGATGTAGGTGCCACCGTTACCAACCTGGCGGATAATGCTGTTATTATATATGCCGAGACCGATTATACCCAAAACCAAGAGGCAGACTAACCCTAAGATTTTAGTTTGTACTTTCCAGTTTTTAATAAACCCCATTTACCTCATCCTTTCTCAAAGTTATTATTTTAATAGGCT
>DHRX01000137.1:4314-4573 GCA_002408345.1 Firmicutes bacterium UBA5301 | reverse complement strand
AAAAACACCGACCCTAAAAAAGGGTCGGTGTACATAAAAGCTTTAGGCTTTTAGCCTGCTTTACTGCCTGAAACCGCCAAATAATACTACGCTCGATCTGGAAAAGGACAGTGCGCAAAAGTTATTTACTTATATTGTTATTATATTCTGTAAGGGAATTGGAAGTCCTTGCATATACTTGTATATATTAGAGAATCAGCGGTTAATGATATTTTTTTGAATAGTGTTGATTATGGAAGTAAGGTCAGAACGATTAATC
>DHRX01000137.1:0-4116 GCA_002408345.1 Firmicutes bacterium UBA5301 | reverse complement strand
GGAATAATCGTGGCCGAAATAGCTAAAATTTTCAGGTCAGTTATCTCCTCCAACCACCGGGTTAGGGCTTGATCCGCAGCGGAGCTAATTAGCTGTTCAATTTTTTTGGTATTAGCCAAGTATCCTGCGGTTAAGAGGGTTTCTTGGGCTGGGGTACAAAAACCGTAAAGTTCACAAATTAAGTAGTGCTTTCTCAGCGCGACGGAGACGGTAGTAGGACCTTTACCAAACAGGTGCTTACGGGTTCTAGCCAGCACTCGGGCTACTAGCTTTTCAAATTCTTCACGATTTTCCTGCATTTTCGAATTCCTCCTTGGAGATTTTTATTGACGATTCATTTAGAAAAATAGCTTATCCTAAATAAAGCTGCAACTGAACGAAGCTGTAATAAGAAGAATCTTTGGTTAGCAGGAATCGGTTGGCAGGGAGGAGGCAGGTCTATCGCGAAATAAAACTATCAAAACCTAGTAAAGTACTTGGATATGTGTGAGGAAGGGTGAGTTGGTTTGTTTGCATCTTCAATTGTCGACGTCATTGGTAATACCCCTCTAGTCAGGTTGCGTCGCTTAACAACTAGCGATGCTGCAACTATTTTGGCTAAAGTAGAGGGACAAAACCCAGGTGGTAGCGTTAAAACTAGGATCGCCTGGAATATGGTCGTTGAAGCTGAAGCCCGAGGTATGCTTAAACCTGGTGGGGTTATCATAGAGGCTACTTCTGGGAATACCGGTATTGGTTTAGCTCTAGTAGCAGCTAGTCGTGGCTACCAATTGATGTTGGTGATGCCAGAAAACATGAGTCAAGAGCGAAGAAAACTATTGAAACTTTATGGGGCTAAGTTAGTTTTGACCCCGGCTGAAAAAGGCATGGCTGGTGCAGTAGCAGAGGCCGATCGTTTAAAAGAACAATACCCAGAAGCTTTTCTGCCCAGTCAGTTCGATAACCCGAATAACCCTCTGGCCCACTACCGGACTACCGGTCCAGAAATCTGGGATCAGACTGAGGGTAAGGTCGATGCTTTAGTTATAACTGTTGGTACCGGTGGTACTTTAACCGGTGTTAGCCGGTACATTAAAGCCAAAAATCCCCAAGTAAAAGTATATGCCGTGGAACCAGCTGGGTCTCCGGTGCTTTCTGGTGGTAATAAAGGACCCCACCGGATTCAGGGGATTGGGGCCGGTTTTATCCCTAAGGTATTAGATCGGTCTTTGATTGATGAGGTAATTCAGGTCCAAGATGACCAGGCCTTTTTATACGCTCAGAAACTTGCTGAACAGGAAGGGATTTTAGCCGGTATTTCTAGCGGGGCTGCTGTAGCGGCGGCTGTCCAGGTTGCGGAACGATTAGGTTGGGGCCAAAACGTGGTTACAATCTTGCCTGATACCGGAGAAAGGTACCTATCGGTAGAAGGTTTCTAAATGGTTGCTACCCAGAAATATCAGGCGGTTGGCCAGCTCTTGGCTAAACCTGCTGGGGTGTTAGTTGCTTTTTCCGGAGGTATAGATAGTACTCTGGTTTTAAAGGCTGCCTTGGCAGCTAATTCTCGAGTGCTGGCGGTAACGGCGACTTCAGCTTTACGTTCTCAGGCCGAGACAGAGTTGGCCCAAGAATTAGCTGGGGTACTAGGGGCGAGGCATATACTCATCGAAGCTACTGAGTTGCAGAACGATGCTTTCCGGAAGAACCCTAAAGACCGTTGTTACCTCTGTAAAAGCCTACTTTGTCAGCAGCTAAAAACCATAGCAATCGCCAATGACCTCGAACTTATTGTAGACGGAACAAATGCTGACGATCTGACAGTGTATAGACCAGGGGTGCAGGCTTTGACCGAGGCCGGGGTGGTTTCTCCCCTGGCGGTGGTGGGGTTAAGTAAAGCAGAGATTCGGTTTTTGGCCCAGGACTTGGGTTTGCCTAATTGGGATAGGCCTTCTAATCCGTGCTTGGCCACTCGTTTTCCCTATGGTACCCTGCTGACCGAAGCGGACTTGGCTAGGGTGGACCGTGGGGAGGCGGCTCTCCGGCAATTAAGTTTTTCCCAGTTGCGGTTGCGTTGTCATGGTGACCTAGCCCGGTTGGAGTTACCTGTTACTGAGCTATCCAGAGCCCTTGAATTGCGGGAAATCATTGTCAAAACCTTAGTTGAACAGGGATTTCGTTGGGTAAGTTTAGATTTAGCTGGTTTCTCTTCTGGTTCCTGGGATTAGAATTTTAAGGAGAATACCCATGCTGACCGTGGAAAATGCTAAGAAGAGCATTTTGGTGAAAGGGGTCGGTTATGGGTTTCAAAGTATTGGCGCTGTTAGTAGCGGCTTTAGCCGGTTTGTCTATGGCTATCCAGGGTTCTCTCAATACGGCTTTAAGTAAGGCTACCGGTTTATTAGAGGCTACTTTTGTTGTTCACTCTGTTGGTACAGTTACAGCCGGAATTTTACTCTTTGGTTTAGGTTTAGGCGGCGGAAACTTGGTTTTAATCACTCAAGCCCCCTGGTACAGCTGGTTAGGTGGAGCTGTGGGGGTAGTTATTACCTATGCGGTAGTATATAGTATAAGCAAAGCTGGGGTAGCTACAGCGACTACGGCTATTATAGTTGGTCAAATTTTGACCGCAGCCCTTATCGATCACTTAGGGATTTTAGGTATGGAGCGGATCCCTTTTCCGCTCTATAAAATTATCGGGTTAGTATTAATGGCTATTGGGGCCAGAATACTCTTGGCTCAATAGAGGGGGAGTAGGCAGATAGTATGCTAGTAACCGGGGTTATCTTACGCCAACTGGGAGAGTGGGCGGAGGTTTCAGTAGCACCACTTACCGGCTGTTCTACTTGTGGTCGCTGTACTTTAGGCCGGGAACCTAAAATACCGTTAGTTAAAGCTCTCAACCCGTTAGGTGCTGCCGTGGGGTCGGCGGTAGTGGTGGAGCTAGATCCCCAAGGGGTGGTGGCTGCTTCGGCGTGGCTATATTTGATGCCTCTTGCTTTGTTGCTAGTCGGGTTGACTTTTGGCTACCGGTGGTCTGGTAACACTGGAGCATTGGTATTGGGATTAGTTGCTATAGGTATAGCCTTAACCTTTATCCGCTATAGCGATCGTTGGTGGCAGCAGTCTCAACCAAGAGCCGTAATTGTAGAATTATGTAATCAGCAAGATTGAGAAGATTTAGACGATTGGCAGAGGAGAACCGTCTACAGACAGCGAAGATTAAAAAAATTCTACGCTGACCTGTGGGGGGGTCTTTCTAATTATGCGGCTTGAACATGATTTATTAGGGGAACGTACGGTTCCAGAAGATGTTTATTATGGTATTCAAACTCTCCGGGCTCTTGAAAACTTTCCAATTACTGGTTTAACTATTCATCCAACTCTCATTAAGGCATTAGCCTTGGTCAAAAGAGCGGCTGCTCACGCCAATATGGATATTGGGTTACTACCTAAAGAGATTGGGCAGGCCATTGTGGTTGCTTGTACTGAAGTAGAGGCTGGACATTGGCAGGATCAGTTTGTGGTTGATCCGATTCAAGGTGGAGCCGGGACCTCTATTAATATGAATATGAACGAAGTCTTGGCTAACCGGGCTATTGAACGCCTCGGTGGCCGTCGCGGTGATTATTCATTAGTCCACCCTAATACCCATGTGAATATGTCCCAATCAACAAATGATGCTATTCCTACCGCTTTACGCTTAGCTTTACTTCAAAGGTTAGACGCTACGGTACCGAGCCTCTCTGCTTTATCAGAGGAGTTTAGCCGATTAGCCAGTAAATATGACTCTATTGTTAAACTAGGACGAACTCATTTACAAGATGCGGTGCCGATTCGTGTGGGACAGGAGTTCTCTGGCTATGCAGCTGTAATTGCCCGGGATGCTCGGCGTATCGAGCAGACGAAGAACAGTTTACTGACCGTAAATTTAGGAGCGACAGCTGTTGGGACCGGTCTAAATGCTGATCCCCAGTATATTACTAGAGTAATAGCCTACTTAAAAGAGTTTAGCGGCTATGATTTTGTTGGGGCAGATAATTTGGTTGATGCGACCCAAAATGTGGATGCTTTAGTCGAGGTATCAGCGGGTTTCAAGTCGGCAGCCCTTAACTTGTCGAAAGTTGCTTCCGATCTGCG
>DHRX01000135.1:8499-8687 GCA_002408345.1 Firmicutes bacterium UBA5301 | reverse complement strand
TGATCCATAGCCATAATATCTACCGTTTGGGAGAGAATATCTACTATCCCGTTTTTCACTAAATCCTCTTTGCGTAACCCAGCGTAGCCCAAGTCTACCCCCAAAACTTTTTTAGCCTTAGCTAATTTAACCGCTACCGCCACTGGTAAATTATCACGAAGACCACCATCTACATAATGGTTACCGTT
>DHRX01000135.1:2919-8393 GCA_002408345.1 Firmicutes bacterium UBA5301 | reverse complement strand
AGACCGCCATCTACGTAATGGTTACCGTCAAGGCAATACGGAATAAAAGTACCAGGAATCCCGATAGAACACCGAACCGCATCGGCAATCGCTACCTCTGAACATAGCCTAAACTCTGTAAAGCCTGGGCCGTAATCGGCGGCTGTAACCGCTTGGGGAGGACAGAAAACCACCTCGGTTCCATCGTTAATATCTACCGCTGTTAAATAAAGCTCAGTGACTTGACCCTTCTGATCGGAATTAAGCTGGTTATAATCAGTAAAATTTTGAAGATACCGTAAATGGTCAGCAATAAATCGACGTAATTTTTCCCCTTTGATAAGCCCCTTGACCTTAGAAAGGTCTAGTTTTAAAAGCGCTTGCCAAAGTTGCCCCACGGCAAAATCGATATATTGGTTTTCTCGGCCAATAATGGAAAGATATAGTGTCTCGATCTCCAACGGTGTTAACCCCGAAGCATAAAAGGCCGCCACAACGGCTCCACCAGAAGTACCGACTAAGCTATCTGGTTTAATTCCGTACTCTTCCAAAACTTTAAGTACCCCGATATGCGCAGCCGAACGTAGTCCGCCTCCAGAAAGCACTACTGCTAGTTTATCCTTTATTAGTTCTCCCCCCCGCATTCACCAGGAACTTCCTCCCCCCTATTATCTACCAATTATTATTATCTGTAAATAGCAGTAGGCGGAGGTTTAAACCCCCGCCTAGCTTTACATCAGTCTATTTTTCTGTTTGATCATCTTCAGGCGGAATTTTTATTTCTCTTTTTACGTCCTTTTTTGGTCCACCAAAAAAACCACGCAACTCTTTAGAAGTAAATTTTGAGAGCATATACTTAATACCACCGACACCTTGCGAATTAATCAGCGCATAAACAATAAACCCAACAACCGCTATGCCCAAGATCCATAGGGCCGAGCTCCAACCGCCGGTTTGATCGCTTGGCCGCCCAGTTGGCCGATTTTGCTGCTGTTGGGCTGTTCCTAGGCCTTGTTGTTGAGGAGCGGCTGCTCCCACCATTGTTGCCAGTACCTTACCCATCATTTGGGCCGATTTTTCAGCTCTTTGCAGTGTATTGGTATGGGTTCCAAATTCCAAGAGAACAACCCGAGGGGCTAAATCTTGGTTGTAGTTACCTTTAGCCCAGAATATCTCCTTGACCAAACCGGGATATAGTTCATTAGCTCTAGCCTTTAACTCTTTGGCAAAGTCGAAATTAACTGATCTGTTGGCGTTTTGTTTGCCAACCACAATCCGAACTTGAGCCACCGGCTCACCATTTATAGTTTTATTATAATAATTAGGATCAGGGATACCATCCCGATGCACATCTACTAAGATTCCCGGCCGTTGCCGTAACAGCTGCATAGCCGTAGCCCGTGATCGGTTATAAGCATTGGCATCTCGAGGGCTGTGGTTATTTTCAGAAACTACGGCTTCAGCACCATTAGTTTTTAGAGATTGAGCTAGCGTTCCCCCTACTTGGTAAACATCACCACGTTTTTTGTCTGCTGTTCCGGAATGGGGAACGTAAGACTCTTCACTATGGGTATAATAAACCCCAATTTTGGGCTTAGCTCCTGGTGCCTGGGTTGGCAAGCTAGTCGTCGTAGTTTCCTGATCACTAACCATTACCCAGCCGGGTTTTTCTAAATCAACTTTACCATCATAACGGGCTTTAACGGTAAATTCCTGAACAGAACTAATCCGGTAACCAGAATCATCTTCGGTAATTAAGTAATCGCCTACAGAAACCAAAGATCCGATTTTAGCAATAATTTTTCCAGCATCGTCGGTAATAGTAAAGAATTGCTGACCATTGTGTTGGTCAAAAGGAGATAAGTCAAGGGCTCCAACAGCTGGGGTATAGAGCAACCCCAAAATAAGGGATATTAACAGAACCTTACGCATAGTCTAAACCTCCTTTCTAACTGCTATTCTGGCCTTTTTTCCGAATCATCATTGTCTTCAATAACATTAGAAACCTTAAGACCAGCTGGAAAGTCCCGGTCTTCCACCGGACCTCCACCTAACCGTTCCCGGGTCTCACCGATAGCCTCAGCTAAGAATACCGCCAAAACCCCGGAAATAACGATCGCATCAAAACCACCGGCACCACCGATACTAACGACCCCTCTCACCCCTTGAGAAAGAGCCGAAAAGTAGTAGGCCGCATCGGTTACCAATACACCTAAAGTAGCAGCTATAAAAGCTGAACGTCGGGATCGACCGGCTAGATAACCGACAAGACCACCAACAACCCCTAATACATAGAGCGGATCAATTATGTCGGTTCGACCGTGCCCAAAATTACGCATTAAATAGCGAAGCCCTAGCAAAATAACACCGGTAGCTGCTGTTGCTGCCAAAGCTCGCCATACCTCTCGACTGCTACCGGCCTTAATAAGCAGGTAAATCGCGAGACCTAGCGGTAGCAAACCACCGCCAACGTTTAACGAAACTTGAACTGGTGTTCTGCTAATTGGAATGTCAATAAAGCTCCCAGCTGCGATAAGTACAATAAACAGCAGGGCTTGAGTATCTGTGAGCCGCAGGCGGTCAAAGACTCGGTCTGCAACCCCAGCAAAGATCAATACAGTTGCTCCAACTAAAACCATTAAGCCAACTGACACCGATAACACCTCCATTCCTCCGAGGTTATGGTGTCCAGAGCTATTTTGCGATATGAGAGGGAGATTTTCCCTGATTTTACTAGTCGTTAAACTAACGAGAATTAGCTCTTTTCATTATTCTCGTATTCTCAACATTTGCATATTTCTCATTTCTACTTCACAATAAAAACATGCAGATAAAGCCGATAGTCCTTATTTTAATAATCCTAACCTTACTCTTGGGGTTAATATTACCGCTAGTAATTAGTAAAGAAGACCAGGTCGCTTTTTCCTTCAGAGGGGTCTTAGATGAATGCACTGATGGTTGGGTGGTAATCCTGGATGATCAGGGACAACAGTGGTTCCTACCGTCAGAAATACTGACAGCTGCAGAAGAAGGGTGGGTCTACAAGGTAACTATCTTATTAGATCGTGAGATTAGAGAGGAGATCGACCGTAAACAATCAGTCGCTACGCTTTTTACTGTTCTTCTGGAGTAAACTATCCATCAGACTTTTTACCCGTTCAGTAGCTTCTGCTGTCGCTTGAGGATCTTGTCTTATTTCGATAGTAAGGATATCGCCCTCCTTGGTGCCGGTAGGCAAATACTGGGACGGCCAAATTATTGGCTCTGCTTCCTGAGGACGAATTAACAAACGGGCTTGTCCTGTCTCAATTTGATCGACAGTGACTTGAATCTTCACTAGTAGGCCTCCTTTCTTAAAAAGTAATTAGGGTTTGAATTTTTTCTAAAGTAGTTACACCGATCCCTTTAACATTCAACAGGTCTTCCGGGCTACTAAATAGCCCTACTTTAATGCGGTATTCAATAATTCTTTGGGCCAAAACTTCACCGATACCTGGTAAGGTCTGTAATTCTGTAGACGATGCTAAGTTTACATTGACTAACGAGCTAGTTGAACCAGACGGATCTAGCGGCTGTGAAGTAGCGTAGCTCGCCGGTTGCACAATAAAGTAATCCTGGCCATCAGAAGTAATTATTATCGTACCTTCTTGATCGGTACGTAAAACTTGAACCCTCCCTTGTTCCAAACGCCGGATAACTTCGGGGTGGGGATGGCCGTAAGGGTTACCGGTACCTAACATAATCACAGCTGTTTGGGGAGCAACCGCCTTTAAAAATTGGGCTCCGGTACTGGAACGGCTACCATGGTGCCCTACTTTCAGTACAGCTACCTTGCTCAGTAAATTGGTTGTGCAAATACGCTCCTCCGACTCAATACCAGCATCGCCGGTAAACAAGAACCGTACCTGGCCATATTCTAATAACAAGACTATACTCGACTCATTGAGGTTACGATAATCTAAAATTGTCCGAGGACCATCGGGCCACAGTACATTTAACGCAACTTGGGAGCCTAGTGGAATCTGGTCACCAGTTCGGGCAAGGGCAAAGGGGATTTGTAGCGCATCAATTGTTTTTAGGTATTCTTCAAAGGTCTTAGAGGTATGCAATCGACCCGAATCATATACTTGCCCAACCTTAAAAGCAGCTAATACCGCTTGCATTCCACCGATATGGTCGGAGTGGGGATGGGTACTAACTAATACGTCAATTTTTTTAACCCCTAAAGCCGTTAAATACTGGACTACTTTAGGACCAGCTTTAACATCACCAGCATCAATTAGCAGACTGTAGCCATCTGGCGTTAAAACATAAATACAGTCCCCCTGGCCCACATCGATAAAATGAACTTGGAGATTTTGGGCCTCTACCCCGCTAGCTAAAATAAATAGTAAGGTACTAACTATAGCTATAGCTAGTAAGCGTTGTCGATCCCTGAAAAGAAAATGTGCTGACATATAATCTCCTGCCCTAATTTAATTAAACCAACTGAATGCTGCGGGGCTCCCCGACGATCTGTTGGGGAACCAGGGTTAAACAAGTGAACCCCCTGAACAATATTATTATATGGCCTATGGCTATGTCCAAAAACCACTAAATCTGAAGACTCAAAGAGGGCCAGTGCCCGCTTTGGTGTTGATAATTCTGGGGAACCTATATGCCCATGGGTTAAACCGATAGAAAAACCAGCTAATTGCAGTAATCTAGTTCGAGGTAGCCTTTCGCTAAGGTACAAGGGATCACAGTTACCAGCTACCGCTTCTACAGGAGCAATAGCCCTTAACTGCAAGATCACCTCTTCCGATACCAAATCCCCTGCATGCAAAATTAAGTCCACCCCATCAAAAGCCTCAAATACTTGCTTAGGTAGCTTTTGAGCCCGTACCGGAATATGAGTATCGGAAATCACGCCTAATAACACAGGTTTCCCCCCTCAAACTATTTTAGCTTCATAATATAACAAGAAAGGCGCAGACCCTAGCGGTCTACGCCTTTCCTTTTAATTAGCCTCAATCACCGAAAGAAATACCCACAGCCTTGGCAGCAAAAACCAAGTCTCCGCTAGGATCGACTAGTTTTGCTTCTTCCACAGCTGTAAACAAATCTACCGATTCAATATTCGGTGTTCGTAAACAAACCATCCGGTTAAAATTTCCTTCAACAACTAACTTGACAGCTGCTGCTCCTAAACGGGTTGCTAATATCCGGTCAAAAGCCGAAGGACTTCCACCTCTTTGCAGATGGCCCAAAACTAAAGAACGAGTTTCAACCCCGCACTGGGCAGCGATATCTTCGGCTACTTTTTCACCGATTCCACCCAAGCGTACCGGATCAAAGGAATCGTCTACATACTTTTTAACTACCATAGTTCCGTCTACCGGCCGTGCGCCTTCAGCGGCTACTACGATACTAAACTTCTTCCCTTTGCGGTTCCGACTCTCAATTTTAGCACAGACCTGTTGCAGTTGATAAGGGATTTCGGGGATTAATATAAC
>DHRX01000135.1:0-2714 GCA_002408345.1 Firmicutes bacterium UBA5301 | reverse complement strand
TACCATGACCCGGTGGTGTGATTCCGCCGTAGTATGGAGCTTGTCCAGAGCATCAGTTGCCGTCTCTACTGCTGTAGAAAAACCAAAGGTTATATCGGTGGCATTTAAATCATTATCAATGGTCTTGGGAACACCAATTACCGGAACACCTAACTTAACTAGTTCTCCAGCGACTTTTAGGGTCCCGTCACCACCAATTACGATTAAAGCTTCTATCCCGTACCGTTTCAAATTCTCTAAAATCAGAGGAACGCAATTTTGGGGACGAACCACCCCTTGCTCATCTGGCCACGGATACTGGAAAGGGTTGGCGCGATTGCTCGTTCCTAATATCGTTCCACCCCGAGGTAATATACCAATAACATCCGTTGGGGTCATGGGTTTAATCCAGCCCTGAATTAAACCCTCAAAACCATCGTTAATCCCCATTACTTCCATATTATAATGATTAACGGCAGTTTTGACTACCGCCCGGATTACTCCATTTAACCCCGGGCAATCACCGCCACCGGTTAAAACCCCAATCCGTTTAACCTTCTTGGATGGCAAATAAATCCCCACCTGCACTAGATGTAATATGCTCTGCTAAAGCCTTCTTCAGTTCATCTTCATCAGCGACCTGCAGTTGCTGAAGCGGTAGATCTTGTACTAACTCCAATAAAACACGAAGAACACTACTGGCTTCTAACCCCGATTCACTACTCCACCAGCGTCCGACCTTCTCTAACCATTCTACTTGGTCTTGGTATAATTGGGTTCTTACAAAAGTTTTAATCCTACGTCTTTCCGGTTCTGGCGTTTCAGCCATCGGAACAACCTCCTGCTCCCTTGTACCGACCTCAGTTCCTTCTGGAGAGCAAACCTCTTCCAAACTATGTTCTGCTGGTCCACGACGGTACGCATCCCGAGCCAACTGCCACATTTCCCGAGCTAAACGAATGGTACCTGGACGCACATCTTGCATCTCTGCTACCTTACTAAACCAAATTACAGCCTCTTCGTACCGCTCTGTACGCCGATTTAATTCACCGATTAGATAAACAAGATCCCCTAAGGACATCCGGTTAGCCGGTACCCGTTCATAATTATAAGCTTCGAGATATGCTTCTAAAGCTAAATTAAGAAACTCCTGTTCTTTCGCCTTTTCATTGATTTCCCGATAAGACCAGGCGGTTTGCATATAAAGATTACCTAAAATCGATGGTTTTAGCCTCCGAACTTGGGCACATTGAACCGCCCGTTCGTAACACTCAGCTACTTCCAGTAAGGTTCGTTCACCGGTCAAATCCTTAAGAGGAAATTGAGTCAAAATTGGTTTTAATGCTTCCCTCTCCTCATCGCTAAGATCCTCAAAGAAGCTTCTCGGCGCAGCATAATTACAAGTAGGACAAACCATTACAGCATACCAGTTAGGGTTGCAATTACGATACTGCACCCGGTAATCGCTATCTCTCCGTTCCACGATACAGAGGGAAGAACGCACCCTGGTTTGGGCAAAAACCCTTCCACAAACCGGACAGTTTTGGTCTTTGTAATAAAATAAGCTCGTCATCTGCTTCTTCACCTTCTTCCGCTATTTGATCCCGTGCCAAAAGGTACAATCTTAAGCTTTTCTTCTACAACTACCGACCTTTTCCTTTACCGATTTTCTCCTTCTTTCCTTGCCTGGGAGGATACCTTCTTTTAGTGTGGAATAGTTTTGTAAATCAGCAAGCCCCAGTTAGAAAGGAGTTAGAGCCGATGAACCCCCGTCAAATTTCAGTATTTTTAGAAAATCGTTCTGGTCGGCTTAAAGAAGCTCTGGAACCTCTAGCTACAGCAAATATCAACCTGCGGGCTATTTCTATCGCCGATACTACCGATTTTGGTATTCTGCGCTTACTAGTTGACGACCCAGATCAAGCGGTTCAAATTCTAAAAGATGCCGGCTTTACCTGCACTATCAATGCGGTACTAGCCGTAGAAATTTCTAATGTTCCCGGCTCTTTGGCTCAGGTAGTTAGCATTTTAGCCGCTGAAAACATTAATATCAATTATCTATATCCTTTCTCATGCAGTTCTTTACTACTCCTCCAAACCTGTAATAACACTAGAGCCAAACAAGCCTTGACTGCAGCCGGTCTGACGGTACTAGCAGAAACCGCTCTTGGTAAATTGTAAAAAGGAGACTAACGTGTGATTTGGGATACTAATGAACAGCTAACTAGAGACCAATATCAAACTTTACAGGAACAAGGATTAAAAAAGGTTATTCGGTATGTCTATGACCAGGTTCCCTTTTACCGGCGGAGAATGCAGGAAATAGGGATAGAACCTGAAGATATCCGTTCATTAAATGATTTAATACAGCTTCCTTTTACTACTAAGGATGACCTCCGCCATAACTATCCTTATGGTCTTTTTGCTGTTCCTCTCGATCAGATCTTACGCCTCCATGCTTCTTCTGGGACTACTGGTAAACCCATTGTTGTCGGTTATACCACAAAAGATATGGCCAATTGGACCAACTTAGTAGCCCGAATGGTTACTCAAGCTGGCGTTCTCCCCCAAGATATTGCCCAAATCTGCTTTGGTTACGGTTTATTCACCGGCGGTTTTGGTCTCCACTATGGTTTAGAAAAAGTAGGCGCTACGGTAATTCCTGCTTCAGCCGGTAATTCGGAAAAGCAGTTAATGTTGATGGAGGACTTCGGCACTACCGTCTTAGTCAGTAC
>DHRX01000053.1:15391-15660 GCA_002408345.1 Firmicutes bacterium UBA5301 | reverse complement strand
ACACAGACCGGTAGATACTGAACGGGAATTACCGGGTGGTCGGTCATAATTGCAAACGCAACCTCATTCTCAGCTAAAACCGCCGGGGTTTTAAAGGTTCGTTCTCTCAGCTCGACCTTGGAGCGTCCGGTTAAACTCGGTCCTACCACTACCGGGATCGCTTCCTTGGCTAGGATATCCGCGATTAAATGGGCCTCAGTACCATGCTGTATCACTAGTTTTAAAGAAAACTCTTTAGCTAAGCGGAGAGCCGTCATAATATCATCAGC
>DHRX01000053.1:14040-15271 GCA_002408345.1 Firmicutes bacterium UBA5301 | reverse complement strand
GTCATAATATCATCAGCCCGGTGAGCATGGGCAAATAACGGTAACTCTCCATCTAATAAGGCTACCAGAGCTTCTTGAGCCAAATTCCGTTCAAAGCTATCTTGACCCTGTTTACGCCGGTAGTTTTCAGCCTGGACTAGCGCCTGCCGTAAAACCCCAGCCGTACCAATTCTTGTACTAGGGGCTTTTTTCTGTTCCCCATAAACCCGCTTCGGATTCTCGCCAAAAGCACCTTTAATGGCGACCGGCGCCTTAACCGCCATCTCCTCGACGGTGCGGCCTACAGTTTTCAGCGCCGCCCCCTGACCACCGATGACATTGGCGCTACCCGGATGAATGCCTACTGTGGTCACCCCACCACGACAAGCATCAGCAAAACCGATATCGGCCGGGAAAATACCGTCGATAACCCGGAGGTGGGGGGTAATCGGGTCGGTGGTTTCGTTATAGTCCTCCCCTTCCCACTGGATCCCTTCTTCACTGATCCCGACATGGGTATGGGCATCAATTAACCCTGGGGTAGCCACCAGACCACCAGCCTCAATTACCTCGTAACCCTCAGGGCTAACCCGCCCGGCGACAACCGCCGTTATCTTACCATCTTCAATTAAGATTGTACCTTCAGCTAAATCTGGCCCTTCTACAGGATAGATTTTTGCTCCAACAATAGCTGTCTTCATCCTTTAAGCTCCCTTTCGACAAAATTAAAAGCCGCCTCAACATTCTCCCCTGCACCGTGGATAGCGACGACTACAGCACCCTGGCAAGAGCCCTGACCACCGGCGGCTACCTGGATCGCTTCTACTCCAAAAAGCAGTTCTAGCGCCTCTAGTTCGGTAAATACCAACCCGTTGGTAATCGGTACCAAACCACAGCTACTTCCGGTGGCATAGTTAAATCGGCCTTGACCGCAAACTCGGGCCGCCGCTTCTACTGAGGGGATTAGTTTCTCCAAACCCACCGGTAAGATTAGGTTAACCCCTTTAGCCGCTAGGGTTCCCCAAGCGCGACCAATAGTACCCCCATCGGGGCTAGAAACCAAGATCCCCGCATGACCAGCTAAGTCAATGGCGTTAGCCCCTTTAATAAAGACATCATCAGGCCCTAATAAAGGTAGAACCTGACTAAAATCAGCCTCAATCGGCTGCCCGTCTTTGAAGACTAAAGGTTTGATTCGGCTTTCAGGATCGGTTACACCTAGATTACCCTCAGCTACTCTGCCTACCGTATA
>DHRX01000053.1:3446-13841 GCA_002408345.1 Firmicutes bacterium UBA5301 | reverse complement strand
GCTAGTAAGAGGTAACCTTCTGCCAAGGCCTGCTCTACCTGGTCCAATTTTAGTAGCGCCTTGGCAATGAGCCACTTGGACTCCGTTGTCGTTAAGACCATTAGTGCCGACTCACATTTACTCATACTGATTCTCCTCCATTCTGTTTAGTCTGAGCATTTCTTGGGCCTGAAAAAAGTCCCAGTCTTCACCAGGATGGTTGCCGTAGTAATCTAAGGGGTTAGCCAACTTAACTCCACGAACATAGACCCGATCCCAACCCGGTTCCCGCCGAAGTTGACGTCGCATCCGACGAGCCCAGCGTTGATTTAACCGGTAACAAGGGGTAAACTCGGAGTAACGGTCCCAGAAAGACTCGGAACTTTCTGTAGCCCGAAGGTACAGGTAGTTGGCGCCTACCTCGACTAAGGTTTCTTTGAGGATTTCGACAGTCGCAGTTCCTAGCCCTTGGTGCCGCTTATCTTCTGCTAACCATAGGCGGTCTAGGTAGACCGCTCCAGTTAATTGATGATAGTGGAGGTCACAGTGGTACTGAGCCGCATCAGGATGCTGTGCTTTCCGATCAACGATTTCCACAGAATAGATATAAGGTAAGTCAGCAGCGACCTCGTAAACTTCCACCTCTTCCCCGAGCTGGGTAGCTAGATTACGAGCAGTCTGATCTAGACTTTGGTCAATCCTATCAGTAGCAAACTGGGTTTCTGTCCCGGTAATTATACATTGATAGTGCTTGTAAAAACCATAGTCCTGCCATAAGCGGTACCGACCGGTTGCCCCTTGGACCAGAACCGTATCAGGATCGAACTCGGCTGTAACTCGGGTTAAATCCTGTAGCGTTTCCCCTAAGCGTTGAACCGGACAGTCTAAGTTATTAACCACCAGTAAGTTTTTTTCCGCGTCTACCGCTAAATCAACCTGAAATTGGTCATCTTTAGTTACCGCTATCTGATAAACCGTTTCCACAGTGGGTAGAGTGTCCACAGGAATTACGGCATAATCTTCTACTTTATAGTCGTGTTTCTGGAAATATTCAATGATTTCGTGCAATTTCTTTCCTCCCACACCGCCCGATTATACCACCCGTTTCTCGGGAATGCAAAAGGACGGAGACGGAGGGGTTTGTTATGATTAGGGATAATAATATGAAGGTATTTGTTAAAGGAGGAGAAAAATGGAGATTAAAAAGGCCCAATGGCGCCCCTCGACCTTACTCTACCCGCTACCGGTAGTTATGGTCAGTTGTCAACTTGGCCAAGAAAAACCCAACATTATTACCGTCGCCTGGACCGGCACAATCTGTACTAACCCCCCGATGCTCTCTATTTCCGTCCGACCGGAACGTTATTCTTACCCGATCATCCGAGACTCCGGTGAATTTGTAGTTAACGTACCGGCGACCAAACTGGCTCGGGCGGTGGATTTTTGTGGCGTCCAATCGGGGCGACAGATTGACAAGTTCGAGGCTACAGGGCTCACTCCTGGACCAGCCCAACAGGTTAGTGCCCCGATAATTTTGGAGTGCCCTATCAACATTGAATGTCGACTAGATCAAATTATCCCCCTGGGCAGTCACGACCTTTTCCTCGCCAACGTAGTCGCCATTCAAGTTACCGAGAGCCTGATAAACACAGAGGGGCGCCTGGATCTATTAAAATCAGGGCTGGTTACCTATGTTCACGGTCATTATCACGAAATCGGTAAATACCTGGGCCATTTCGGGTTTTCAATACGCAAAAGAAAGAAAAAACGGCCCCCTCGAAGGGGCTGAAATTAGCAGGAAATATTCTCTGTAGATGGAATTATCACTAACGAGGTGAGTATTTATATGCGGAACTTATTGCCTATTTTTTTATTTATTGGCGTTGGGCTAGTTTTTTCTCCGGTTAGCCTGGCCCAAGACCAGTCCTGCCTTTCTTGTCACGACATTAACCTTAGTGATTGGGCCTCTACCCCCCATGCGGTCGCTGGACTTACTTGTCAAACCTGCCATCCGAACCCCCATGATGGCTCCTCCCCAGTAGCCGAAAGTTTATACCAAAACGAAGTCTGTGCCCCCTGTCACCAGAAAGAAATCGCTGGCTGGCAGCTATCTCCCCACCACGTGCCGCTCCCCTACACCTATGCCGAAATTGGCGATGCCCGCATCCAAGAGTGTGCCAAGTGCCATAATACCCGGGGATATATTCAAGTATTACGTTCTGGTCAAGATTTTAATACGACCTGGGCTCAGATGCCTAGTAGCGAACCGGCTGGAATTACCTGTAGCACCTGCCATGATCCGCACTCAGCTAGTCACGCAGCCCAACTCCGTTTACCTAAAGCTGAACTCTGTAGCTCTTGTCATGGCATTAAGTGGCAGAACCTAATGTTAACCGGTCAGAGCCATGACGAATATTCAACTGAGGACTATACGAAAGTACGACCTACTAACCATAACAGTAAAGACCGCTGTGTTATGTGCCATATGGCACCAGCAGCTAGTCCTGGTGTTGGTGGCCACACTTTATTGATGGAGAGCGCTAAAGGCAAGCTAAACACTGCAGCTTGTGTACCCTGTCATGGAGATGTCGTCGATTATAACATTAATGGACAGCAAACAGCGGTCCAAAGTTGGCTGGACCATTTAGAAAGCTATTTAAAAGAACAGAATGGTGGGGAATTACCAGGGTTCCAACCGGGCAACTGTAACCAATGCCACCGTGGCGGGACGCTGCCCTTTAAGAATGATCCTACCGGGAAATTGGATAAAGCCTACCAAGTTTACTTGTTTGTCAAGAACGATGCTAGCCTTGGCGTACATAATTCCGATTATGCCTTAAAATTACTACAGGATGCTTACCGCTATGCTGGTGGTACTATGCCGATGGAAGTTAGTCGCCCTGATTCCTCAATAGAAGATGACATCTGTCTCTCTTGTAAATGGGGAGGCAGAAGCTAGTTAGTTACTACTCGTAACACACCTGGAGCAGGCACCGCTTTAGTTTGATAGAGCTTGGTGTCTGCTCTATTTAAAAGGGTTTCTATCTCTCTCCCATCTTCCGGGAAAGAGGCTACTCCAACAGACATCTGGACCCCAAAATTACTTAAATAAGCAGAAACAGGACCATTTAAGCGGTGAATTAACTGCACCGCTTCTTCTTTCGTTGTGTTCGGTAATAACAGCACAAACTCATCTCCACCTAAGCGGGCAATAACATCTGAATTATGTAGGTTGCGTTGGAGCGCAGTAGCCACCCTCTGGAGTAGCTTGTCCCCAGCAACATGGCCCTTAGCATCATTATGGGCTTTGAAATTATCAATATCAATCATGGCAATAGATAACGGCCGCTCATACCGTTGAGCCAGAGCTAACTGTTTTTCCCCCAATGTAAAAAAGAACCGCCTATTACCCACTTGGGTTAGGGGGTCCACAACAGCCAGTCCATATAATTTAGAAAACAAGACGGCCAATACCGCCCCAAGAATACCGTTAAAAATAGCCATCAAAGAGTAAACAACCTTATCCATTTCTGGCGGATAGATCTGGTTAATACGGTAAAATGCACCGGTCAATATTAGACTAACCGCTGCGCCCCCAAGTCCATACCGGATTCTTCCAATCATGGTCGTTTTCACTCTCCACACCACTTTTCTAACCCGGCTATTAGACATTTTTTGCAAAATCCCTTTATTGACTAGCTTGTCCCATTGCGCCAAATTCAGGCTGGGTTATTACTCGTTTTAACACCGCCACTACCTGCTGGTCATATCGATTGGCATCACTTAACTCTTCTAAGGCTATCGCGGTAGTTAGGGCTTTGCGGTAAGGACGTTCTGAAGTCATCGCCGCATAAACATCTACAATACTAATAATCCTGGTTAACAGATCGATTTCTATCCCTTGCAGACCCAAGGGATAACCCGAGCCATCGAGTCGTTCGTGGTGGCCATTAATAGCCGATACGATATGGGCTTCGAAGCCAGCTACTTCCGCAATTTTGGCCCCTATTATCGGGTGCAGGTGGATTTGAGCCTGCTCAGTTACTGATAGCGCCGCCGGTTTATAGAGGAGTTGCTTTGGTAAGGCTGTTTTACCAATATCATGGAGTAACCCCGCAATCGCTAAATCTTTAATTAAGTTTTTATTTAAGCCTAAGGCTTTGCCAATACACTCAGCCAACGAGGCTACTCTTTGTGAGTGTTCCGCGGTGAAATTATCGCTACAAACAAGTTTATCAAGGCTCTTACTAGTTACAAGTACGTGAAGATTCATTATAACCTACCTTCCTTAATAACGGGAACCTGGAGGTAAGTTACCTTAACAGCATTACAAAAGCAGGTAACCTGGCAATCATAGCCTCCTGGCTGTAGACCCATAGTTTTGCGTCCCCATCTTTCGACGGGTTTGCCCTTTTCTGTTTATATACTTCTATATTTTACTAAAAATATAATATTTTTCAATATCTGTTGCAAAATAGTACATTTGTACATTCTAAATATAAAGAAGCACCGCCGGGAGACGGCAGTGCTTCTCTTAACTGCTTTTCTTAGGCTTGGGAGTGAACTAGCTTTTTACACTGATTCAACCGGAAGAGCATCATCTCTTTAACCGGCTGGACCCTTTCTCCGAAGTTTTTATACTTACTGATTTCGGCATTGATAACAGTAGCAAGTTCATGGTCACCGAAGACTTCACAAATCCATCGTTGCAGTAGGTTCAGGTCAATATAGCGGATACTGGCCTGATTTTCGTGCAGATTTTTATCTACATGGAGAAAATTCACTGCTTCTTCGAAGGACCATAACGTACGTTCAACGCTACCAGACATGGGAGCCAGCATTAATCCAACTAACCGTTCATCATAATCCACTTCTTGGAGCATTTTTGCTGCTAATTTCGGTGTAGGATCAGAAAGCTTAGCCATATCTTTACGCCCCCAACTTGCCTTGCTTCGCCAAAGCATTAGCTACATGCCCGAGGTTTAGTTTTTCTAAGGTATCCCTTCTCGGCCAACCGGTAGCCGGATCCCAGCCTTCAAATTCGAAGAATTTTGACTTCCACTCTTCGAATTTCTGTTTATCTATGACCCGTCCACCAATGACCCGGTAATCCCAAGTACCATTCTCATAGGTCGGCATAACATACGGGATTTCATAGGTAGTGTAACCTGTTTTAGCCGGTACTTCGTAGGTATATTGGGCAAAATGCTCTAAATCCCGGTGCCGTCCTTGGAGAATCCAAATGGCCCGGTCCAAGTTCCAAATTCTGCGACCAATTTCGATCCCCTCTTCAAAGGAGATGTTACTTCCGGTAACAGCATTGAAGAATTTAGGTTCACCTTCTCCGGTTATCCCCCGGTAATCTGGGGTATACGGGTTAACGAAATCAGCATAGGCCCAGTCACAATAACCGATAGACTGTTTCCAGAACCGAGTATAATGTCTGTGCCAAGCAATGAGTTTAACCATATGTTCTGAGTAAATACCTTTATCGCTATAGTCGATCATTAAAGGATCGCTATATGGTTTACATTTCTCGGCAATTATCTCTGAAAGTTCTTTGGCTGAAACCAACGGTTTCTCTCCGGTTAGATAACCGATAGAAGGGGTCCAGTAGACTAGCCAGTTAAAGTCGTGCTCATTGATATCCCGTTCCCCTAGGATACTACCGTAACCCCAGTCGGTTTCCACTCGAGCATCGTAGTGTTGGGCATAGCCCCAGTACTGTAGAGGTAGTATACCTGATTTCAAATCCTGTTCTAGCCGTCCCCACTTTTTAGCAGCCCGGGCCAAACCTTCACCTAAATCTGCCCCGATCTCTTTACGGTGGGCTATTTTATCAATCAGATCTGCAGCAAAAGCGGTTTCACCAAACTGTTCAAAGGGCAAATCGGTATTAATCTCTTTTCCTCTACCGAGGACCCCTAACTTGTATAGATGCCGCAGCCAGATAATACCCGATTCCAGTTCGTAGACATTGATTCCAGCCCGTTGGGCCAAGTCTGCCGTCTGGAGGAAAGTGGTCGTCGTCTTGCCACCATGTCTCTCCATGTCATGGGCATCGTAGAAGAAAAAGTCGACACACTGGGACTCATTGCCACCGCTGTCAGTCCGGCGCCGACACCCCCCTTTATGGCACCCAAAACAGCCCTGGGGACGAGAACTAACATGTTCCGGGTAAATACCTAAGGAATTACCGGGTTTATTCGGGAAAGAATATAAACCAACCCGCTCATCATAGGGGTTATCTATATGAGTAGCGTAATTCTCCTTAGCCCACAACCGGGCGTTCATTAAACCGTTAGGATCAGCAATATCTACGCTCCCAGTCCCAACTACACTAATCGCTTTGAGGTTTTTCGAGCCCCAGACAGCACCAAACCCACCCTGGCCAGCGCTGTTACCAGCGTCATGGATTAAGGAAGCGTTACGGCAAAGGTTTTCTCCTGCTGGTCCAATAGTTAAAACCGCTGGTTTCTGGGTCGTCCGACCGCTATCTCGCTCCGTCCCTAACTGCCACCATTCATCTCTTGTCGCAGCATTACCCATGACTTCACGCCAGATCTCCTCTTGAGTTTCCCAGGTATCCAGGCCCCAGAGAGAACCAGCCTCCTTAATAGTAATCTGCTGGTTTCTGATGTCTAACCAGACCGGCTTATCTGCTTTGCCTTCAATGACAATACCATCCCAACCGGCATATTTCAGTAACGCTGCGAAACGGCCGCCAAAGTTAGAACGGGTAAACCATTCGATCGGATAGCCCTGTACACCAATCCCCTGTACTTCAGTACGGCCAGCTACCGCTGGAGCTAGGGTACCCGAAAGAGGTGAAGTCATGATTGTTACCACGTTCCGCGGATCAAATCCGCTGATAGCTTTATCCGGGCAGAGCTCCCAGAAGAGAGCCGAACCAATTCCATGGCCACCGCCCCACTCTGCATAGTCCTCAGTCTTGATAGTCGATATTTTTCTAGTGGTTAAGTTAATTCGCAGAATCTGTCCCATATATCCGTTCATTAGCTATCCCTCCTTGCTACAAAACCGAATTTTTGCCAAATCGGCCCGCGCAAATCAACATCGTAGCCGACACTACCGTACTGAGTTGGAATCTCCTGGACAAACTTAATAGCCGATACCGGGCAGACAGATTCACAGGCCTTCTTCTTGCCTGGACCCCCCTGTCCATCCCAGAATGGGGTGTTGGCACAGAGGTCACATTTTTGAGAGTGGTGCTCCTCAAAGTTCCAGATAACCCTGCTGGGGGTTTGGGGACAGGCCTCCACACACTGCATACAACCGATACATTTACGTTCGTCTACCGTCCGGATATTACGGTTTTCCTTGTCAACGTAGAGTGCAGATGTCGGACATGCTTCTACACAAGCTGGATAAGTGCACTGACGGCACTGGAACATAGAAATGTCATCTGGATAGTTCTTGAAGGGGTTCTGCAAAATTTGAATCCGTGATAAGGAGATATTTTCTTTCCCTTCGTGAACTAGGGAGCAAGCTAACATACACGAACTACAACCAGCACATTTTCCGGTATCTACAAGTAGGTACCCTTCCGAGGCGGGGATAGCTATTACCCCATTCCCCAGGTTAATTAGTTGGGGGATGGCCCCACCGAAAGCAACACCGGCTGCTGTTCCCGCAAATAATTTCAGGAACTGGCGGCGTGATAAATCTTTTTGATTATCAGACATGGTCATACTCCTTTCTATTGATCGTCACTTAGGACGAAAAAGGTAGTTGCGATCCTTTTTCAGTGGAATCGGTTTTTCTTAACGGTTGTCCAGATAGCTCCGCATACCATTTCGGATGGTTTTTCCGAACATACTCTTCAGATACATATCCGGTTAACATAGACCGTAAGAGCGGTCGGGACCAAGGTACTAGCGACGAAAAGAAGATATGGGCAGCTAAGTTGAGTATCACCAATAATGCTCCAATATCATGGAGTAGGGTTGCTACCTCCATGAGGCCTCCTGGAAGGTTCCAAACATGGGCAGAGATTTTGGTTAAACCCGTTAGAATAACCAGCCCCACTGAAAGCACCCATAATGGGTAGGATAGCTTTTCGCTAGCCAAGTACTTTCCTTCTGGTGGAGCTGTACCGATACCGACTTTAGCAGCATAGTGAGCTAGTGCAGCTTTAAAATCTCCAGCTTCCGGCCAGTGTTCTTTTAATTTTCCAGCCAACAACAGATCGGTTAAGTGACAGGATACGCTGAAGAGAAGAACTACTACTCCGACAAAGTGGAGATTTAACATATAGCCAACGCTTTGAGGAGTAAAGACCAGCCTAGGGATGAAGAGAAAACCAAGGTATACACCGGTTACAACCAACAACAAAGTAGCGATGGCATGGCTCCAATGAATAAGAAAAGCCAAACCATCATGGCGTAGGACCTGACCATCAATAATTTGACTTTGTTCTCGTTCGCTGGCCGCACCAGCAAAAATACCACCTAAAATGCTAACCGGTATCAGCCAACTAAACGAGGTGAAGAGCAATTGGTATGTGTACGAGCCAGCAAATACCGCTTGGTACTGGTAGAGCTGTGATGCTTTATAGGCCAAATAGAAGCCAAGAGTAAATACAACTACCAGCCCAAGACCGGAAGAAATGCGTTTAGGCAACTTTAACCCTCCTTTTGTTTTTTCTCTCTCTAAATCACGACTATAAACCATAATCACTGCAGTGACATAAGATAACTTAGGAAAATAAACGCGCTATCCTCCCCTATTTAAAGACCTGTTCCCAAGGGGACAATAGCGCCAGATAATTTTTCAGAAATTATCGCGATTAACGAGAATCGTACTGAAGGGAAATCATTTATTTTTAATATTCTGTCTTATTATCACTATAGCTCAGCTTTGGCTGGTAATGTTCCAGATTAGTCAATAAGAAAGGAAAAATAATGTGAAAATAGTGCGATAATTGTGAAAAAATGAGCAGACTCTTGAGAATCTGCCCATTTAATCAGCTTTTTAGAGGGTGCTTATTTAAACTCAGCTTCAAATTGGGTTAGTAGCTTAGCACTTCTTTCTAACAACATTGTAGCAAAATCCGGGTTGTGAACGCCGTTGCTGAAATCATTTTCAACAAAGGTTACACCAGCCTTAGCCTGAGCATACAAGTCGTTAGCTTTAGTATTCTTAGGGTTCTTTTCTACATAAGCTAGAGCTTTCTCCAACCGCGGGTTAAGCTTAGCCAGAGCTGAGCTGACATCCTTCTGGATTTTAGCTATCCGGTTCCCTATTTCTTTAGCGCTATGACAAGGGCTGCACTGAGAATTAGC
Organism: Firmicutes bacterium UBA5301; assembly: GCA_002408345.1. Classification (GTDB taxonomy): domain Bacteria; phylum Bacillota; class UBA5301; order UBA5301; family UBA5301; genus UBA5301. The sequence continues at coordinate 4,557 of DHRX01000053.1, read as the reverse complement.
TGCAATTTGTTCAGGGGTAGCTGCTTCAAAATCGTGTTTGCTAGTATCCATGAAGTGACAGCTTTGGCAAGCAAAGCCCATTGCGTACTTGCTACTAGGCATATCAGCAATACCTAACTCTGGAGCCCCTTGCCCTCTCATAAAGGCTAACTCCACGTGTTTGCCTGAACCTCTATCCCACCTGAAGTTCCGGCCATGGCACAGCCCACAGGTTTGCTCTTCGGTCCGACGCAGTCCGATATTACCATCCTCACCAAAGACGTGGCAGACCCGGCAGGTAATACCTTCAATCCTATTCTTCAGGTACTTACCGTCAACTTCGGCGGTAGTATAGAGGAACGGACTTTGGCCGGCTGGAGCATCATCTAGCTCCTCATAGCAGTACTTTTGACCGGCAGCTAAGAAATCGGCAACTTTAGCGTTAGGATCGTCAACGATGGCTACCGCCGAGTGGCATTTAATACAGCCATCTTGATCGGGATCTTCTGGATTAAAAATAGTTCTCTCCAGCATATCCCAGTGTCTGTTACCTAAGCTAGAGGTCTGAGCCTGTGAGTATACGGAAAGGTCGCTCAAGTCAAAAGCTGCTGTATTCGTAGTTTTACCTAGCGCTTTATCGAATTGATCGAGGTAGCTGTTAGCCTCATTAATCAGTTTAGCCGCAAAATGCGGGTTATGTACACCATCACTAAAGTCATTGCGGATAAAAGCTACCCTAGCCTTAGCTTTCTGAACTAGGTCTAGCTTATCTGCAGCCACCTTACCAGAACTGGCTGCCGCTTCTGCCGCTTGAATTCTGGCATCAATTGCACCTAGCGCCTTGGTAACCCGAGCCTGAGTTGTTTCGATCATCTCAGCCAGCTCTTCAGCGCTATAGTGGCAATTGAGGCAAAGAGCATCTTTCACAATATCTTCAGGTTTGGCCGGTTCGTAATCATGTTTAATAGAATTCATAGTATGACAGTCCTCACACTGCATACCGATGGTATAGTGAACTGAGGGATCCCAGTAACCTTCACCCTGCCCTTCAAAGAAGGCCTGCTCCACATGTTTACCTGAACCCCTTGCCCACCTAAATTCACGACCATGGCACAAAGTACAAGTATTATCA
>DHRX01000053.1:0-3321 GCA_002408345.1 Firmicutes bacterium UBA5301 | reverse complement strand
CGTCTTAAGGTAAGGCCGTTTTTGTCCATGATGTGACAGACCCGACAAGTAATCCCTTCAAAGTCATTATCTACGTATTTTCCGGTCTCGGTAGCCGTTGTAAATAGGAAGGGAGATTGACCAGGGGCCGGATTGTCTAGTTCGTCATAACAGTACTCATCTCCGGCCTTCAAAAAATCGGTCAGCTTAGCATCAGGGTCATCGACAATCGCAACCGCCGAATGGCACTTGATACAGCCGCTCTGCTCCGGATCTTCAGGGTTATTATAAGTATTACGAAAAATATTCCAGTGTCTAGATCCCAATGGAGAATTCATAGTCTGATCATTAATACTAGGGACCGGTACCGGAGCCGGCTTTGCCAACACAAGACTACTAGTTAACAAAAGAACACCAACGATGCATACGAGAACTCTAATTTGTCGTTCCACTATTCGTCCTCCTATTTTTGCAGCATTTGGTGCCAAAGGTGAGCCGCTTACAGCTCTAGCTTCACCTCCTCCTCCTTAGCGCCATAAAAAATATTGATAGCACAGTTTATTATTAGTTATTTCTGGCACAGTTCCTTTATTTAACATAAAAAATTATAAAAGTTGAAATTCGTACCGATTAATGGTAAAATTCGTATAGAGATACATATAATACCTTGGAATTTAAATAAAGGGGGGACCGCTCATGTTCGGTTTGGTTGCCTTTGTGGCAGTTCTGGCTCTGAGCACTTATTTGGGTTCTAGCAGCTCAGAAGCAGATCTCTCGGCTTTTCGGCGTGAGTATGGGAGCAGACGAGTAGAGCGCCCCGTGAATGAAGATAAAACTGTCACAACCTATTCCTACTGGGGACCTTATTAAAAAGTAGCATTAGTAGTAAAATACCCCTTACCATCTGGTAAGGGGTATTTTTTTATTATTACCACCGGTTTCTCCGGGATTTTTTACCTGAATACTGTTGCCTATCTCGTCGAAATAAAGCCGCCACTTCATCGGCATACTCTGCCGGCACCTCGACAGTAGTCGTTGATTGCCTAATCTCAATATCGCCGATTTGACGGGGCTTTAAATGCAACCTGGCCGTAATCTGGTCAACAAGAGCTCGCGGCCTGACCCCTTGAGAGCGTCCCCGAGGAATTTTCACTTTAACCGTTCCGGCAACCGGCTCCAATTCTGCCTCTTCTAGCTGCTTACCTTTATCGGAAAGTAATTTCAGGGCTGCCGCTACCAAATAAGTGGAATCCTGCTCTGCCAACAGTTCATTAGCTAAATCAATAAACTCGCTGACCGGCTGCTGGGCCGCCTCGATTAATTGGGACGCCATCATCTGCTTTTGCACTTCCAAAGCATCAGCCAATGAAGGGAGAAAATGGCGATCAATCTTCTTTCCGGTCACCCGCTGAATAAAGCGGAGCTGCTTTAACTCTCTCGGTTCTACTAAGGTAATGGCAATTCCAGAGCGCCCAGCCCGTCCGGTCCGGCCGATCCGGTGAACATAGGTCTCAGGATCCTGGGGGATATCGTAATTAATTACGTGGGTAACCAGAGAGATATCCAACCCTCTTGCCGCAACGTCAGTAGCTACTAATATTTCGATCAACCCTTGCCTAAACCGACCGATCACAGTATCCCGTTCTCTTTGAGAAAGGTCGCCATGCAAAGCATTAGCTGTATAGCCACGGATTTCTAAGGCGCTAACCAGATCATCGGTACCTCTCTTCGTCCGGCAGAAAATCAAAGCAACCGGTGGTCGTTCCACATCTAAAACCCGGCACAAAGCCTCTGTTTTCTGACGTGGGTTAACCTCATAATACCGCTGCTCAATCAAAAGTTCCGTCCGCTCCTGTGGAGCAATCTCGATAATCACCGGATCCTTGAGAAAGCTTTTAGCCAAATCTTGAATAGCGGCAGGAAAAGTCGCCGAAAACAAAAAAGTGGTTCGCTTAGGCGGACATTGGGTTAAGATATCTTGGATCTCATCTAAAAAGCCCATGTCCAACATCTCGTCGGCTTCATCTAAAACCACATAAGTTAAGTCATTAAAGCGCAGTGTGCCTCTACGCAAATGATCTAAAAGTCGTCCAGGGGTGCCAACAACTAACTCAGGCCGCTTCTTTAACGCCCGAATTTGCACCTCAATCGACTGTCCACCATAAACCGCTAAAGTATTAACCCCTAAAAATTTACCTAAAGAAGCTATTTCTTCAGCAACCTGTACCGCTAATTCCCGGGTCGGACAAATTACTAAACCCTGAACCCCCTTACGAGGTTCAACATTCTGTAGCATCGGCAAACCGAAAGCCGCCGTCTTACCGGTTCCAGTTTGGGCCTGGCCCATAATATCCCGTCCAGCTAAAGCAGCGGGTATGCTTTTTTGTTGAATAGGGGTAGGCGTTTCAAAGCCTTTTTGGGCTATCGCTTCCAATAATTCTTGCCGCAACCCCATTGCTGCGAAAGTAATACTACTCACTATATTCCTCCTGGTTTTGTCAATAGTTAAAGTGTATCACAAGCTATCTAAAAATAATAGCCTTCCTCCCTTTCTTCTGATCAAATACTATGGTATAGTAATATCACTCCCTGATATCGGTAGGTGATAACTAGTGTTTGTTCGGGACTTTTTCTTAGGGTTCGTTAAAATTCACATTTTACACCATGCCAGCCAAAAACCAATTTTTGGTCTCGGTATGATTGAGGAGCTAGCTAAACACGGGTACCAAATCAGCCCCGGAACTATTTATCCAACACTCCGCTCCCTAGAAAAGGCCGGTTTTCTACAGCAGGAGGATCGCTTAGTTAATGGCAAAGTTCGTAAGTACTACCAGATCACGCCTTTGGGCCAGGAAGCCTTAGAAGAAGCTAAAGGCAAAATTAAAGAACTAGTAAATGAAGTACTCGCTTAATAGGAGGCGTGAATATAATGAATTTCACCTTAGAAAACATCAAGTATAAAGAGATATTAGATATCCCCTACTTAGCCCTTACTGGGCCAGGGGTAACCTGTATCGTTGGTGAAAGTGGTAGCGGTAAAACAACTTTGCTTAAACTATTAAATAACCTAATCTCCCCTGACCAAGGGCAAGTTTTGTATAACGAAGTTAACCTAGAAGAATTAGATCCAGTACAATTGCGCCGCCAGGTTGTCATGTTCCCCCAAAACCCTAGTATCTTCCCGGGATCGATTCAAGATAACTTGCAGCTCGGCTTAGAATTCGCAGGCAAACCTCTGCCTAGCGTTACTGAACTGAACCACGCTTTGGATTTAGCTAATTTAGAAAAACCATTAGACGCTGGCGTTGAAGAATTATCTGGTGGTGAACAACAAAGAGTAGC
>DHRX01000043.1:4119-5072 GCA_002408345.1 Firmicutes bacterium UBA5301 | reverse complement strand
CTCCTTTCCAGCCTTTATCCAACCGCCTGCCAAACACCGAGCCACGTATTGATGGCCGAAGGTAACAGAGTTGACGGATTAATCCTTACCGAACCTTTAGCTGACGATCCACGTGTCACCTATTTACATGACAAAGATATCCCCTTCGTTTTCCTCGGTAATAGCGGGCCAAGCCCCGACTTGTATTGGGTTAATGGCGATAACATTGCCGGTGTTAAAGCAGCCATCGCCCACCTCGTTGAAAGTGGACATCACGAAATTGGCTGTATCGCCGGATCACAACAATTAAAGCACGGCCAGGAACGCCTCATTGGCTACAAAGAAGCGTTGCAGGAAGCTGGACTCCCTTACTCGAGCCAAAGGCTTGTAGAAGCTGATTTTACCGAACACGGCGGTTATCAGGGGATGCAACAACTTTTGAAACAAGCCCCCCAAATTACTGCGGTCTTTGCTGCTAATGACTTAATGGCTATCGGAGCGCTTCGGGCCATTAAGGAAGCCCAACTACAGGTCCCCAATGATATCGCTTTAGTCGGTTTCGACGGGATTACCCTGACCCAATATACCTCTCCTCCCCTAACCACCATCCGGCAACCGATTTATGAGATGGGTTTTCTCGCCGCTGAGATGCTGGTTAAGATTATCCTTGGTGAACCGATTACCGAACCTCAAGTACTCTTACCTCTGGAACTCGTCGTTAGAGGGTCTAGTTAAGGTTAGCCCTTAATAGCTCCAGCCAAGATTCCTCTGACAAAGTAGCGTTGTAAGGAGAAAAAGACTATTAACGGAACTACCATCGAAACAAAAGCAGCGGCGGTAAGGATATGCCACTCCTGGCCATAGGACCCGACCAAGTTGCTTAAGGCCAAGGTTAGCGGAGCAACCCTAGGGTTACCACCTAAGTAAATCAACGCTACCAATAAATCATTCCACACCCATAAGAACTGAAAGAT
>DHRX01000043.1:2604-3761 GCA_002408345.1 Firmicutes bacterium UBA5301 | reverse complement strand
CCCGGTCCGGCTATATAACCGGAGTATGGGAATTAAGGTCATCTGGAGCGGTACCACCAAGAGCCCTACTAACACCAGAAAAAGCAGGTTGCGACCGGGAAATTTGAGCCAAGCGAATGCAAAAGCTGCAAACGCCCCAAAGAGCATAGGTAAAATAGTCGCCGGTAACGTAATAAAAAAGCTATTAACAAAAGAGCGGGCCAACCCTGATTGGCCTAAAACATGCTGATAATTGGCTAAAGTGAACTGAGACCAGTTGAGCGGGTTCCCAAATACCGTCCACCAACCGGAATTAGCTACCGCTGCCGCTGGTCGCAGCGAACTAATTAGCAACCCTAACGTCGGTAAAATCCAGAGTAAACAGATCAATAAAATCACTAAGTACAGTAGTCGGCGCATCATGCCGCCTCCTCTTTAAACCGGCGGATCGAGTTAATAATAAAGGGGAGAATGGCCAAAAAGAGCAGTACCGCTAAAGCGCTAGCCCGGCCGGTATTACGAAACTGGAACAGCTCCTTGTACATTCGATTAGCCACTACTTCCGTGCCAAAACTACCGTTAGTCATTACATAAACTACATCAAATATCTTGAGTACATTAATAACCATAGTTGTAGTTACTACTAAGACCGTTGACTTGATTATCGGTAGCGAAATATGCCAAAAAACCTGCCACTCACCGGCCCCATCGACCCGGGCCGCTTCAATCAAAGCCTTAGGGATCCCTTTATAGGCTGCAGAAAGAATAACCATACAGAAACCGGTCCAAATCCACACCCCAACTGTAATTAAAGCCAAATTATTTAACCACGGCCCTTTAACTAGCCACCCTACCGGTTCGCCACCAAATAATGTAACAACCTGATTAAGCAGTCCAATCTGAGGCGCCCCTGCCGGTCGATAAGCGTACATAAATTTCCAGATAACACCGGCGCCAGCAAAGGAAATAGCCATCGGTAAAAAAATAATTGATTTAACCAAAGCCTCAGCCCGAAGACGGTCGGTTAAGACCGCCAGTAACAAGCCGAGTAAGACGGTTCCTAAGGTAAAGATAATCAACCATAGCAGGTTATTACGAAAAGCCTGTAACATCGACTGGGACGCAAATAAATACTGATAGTTAGCCCAGCCAACAAACTCTTCGGAACGACGGTCAAA
>DHRX01000043.1:913-2297 GCA_002408345.1 Firmicutes bacterium UBA5301 | reverse complement strand
TTAATTAGTGGCCAATCCGGTAGTATAGGCATCATCAGCCGCCGCCTCTATAAACTGGAGAACCTCATCTAAATCGGCTCCGTTTACATAATCTAAAATACCTTGCCAGAATGCACCCGATCCTACCGCCGGTGGCATCAAGTCTGAACCATCAAACCGAAAAACTTCAGCTTGCACCAAAATTTCCGCTGCTTTTCGGGTTAAATCATTGGGGTAGGCCTGAGGGTTAACCCGCTTATTGGCTGAAAGTTTACCTAACTGAGCTACCCAAATCTCCTGGGCCTCTGGGCTAGCTAGGTATTGGATTAAAGCCCGCCCTTCCGGGGTGTCTTTGAATAGACCAACCATATCCGCTGCGCCTAAAGCCGGTGTACCAAAATGTGGTTCAATCGGTGGCAACGCAAAGAAACTATAATCCTTACCCGGTACTAAACCAGGGTTATTTTGGTTAATGAAGCTTTGAATAAATGTTGCCTGACGGTGGAGATAGGCGTTAACCGGTTTAGTAAACAGAGGATTAATAGAATCACCAAAGTTAGTCGCTAAAACGCCAACTGTTCCACCATAAAGATAGTCTTCATTCCTAACAATTTCTCCAAATATTTCAAAAGCACGGCGTACAGCCGGGTGGGTCCACGGGATATCATGGTTCACCCATTGATCGTAAACTTCAGGCCCAGCGGTTCTGAGCATAATATCTTCTACCCAGTCCGTACCTGGCCAGCCGCTAGCTGCACCACTTTCTAGGCCAATAGCCCAAGGTTTGCCGCCAGCTGCCACAATCTGATCGGAGAGGGCGATCATCTCAGCCCAGGTAGTTGGAACACGGTAGCCCTGAGCTGCAAAAGCCTGAGGATTATACCAGACCAAACTCTTTAGATCAGCCGAAATAAAAATGACCTGGAGTTTATTGTTATAGGTTCCCAGGTCAATCCAAACATCAGCGTAATTTTGTTTTAATTCTCGGGGATCAAAGACTTGACCTAAATCCACTAAGACATTGCGTGACGCAAATTCAGCAACTATTCCCGGGTTAGGCAAAGTTGCGATATCCGGCGGATTACCGGCTTCTACCCGTGTTGTCAATACCGCATCTAAATCCCGGGTCCCAATATAATCCACCTTAATTCCGGTCTTCGCTTCAAACGGTGCCAATACTTTCTGAAAAGCTTCTAATTCGGTTCCGCCCCAAACACCCATTACTGTTACTGTTTTCGGAGCCCCTAGAGCTGTGGCTGCTAACGCTACCACCAACAACAATACTGCAAAAGAGAACAGGGCCAGACTTCGGGGAGTTCTGTTCATGATCCACGACCTCCTAAGTTAGCCAAATTATTCTTTGCAACCGGTTGCAAAGTCATGTTGCTGTAAATTTACTCCAAAT
>DHRX01000043.1:0-612 GCA_002408345.1 Firmicutes bacterium UBA5301 | reverse complement strand
ACTGTAGTCTTACCTAAAGGAAAAATTGATCTTTTCCTCGAACGAATCAGCCAAGAACATAAGCTGATTGTTCCGCAGAAATCTGGTGGTGAAGTAGCGTTTGCCCCATATGAACCAGGTTGCGAAGTAGCTCTTGGTTACCAGCGAACTCTACTACCGCCTAAAAAATTCTTCCTACCGCCAGAAGAAGCCTTACTGTCTTTTCGTAAAGGCGAAGGTTTCATAGAAACTATGGAAGAACCAGCTAAGCAAATTCTGTTTGGCCTACATCCTTGTGATATTCACGGCATCAAACGTCTTGACTACGTTTTTTTAGATGGTTATATTGACACCTACTATCAACAACGCCGGGAACAAACTATTATTATCGGCCTTAGTTGCTTACCAGATGATAAGTGTTTCTGTCATTCTATGGGTACAGACCAAGTTACTGATTCCTTTGATCTCTTCTTTACTGACCTTGGTGAACACTTTTTAGTTGAAATCGGTTCTACTAAAGGTAATGAGCTTTTCCGCAATAATAAAGATCTTTTCCAAGAAATTGACGATCAAGAACTTTTACGGCAGTATAAAACCTTCATTAATACCCGTAGCAACCTCTTTGTCCAGCAG
>DHRX01000107.1:19181-19414 GCA_002408345.1 Firmicutes bacterium UBA5301 | reverse complement strand
CAAATACCCTTACCAATTTTCTTTCCGGCTCCAATCCTCTGGCTAAATTCCAGTCTCCACTCCTTGGTGTTATATAAGGATAAAACTCTACCCGCCTGACTGTATCCCAAGGAATAACAGTATCAATAACCCGAAAGGGTTTAATTTTAAATACGTAGGTTACTTTATCATCATCTATTGTCAACTCGCGCCTGAAGAGTTTTGGAAATAAAATATAATCTATTACAGAACCT
>DHRX01000107.1:18217-19016 GCA_002408345.1 Firmicutes bacterium UBA5301 | reverse complement strand
CAATAATAATTATCACAAGAATGATAGGGATTAAGCCACTAGCGATATAAGTTAGAGGGAGACTTGCATCATCAGTATTAGAAGTATATTTATGCATGCACACACCTCATCCATTATTCATTAAAAAGAGTCGTTACACCCTGATAAAGGCTATATGTAGCATCTAAATAGCTTGCATAACCTTCAAAATGTCTTCCAGTTCTTGTCAATATTCTCCCTTCACGGTATCCAAGAACGGCATTTGATAAATCCCAAGCACCCGATCCATAATCACCAAGAACTAGTCGTTGAGCGTCCACCGGATAATCAACAATTGTGAAAACTAATTCTGCTGACCCTATGGCTATGTTGGTGGTGCCATGCATTATCAAACCCATACCAGCTACAGGAGCCACTTGAACAGCCAACGCTCCCCCATATACCTCTAACCCACCCCCCACAATAGTGGCAGTAGCACCGGCACCTCGCCAAAAACTATCCCAAATTTCTTGAGATGGGTTCATTCCAGGATACGGAGTAGGCGTCATTCCTAAATAAGGACTATAAGTCCGTACTTGCATGTGCTCATTTGCCCACCGTTGAATTTGAACCTGCGCTAATGTTTGTTGCAAGATCTTCTCAGAATCTGATCCGTACTTTTTTCCGAAACCATTGGGATCGTTATGATAAGCTAGTACCAACTCCGGAGTTAGCGTATCAGACGGGTCAGATTCCGCATAATCAATGTGAGCCCTTACTTTTTCAACTTCCTCAATAAAATCCTCATCTAAGCCATAATCCTCAAGCGAAACATCGTATA
>DHRX01000107.1:12164-17871 GCA_002408345.1 Firmicutes bacterium UBA5301 | reverse complement strand
GAAATAAACCGACCTAAATCCGCATCATACCACCTGGCGTTGTAGTAATAGAGTCCTGATGCTTCATCGTACTCCTTGCCCGTAAAGGTAAACCTGGTCTTGGTGGATACTGCTTCCTCATTGAGAGCTTGTCCGTAGGGCAGATAATCCTGACTCCATGCTACGTTACCCTCTCCGTCCGTTACCGCCATCGGGCTACCTAGATGGTCGTTATGGTAATAGTAGACTTTCGCGGCAGTACCGATTACACCTTCCACCTTGGCAAAGTGGGTCATCCCGGCAAAGATATACGAGTTTTCAGTTGAGGTTTCTGGGTCTTCGTCAACAGGCAATTCCCCGGTGGCAGAGATTACCTTATCGTAGATCACCCGGTCTGCCAGGTCAAAGACATAGTCCCTTGTGGTGGTCTTGCTCTCACCCGTTACCTTGCTGGTAATAGTCGTAATCGCGTTTACTCGCAAGCCCAACCCATCATAGCTATATTCAGCTACAACCTCCCCGTTCTTCCCGACCTGGATCAGTTGGTTTCTCAGGTTATACCCATACTCCCAGTACTCCACACCCCTGCCACCAGTAGCAAAGATAACCTTCTCTCCCTCTAGGACGAAGGTATTCCCCTTCTTGATTAGGTTCCCATCATCGTCATAGACGAAAGCATAGGTACCATCGGTTAAGAGCAAATTGGAGTTAGCATAATACCGGTATTCTTTAATTTGTAACGAGGTTTTGGTAAAGCCCTCATAGATTCGGTTACCTACTGCATCATAGGCGTAGGTTAGCGTTGCCTGAAATACCTCCTGCTGAGCACCGATTATCTCGCCTAGGATATTCCGGAAGACAGCCTTATCCACAAAGTTGCCCTCTTCATCCCGTTCGTCAAACTTACTATGTACTTTAAGCTGCTCAGCCTCTATCGGCTCGATAAACACTATAGATCGGCCATCTGCCGTATTCTGTAGCTCGTAAATTTCTGGGTCAACTCTTGTAAAAGTAACATTATCAGTAGAAACATAGAGATCCAAAGTATTAGAGTTAATCCTCGATATATCTACTGATGGGTCTTCGTTAGCTAGATATAACCGGCTAACTCTGGCTTGAGTACCAAAATCCAGACCCACACTACCTGCACCGTAATCCAAGGTCACCGGAGTATTCTTAGCTAAACTAAAGTTAAGGTTTCTATTTCCAGTAAAGTCTCCAGTTACCCAACCTTCCTTAGCCGGTATATTACCAAAAAAGCTTCCTTTAACGTCGGCTAGAACTAACCTATCTAGCTCATCATAATGGTAGAGGTTCTCGTTACGAGAGAGAATATTACCCTCTCCGTCACGGATATAGTTTAGAGACAGTACGGGATCAAGCTGAGCAGGTGAGGTAACCTGGATTTTTTGGACCCTGTTCATCTTGTCAGGAATATAGGTAGAAACTACGCCCGAGGCAAGCCGTACTTGACTCAAGTTACCCACTTGATCGTAGCTAAACTCGTTGGCTAGACCAGTAATGGCTGATATACGGTTTCTGTTGTTATACTCATACTCAAGCCACTCGCTTGATCCTGGGTACTTAATCCCCGTGACGTTGCCTGCTCTGTCATAACTATACCCGGTAGAGTAGCTCCGGCCAAAAATTGATTTGTTTAGCCAAGTTACCTGATTTAGCGGATCATACCCATAAATCGCCTCACCTGAGGGATCCACCATCCTGGTACGGTTACCGGCAGCATCATACTCGTAATTGATCTTTTCTTGCTCAGTCCCTGAGGTATATGCCACCTCTTTGAGTAGGCTATTGGGATAATATGTATAGTTTCGCTCCACTCCCCGCGGGCTTATCGCTTTAATTTGTTTTCCTGTCGCATCGTAATCATAGACCTTCGATAGTCCGAGGGAGTTAGTCTCCTTCATCAGCCAATTTAGTTCATTGTAATCATAGCTCGTTGTCAAGCCCTTGGCATCAATCTGAGCCACCATATTTCCGTTCGCATCGTACTGGCAACGAGTGATGCCATTCCTAGCATCTATCACCTTGACCAGCTTTTTGAAGGGATTGTACTCCCACTGGGTCACATGGTCATTGGTGTCCTTTTGCCAGATGAGGTTACCAGCTTTGTCATAATTATAGCTTGTAGCCTGTGCGTAAGGGCTTATCGTCCTTACCAGACGATTCAAATCGTCATAGAAGCTATAACTGGTGTTGCCATTAGCATCGGTAACAGTGGTCTGGTTACCGGCTCTATCGTAGCTAAATCTGGTGATCCCACCTGCCGCATCAGTCATAGTATCCAGCCAGTAGCGAGAGGTATAGGTAAAGGTGCTGATATTGCCATTAGAATCCCGTTCAGTTAGTTTGTTGCCGACTAGATCATAGGTAAAATCAACATAAGGATTGTCCCCAGCATCAATATACGGATTTAACGGCGGAGTCTCGTCTGGCAACACTCCACGTATTAGACGATTTAGATCATCATAGACATACCAGGTCGAATAGCCCCTAGGGTCGGTACTCTTCACTTTATTTCCCACTAGGTCATACTCATAACTAGTCGTATTGCCTGAGCTATCAGTCTGCGAAGTTAGCCGGTTTCGCGCATCATACTCGAAGGTTGCCGCATTACCATTAGCATCTACGACCTTGACCGTGTTGCCTGCTGGGTCATAGTAGGTTTTGGTCATGCGGTAGTTGGCACTACCGTTTAGCGTTGTAAAGGGCTCGACTGTCTTAATGAGCCGGTTTAAAGCATCATACTGGTAGGTGGTCGTATACTTACCCAGCTCACCGGAAGCATGCCCGTTAGCGCTAATCTCGCTAATCTTATTACCCACCGCATCATAGGCAAAGCTGACCCTAGGATTGATAGTAGTCTCAGTGGTAGCTCCTGGTTTAACTACCGGCATTGCCGGATAGATAACCTCTACCACACGGCCCAAGTCATCATAAACCTGCCGGGTCTCATCTCCCCGAGGATTTATCACCTTAACCTTATTATTTAACCGGTCATAGGTGATGGATGTAGTCAGTACTTCGTCCGCATAGTCATTATACTCTTTGACTTGGACTATCCGGTCTGCCCAGTCCTTCTGCTGCACCTTCTTGTGTCCGTTTTCGTCAATAGTGGTAATAGTTCTTCCGTAATCATCATAAAGTACCTGCTTGGAACTACCATCAGCAAAAGTGGTCCTGCGCAGCCTGCCAAGGCCATCGTACTGATAGGTGGTCCGCTTCCCGTTGGCATCGGTCATCGCTGAGACATTGCCCACCAGATCATAAGCAAAGTTAGTTGTCGCATAGGGGGTATATGTGCTACTTGCGTTTTGATACTGCACCACCTTGGCTAAGTGAGCTAATCCGTCATAGAAGAAGGTCGTTCGGTTCTGGTTCTCGTCAGTAATAGTATACGTGTTGTTAAGATCATCATAATCCGTAAGCTTAGTAGAACTGCTTGTCCCAGGATAGACGGTCTTTCTTAAACGTCCCAATTTATCATACTCATAGCTGGTAACGTGCCCACGGGCTTCTTTTTCCCAGGCTGTAAGGCCAGTAGCAAAACAGTAGCCCTTCTCGGTCACTACGTCTGCCAAAGCCTGTCCCTCTGCATCTTTTACTCCCTGAACTATCATCTTAGTTGGGTAAGCATATTGATATGCACTGCTGTATTCATACCGGCTAACCCGGCCCAAGGGGTTGACCTTCTTGACCATATTCCCGTACTGGTCATACTCGTAGGTAGTATCCAGCCAACCACCCTCATGCCGTTTGGCTTCTTTAACCAAGTTGCCCACGGCATCGTACTGATAATGAACCTGCACCGGGATGTTTATACCCTGTACTGGGTCATAGTTGAGTTTGGCCACCCCGGTTACGAGGTTATATATCTTAGCTGAAACGTTGCTAGTAAACGGAGCAGATACAAAAGGCGCCGAAAAGTTCTGTTTGCTATTGGTATTAGCATAAGCATAATAGGTTCTCAGGCCTATGCCTGAATCGTATTGCTCCGTTATATTACCCCAGTTATCATAAGCGTAGGTTTTATAAAAGGCTGAACCCGAATGGTACCGTTGATTTTCTGGGTCAACTCCGCCTCTTGTATACGTTTCCTTGGTTACTGCTTTCAAGGTGCTGTCATACTGATAGTCTACTTGCTCTACCATAATGTTACTTTGTACTCGATCCGTAGTAACTTTTCTAGTAGTAAGAGAATCTTTGTTAAAGTTCATCTGTAAACCCTGGACAGGAGTAGTGATTGTAGCACTTTTTATCTTGTTATCATCCCAGGAATAAGTGAACGAGGTCCGATTAAATGTCTGCTGAGAGCCTAACGATGGATACTGCACTTTATTAGTAATTATAGCCCTGGTGATTCCGCTACCAAAGCCGTCATCCTTTCCAGAATAGCTATATTGGGTATAGCCCTTAGAAGGGTAAGTAATCTTTTGAAGTAGCTTCGTATAAATTTTATTATCATAGCCCGAGTTCATAGCGGTATATGTGTAGGTTGTCACCCGCCCCTCTGGGTCAATTACGCTACTAAGACCATTCGCATATGTATATTTGACCTCCCGATCACCGCTTTTAATAGAGGAAATTAGAACACCAGAATAGGTGAATGTCACTACTCGTCCTAAACTATCCTTGATATTCACGAGATTTTTATTATTCCAGGTATAGGTAATACTATTTTTACCAGTACGATCAGTCAGGCTGACTGGCTTACCAGCGGAATCAAAGCGATACTCTCGTCCATCTTTGGTATGAAGAATATAATAAGAAGTCCTCCAAACCTCTCCCGTCTTCCACCACAAGAAATGCTTATCTCGAACGTACGTCTGGAATTGCTCAAGAATAAAATGTGTCCCTTCATGGTATGTAAATGTGGCATGTCCCTGCCTGCCCCACCCTGAACCGTCCATCTTCCATTTAATATCATATGTTCCACCACCAGGCAGGGTAAGGATCTGACCGTTATCGTTCTTACCAATCCAGGGCAGATCCAAAGTCCACCCTGTGCCAAAAGAATTAAATGGAACTCTGTTCCCATCTAGGGTAACAATTTGCTGCCCTAACATATCATAGGTACGGCTAATTTCTAAATCCAACCCATTTCTGCCTGGTAAGCGGAGGTCCACAGCTTTAACAGTCAGGTTGCCACTACTAGGAGAGACACTTTCATTGTTTTCGGTGAAATACGTTTGGTAGGGGGCTACTCCCATACCAGCTAAAGTCTGCGGGTCAGGAGGGTTGGCTAACGATGCCTGAATACTATAAGTAGAAAAATGCTCAGAAGTCACCGTTATAATATTATTTTCTGTATCCCGCACTTGATTAGGGACTCTAACCCAGCCGTGAACCGCTAAATCATAGGTATAAATATAGAGTTCCTCTTCCGTCAGGGGAGTAGGGATATCTTCTTCACGGTAGGTAAAAACCATAGTCACCGGGGTACTAAAGATATCTTCTTCCGGAATGGCTAACTCGTTAAGGTTATCCACTACCTCTAAATTCAATATTTTACCTATTAAAAGGTTGTCTTCAACAATCTGGTCGTCTTCAGGATCTTGCGCAAAAATAACTACTGTTTTCCCAAATTCTATAGCGCCGCTCGGTATTTCTACAGTGATACCTTCATATTTCGCTTTAGTCGGTTCTACACCTGAATTTGTATCAATTGGCGTTAATGCTATTCCAGCTCTACCCACCACCGGTTTGGAGT
>DHRX01000107.1:0-12038 GCA_002408345.1 Firmicutes bacterium UBA5301 | reverse complement strand
TTGGAGTATTCGCTAGAATTACCAATATGATCTAGAGCTCGAATAGAATAAGTATAATCGTTAGGTACTACTACATCTTCATCCCTGTAAACTGTCCCTGCTATAATCCGCTCAGAAGTCCCATCACTAAAAATCGGATCACGCCGTAAGACATAATAGTCAAAATCTTTCTCCGTATTTGACTGCCAATTAACCGTAATAGCTGTTGGTCCAGGAATAACCTCTAAACCTGCAGGAACTGCCGGTGGTGTAGTGTCAATAAATACTTCTGTAACCCCCACCGTCTCTAATCCGGCTTGATCAACAGCCTTAACATAAATAGTATGGACACCATCCGTTTGTGGCGGCAGAATATAGGGGCTATCGACTACTACATACGCTCCATCATCAACTTTAAGTTCATAATGGCTGATACCACTAGTAATATCGGCGGTCTCAAAGGTAATAACTGGTTGAGTATTGTTTGCCCAAGAAGAGGGCTCCGCTTGTGGAATAAAAGCCTCAGGTGGGGTTGTATCTATATAAACATCTACTTCGACTACCCTGCTCCACCCAACTAGATCCACAGCTTGAACTCGCACAGTATGGATACCATCTGCTAACACCGGTAGGGTATACGGGCTGGTAACTACCTGCCATGAACCATCATCAATGGCTAATTCATAATGGTCAATTCCACTAGTTGCATCGGTAGTAAAAAAGGTAATCACAGGTGTGTTCTTTGTTATCCAGCCTGAAGACTCTAATAATGGTTGAAATGCTTCCGGAGGAGTAGTATCTAAACTAACTTGGCGGACATCATAGCTTTCATTACCAGCAGCATCAACGGCCTTCGTACTTAAGATGTTGGAACCTTCATTTAACGGTACCCAGGCTTCAAAGCTTGTCCCAGTCCTTTCAGCAGCTACACCATTAACTATTACTATAGAAGAAGTAGCATCTTCAACAACGCCTGCAACTATAATCGGCTGAGTAGTAAATATCTTTCCTGCCTCGGGTTTAGTCACAGTTAGAACCGGGGGAACTTTGTCCAAAACAACTTTGGCCCGAAGTATAGCCGTATTACCAGCGACATCGATGGCGCTAACCTCAATTATATTTTCACCTTCAGTTATGGTAATGCCGCTAGCCTGGAAAGTACCGTTGACAACACTAGCCTCTCGGCCGTTGACTGCCACCTTTACCGGACTAATATCTTCTACGCGACCAGCAACAACAGGAAGCTCCCATCCAACCGCTTCGCCATCTGTTGGGGAGTGTAGCTCCAATTTGGGTGGAGTTGTATCCCTGATAACATTGATGACTTTAGTCGCACTGGTGCTACTTTGGCCAAAATAATCGGTAACAGTAACTACCAGCCTATTAACACCTTCTTGTAACTCTACCGGAGCCGAAAATTTTCGGCCCCGCACAGCAACAGGTTGGTCATTAACCAATACTTCGCCACTATTGCTACTTAATTCACCAGTAACAGTTATGCTATCAGTGGTTACGACTATACCATCTTCAGGGGTCAGACTAGTAAATTCGGGAGGACGCTTATTAACATAAACTGCTATTTCAGCAGTACTAGTTTGACCCAAATTATCAGTAGCAACTACGGTAATCAGCCTTGGATCCTTGGGGCCGGAAACATCAATTTTAACCTGAGCTGCAAAACCACCATCTTTAACCTGAGCTGGTACACCATTAACTGAAACCAGAGCCTCTAAATTATCAATACTACCGCTAACAGTAAGCCTCTTATCCACAAATTCACCGTGGTTGGGAGAAGTAATCTTAACTTTTGGTGGCCCAACGTTAATGGCACTTCCTTTTACTTTCACCTCACCGATCTTACCTACCATCGCCCCAGGTAGACTGGAAAATTTAATTCTTATAGAATCAGTAATAATATCTGCCGTAACCGGATAAATGTTCCAGTTAAGTGCTACATTATAGCCTTCAATGTTAGTAAGGCCAGGTATCGGCAACCACTCTTTACCGTTTTTATACTGTATCTCGAAAATTTGGTTGAGCCGTTGAGTAAAATACAGAGCCAGTTCTTCTAAATGAGTCGGACTAGCCAATTGTACTTCTAAACTACCAAAGCCTTCAGCATCAGTAAGCATTTCCCAGGTAGTAGTAACCCTTCGGTCAACTACAACCGAATTTGATTGATCTTCCCTAGAGATTGGTAGAATAGTTCCGTCAGCTGCTACCAGTTCAATTCTAGCATTATCTAATATCAACCCATTAGAACTTTCAGAAAGTACAATCTGAATATCGTTAAGGCCTGTAGCCAGTAGGCCCAGATCAAGAGGGATCTGGAATTGATTCCAGACATGGCTACCATAATCGCCTTTAAACCCAGAAATGACACGTTCGTTCAAATAAAGGCTAATTTCATCCTCACTATCTAAATCGAAACCATCAACCAAAAGCGTAGCAGCGGTAAATTGGTTCAGATTTGGCGGTAAACGGAAGGCAAAACTTCCTATAGACCTGTTCTCACTAAAAAGTTGTTGCCCAGTAACCGACCAAAAAGTAAGGGGAACATATATATCTTCCTTAACAGGTAAGCCCCAAAGCTCAACCTCAGCAAGCCCACTTATTTTCTCCAGGTAACCAGGATTAGTCACAGTCATTCGGATACGGTCAGTAATTACATCAGAGGCCGTTGTATCATAGCACAACCAGCCTTTTTTACTATCGCTTGTCACTGAACTAGTCAGTGCAGGAAGTGGCCGCCACTCCCCTTCAACCCAATACTCCCAGGTTATATTTGCTGCAATATCCACCGGTCCATAAACCTTTATGCGTTGAATCAGACTCGGTTTTAACAGAGAAAACGATACCCAAGCATCGATAGGATGATTAGGCTGGGTTTCCCAAATCGAATAAGTATTGCCGTCAATAAGGTTTATCGCTGGCAAACCTAGGTTGAAATCTACCGCACTTACACTACTTGGTACCAATCGTGCTAAGTTTAAAGCTGGTTTGCTTCCGTAAACTTCAACCTCACTGATTCCACCCAAAGTTGAAGTGAAATCAGCACGCTCCACATATATTCGTAGCTTATTAGTAACAACCCCATCATGGCTAAGGTCAATTTCTGTCCAATAAGGAAACATCAGTAGGATCAGCAATAGCTATTACTAAAGCCTGGCCACGACATTCTACAGGAACAACACCATAATGCTGAGCAATTTCTGCAGGAATAAGCTTAATGATTTCCTGAGAAATGTGTTCTTCTGGTATATGACCGAAGGCCAACACTGCCACTTCCAATCTGATAATTGTAAACATATATTCACTAATTATCCAATACTTCCTTTATCTACATTAGTCCGATCCCGACTATAGCAAAAACCCGCCTGGTCTCCCAAGCGGGTCATCTTCATCTCAGCTTTTCTCTGCCCCTAATCCTCTACAGGTTTAAATCTATCTTTAACCCGTTCCATAACCTGAGGCATTGTTGTATACTCCATCTCATCTAACGGTAACCGGTGCGGTTCGAATGGTCCCATCCGCCGCATATAGTCGGCTATATGGATAGCCTGCTCCCGGGCTGTATCAAAGCTTGGATCATCAAACATATCCCTTGGACCAACTAGTTTACCGTTACAAAGCTGGTAACCGTAGCAAACCACCCGAGGTGGTCCGTCAAATCGGCTTGGAGTATCCTGGTTAAAGGAGACCGGCATAATCGGTCCATAGTGGGAACCCCGCATCCAACCGGCAACTAAATGGGGGAAACCAAAAGGCTCCAAGGCTTCACCTACCGCTGGTAGACCGCTCTGGCAACGAACCATCAGTACCGGATCATCTTTACCAACATAGCGTCCGGCCATAAGGTTTAAACGTTGGGTGGAAGTAACTGCTACCGACTCCGAGCCGCCCTTCCGGTAAACGTTTTTAATGACATAGCGATCAGGTGCACCAATGAAGAGGAGTAGGTCGTACAGTTCTTCCGGTGTACTGAAACGGGCCATTTTATGTTCAATGAGATCTAAGACCTCAAATTCAAAACCATCATGCATATTCGGATCTATTACTAAACCCGGGGTATTAAAGGGATCGGCAAACATTTTAAATATAGGTAAGTTCCAAGCCCCTGGCTCTGTTTTATCTGCCAAGAAGATTAATATCGGCTCAGACTTACGTTCCTCAAAAGTAAACTCAGCAATCCCTGGGCCCATACCCTTAATATTGCCGCTAAAAGCATCAGAAAGAAGATCCTGACCAGCTCCGTAGAGTTTTAGCTCTTTAGCCAACTTGGTGGTAGCCTCAAAAATCTCCCAAGCCAACTTATGAATCTTCTGGTTATCGGTGTTACCATTATGGGTCATGATTAAAGCTAGGTCATCCCCGACCTTAGCTACGTCACAGTCAATAAGAATACCAGCCTTTTGGGCCTGAGTTAACCGTTCCTTAGCAATTTCCAGCGCTTCAGGGTGAACCGCCGAGTGCCCCACAAAGCCTCCGGTATCCGCTTTAATTACCGATAAAGTAATCACAGAAACAACCTCCTAATAAGTTATAAGATCGCTGAAGTAGGATTTAGATAGACAAAAACAAACTAGCCATACCACCTCCAGCTTATATTACAAAGCGGGGTGTAATGGCTAGCCAGATTCCTTGACAAACCTGGGAGGCATTACTACATCCCATATCTTCTAATATTTACTACTGTGAAGAGACCGCATTTCCCTTCAATAATATTATAATTTTGATAGCTTGAAATTGCGACAATTAGCATTAACCTAAATACTATCCATCTCAGATGGAAATGACTTCTTAAATATGTTAGGATATGGTTATAAAGGTAAGGTGCAGGTATGCTAAAAGAAACAGCAGAATGGTTAAAACAAGCTAAATACGACTTGGATACAGCCCAAGCCATGTTTGAATCCCACCGATATATTTATACAGTCTTCATGTGTCACTTAGCTGTTGAAAAGACTATAAAAGCCTTGTTTGTAGAAAGAACGGGTGAAGCACCACCTAAAACCCATAATTTAATTTATCTGTTAAGTAAAACCCAACCTGTTTTGCCCGAAATGCAAATAAAGTTTATTGCTCGCTTAAACTTTGCAGCGGTAACAACTCGCTATCCAGATGATTTGGCACGGGCCTTGCAAGATTATCCACCCAAGATTGCCAAAGAGTATTTAGATAGTACCAAGGAAGTGATTAGATGCATAAAACAACAGATGACGTAAATAGAGCCATTGAATCTTTTCTTCACGCACTAAAAATAAAAGGTCTACCATTGGATAAAGTATATCTCTTTGGATCCCAGGCAAAAGGCGCTGCTGGGCCTGAGAGCGATATTGATCTTATTATTGTCTCCTCAGCTTTTTCGGACATGCCATTATGGAAACGTTGGGAAGTGCTAGGTGATGCTCTAGCAGAAGTTCTACAACCCATCGAAGCACTATCTTACTCACCCGAAGAGTTCACAGCCCAAAAAAATAGGCAAGCAAGCTTCCTCCAGCATATTTTGCAACAACCAGATACTATTGAATACCAATTATAATCTTCTTTTCTACACCTTAGCCTTTATTCCGCCGCTTAGCTAAGACTTCCCAAACCAATTCATTAGGGGTCTGGCCATCCTCCAGCAAGACCAGTAGGTGGTAGAGGAGATCTGCCGCCTCATTGGAAAGCTCTTCAGGTGACCGGTTCTTAGCAGCCACGATTACCTCTGCCGCCTCTTCACCAATCTTCTTGCAGATCTTATCTACACCCTTATCAAAAAGATAATTGGTATAAGACCCTTCAACCGGGTGTTCCCTACGCTCTCTAACCACCTGGCGAAGTTCATCAAGTACAGCTACTCTTCCTGGGATAGAACGTTCCTCAATCAAAGGGTAGTGAAAACAAGACCAGGTCCCCTCATGACACGCACCACTACCCTGCTGGACTACCTTAATTAACAGCGTATCCCGGTCACAATCAGTAGTAATGGCGACTACCTCCTGAATATTACCGGAGGTCTCCCCCTTCGGCCAAAGTTCTTGGCGGCTCCGACTATAAAACCAGGTTCGACCGGTCGCCAAGGTCTTCTCTAGCGACTCCTGGTTCATGTAGGCAACCATTAGTACTTGGCCAGAGTTTACATCCTGAACTACCGCCGGAATAAGACCATCAGTATACTTAAGCTCTCCAGCCTCTACCCGTCGCACCGGTATCCCTGCCTTAGCTAAATACTCCTTGGTTTCAGGGATCGTCAACTCTTTGTAGTGAAAGATCGAAGCAGCAAGGACCGCATCTACCTGGCCCAGTTCAAAAGCTTCCCGAAGATCTTCTAAGGTGCCAGCTCCGCCAGAAGCGATTACCGGAATATTGACAGCTTTGACCACCGCCTGGTTTAGGACATTATCGTACCCGGCTTTGGTACCATCCCTATCCATGCTAGTGAGCAAAATCTCCCCTGCCCCTAATTCAGCAACCTGCTGAGCCCAGGCAACAACATCAAGTCCGGTAGGGGTTCGCCCACCATGGGTATAAACCTCCCAGCCCCCATCAGGGCCTGCTTTAGCATCAATAGCCACAATTACCCGTTGGCTGCCAAATTCTTCAGCCGCTGCTTGGATTAACCCTGGATCGCTTACCGCCGCTGTACTAATCGATACTTTAGCAGCCCCAGCCGCTAATAGGACTTGAATATCTTCTAGTGTAGCAATCCCACCACCAACGATTAGCGGTACCGTTATCTGCTGGACGGTTCGTCGTACCAACTCCACCAAGGTTTTCCGTTTCTCTTGAGAAGCTGTAATATCTAGAAAAACAAGCTCATCGGCACCCTGTTGATCATAATAGGCGGCGAGTTCCACCGGATCTCCAGCATCCTTGAGCCCCACAAAATTAGTGCCTTTAACTACCCGGCCATCTTTCACATCCAAGCAAGGGATAATCCTTTTTTGGGCCATTTAGACTGCGCCTCCCCATGTAGCTATGGCTTCAGCAAGGTTAATAGCCCCGGTATAAAGAGCTTTACCGACAATGGCACCGATAACCCCTTGATTCTGTACCGTAGCCTCGGCTATAGCTTCTAAATCCTCTAAACCGGCAACCCCTCCGGAAACAATTACTTGTAGCCCGGTTTTCTGGGCCAAAGCGATTGATGCCGCCAAATTAGGCCCGGTTAGTGTTCCATCCCGAGAGATATCGGTAAAGATTACCGTATCCACCCCGAGTTCTCGCATTTGACAGCCTAAATCCACCGCCGAAACCTGTACAGTCTCTAACCAGCCACGAATAGAGACTAACCCATCCCGGGCATCAAGCCCTACGATAATTTGGCCAGGATAACGCTGCACCGCCTCGGCTACTAGCTCCGGGTTCTGGTAAGCCGCCGTACCCATAATGGCGTAAGCCGCTCCCGCCTCAAAAAGCTCAGCTAAATCGGCTAAACTCCGTAGGCCGCCACCAACCTCTACCTCTACAGCAAGCTGCCGGGTAATTTCCCTAATAATCTGGCGGTTATGGCCGGTTTCCCTAGCCGCATCCAGATCAACTATGTGCAGCCTTTGTGCCCCCTGCTCCACAAATTCCCGAGCCACCTCTAAGGGGTTAGCGCTAAAAATAGTCTCTTGGTCAAAATCGCCTTGATGCAGACGGACACAGTGCCCGCCCCGCAGATCTAAAGCCGGTATAATCAGCATAACTTTCTCTCCATCCCAACCTATTTGCCAAACCTAAGCTAATACACCTTTAGTTGACGGTACCCCGCTGACTCGGGGGTCCTTGGCCACCGCTTGGCTTAAAGCCCGACCTAGTGCTTTAAAGACAGCTTCCACCATATGGTGACTATTTAAGCCGGTCACCTCAACATGCATAGTAATCCCGCCATAAGTACAGAAAGCCTGGAGAAATTCTTTAACCATGCAGGTATCAAACCAACCAACCCGCTCCTGGGGGAAATCCGCCTTTAAAACTAGGTAGGGACGGCCACAAATATCTAGCACTACTTGAGCCAGAGCATCATCCATAGGAACAGCCCCACTCCCATAGCGCTGAATACCCTCTTTAGTACCTAAAGCCTCTTTGAAAGCTTGCCCCAAGGTAATCCCGACATCTTCTACGGTGTGGTGGCCATCTACTTCTAAGTCACCCTCAGCCTGAACGGTCAAGGATAATAAACCGTGTTTACCGATCTGCTCCAACATATGGTTAAAAAAGCCGATTGAGGTATCGATAACCGGCGGAGTAACCGTATCTAGATTAACCGTAACCTTTACTACCGTCTCCTTAGTACTCCGTTGGACGCTAGCTTCTCTCTGCTGACCCATCTTCATCCTCCTCTAACCGCACCTTGACCGCATTAGCGTGGGCTGTAAAACCTTCAGTCTCAGCCAATGCAACTACACTCGGTGCTAAATGCAGCAATGCTTCCCGGGGGTACTGGGAATAGCTCATCCGCTTTAAAAAATCGTCGACACTTAACCCTGAAGAAAAACGAGCTGTTCCGTGGGTCGGTAAGACATGATTGGTACCCGAAGCATAATCCCCTAAGGGCTCCGGGGTATAGCCGCCTAGAAAGACGGTCCCAGCCGATCGCACTTGCTCTAGATACCGCTCAGGGTCAGCAACATACAGCTCCAGATGCTCTGGGGCTAACCGATTCACCAAGTCTAGTCCGACCTCTATTGAATCTACCAAAAAACAGCGGCCCCACCTATTCAGAGCCTCTCTAGCCGTTGCGCCCCGTTCCAGCTTAGCTAGTTGCTGAACTAATTGGTTTTCTACCGCCTGCGCTAGCTCAGAACTGGTCGTCACCAAGAAAGCTCCGGCTTCTGGATCATGTTCAGCTTGAGAAAGTAAGTCAGCCGCAACATAGCGGGGGTTAGCGTCTACATCAGCAACCACAGCAATCTCTGAAGGTCCGGCCAACATATCGATACCAACGGTCCCATAAACCTGTTTTTTGGCCAAAGTTACATAAAGGTTACCAGGACCACAGATCTTATCAACTCGAGGGATCGTCTCGGTCCCGTAAGCTAAAGCCGCAATGGCTTGGGCTCCCCCCACCTTATAGACCTCGGTTACCCCTAGTAGCTCAGCGGCTACTAAAATGTGGGGGTTAATCTGCCCGTCTTTCCCTGGTGGCGTTACCACGCAGATTGACTGTACCCCGGCTACTTGGGGTGGAATAATATTCATTAGTACCGTCGAAGGGTACGGGGCTCGTCCTCCAGGGACATAAACTCCGACCCGGTTAAGAGGTACATACCGTCTGCCTAAAACAGCCCCGATCTCATCGGTATACTCCCAATTCTGGGGCAATTGCCGTTGGTGGTAGCGACGAATTCGCTCGGCTGCGACTTGGATCGCCTGCCGAAACTCGGCGCTAACCTGGGCAGCAGCCGTTGCAAACTCGGCGGGAGAAACCGCAATCAGCTCTGGCGTCAATTTAACCTGATCAAAACGGGCGGTATACTCTAATAAAGCGGCATCCCCTTGTCTCCGTACCGCCTGGATAATCTCGCGAACCGCTGTTTCTTTAGCCGCATCGAACTCCAAACCTCGGGTTAACAAAATTTGGTCTACAGTTGCCTGCCCGCCCCGCCAGTCTAATACCGTCCACAGTTTTTCCTTAGATCCTGTATTACCCAACATTTCGCTCCTCCCCAGCCTGGAGTTTCTCCAATATCTCCTGAATTAAAGAATAGTGTAGCTTGTAACTGATTCGGTTACAGATTAAGCGGGCGCTAACCCAGCGAATTTCATCGACAATTCGTAACTGGTTCTGAGCTAAAGTCGCCCCGGTTTCGGTAATATCGACAATCGCCGTAGCTAAACCAGCCTTAGGCGCCAGTTCAATAGAACCATTTAATTTGAGAATGTCTACCTGAACCCCGTAAGTAGCAAAGTACTCCCGAGCAATACGGGGAAACTTAGTCGCCACCCGGGACCCGGAAACCAAATCAGAAGCCTTGGTAATCCGTGACTCTTCAGGAACCGCTACGATAAGCCGACAGCGGCCGATCCCTAGATCCGCAAGTTCACAGACTTGACGACCGGTCTCTAAAAGAACATCTTTCCCGGCTATACCCAGATCAGCAGCGCCATACTCTACGTAAATAGGCACATCTGCCGGCTTGACTAGCAAGAATTGCCATTTGCCGTCTGTCGTATGCATAGTCAATCGCCGTTCAAAGTCTAGGTCGGGGTCAACCTGGATAATACCTGTCTGAGACAAGAGAGTAAGGGCCGGGGTCAACAACCGACCTTTGGGTAACGCAATTTTGATTGGATCCATGGTCAGCATACCTCTTTCTCAGTTTAACGAACTAAAATGTTAAATTAATAAAATTAAATTACCATAGCCCTTGGCTCCTGTCAACCCTTAGTTACCCTCCTGAGTAAAAAATTGGATTATCGCTGGCACGGAAGAGAGATTAGTCACTAACGAACCCTTAGTCACTTGATACTCCTGGGGACCAGCGATAAAAATCTGTTTCTCCCCAAGCTCCTCACCTGCTCCCGTACAGATAACTGTAGGCACACCGGCTTGCCGTAAGTTCTGAGCCAACTCTTGAGCCTGGCAGCGCCAAGCTACAGCTGCAGTTAAGTAAACCGACTTTTCCTCTTCCTGAATAACCGGGACTAATTCTAACAACCGTTCTAAGCCAATGGCGAAACCGGTAGCCGGCCGCTCTACCCCAAAACCACCAATTAGTCGATCATACCGTCCACCGGAACAGACCGTATAGCCTAAATCAGCCACAAAGCCCTCAAAAACAACCCCTGTATAGTAATCTAAGTCCTTGAGTAACCCCAAGTCTAAATGGACCCGAGAACGCAGGTTTTCCGGCAGTAAATTATAGACCTCTTCTAAACGATCCAAACCTTGGTGAGCTTGCTGGTTCTCTGTCAGGGTTCGTCCTTGACTAATAACCTCCAGACCGCCCCGTAGCCGAGTTAAGGCTTCTACCGCCTGCCGCCGTTGCTCCGGTAAACGGGCCTCTGCTAAGACTTCCTCAATTAACACAAAGTCCTTCTCTAATAAAGCCCCTCGGATCAACCGTTGTTCCCGTGTACTTAACCCAGATTCCGCTAAAACCCCGAGGCTAAAACTGACTTCGCCAAGATCAAAACGGTAAGAAGTTATCCCTAACTCTTTAAAGACTTCTGCTGCCAACTCGATCACTTCCGCATCAGCCTGAGCAGCGCTCGACCCGATCAGCTCTATCCCAGCCTGACGAAACTCCCGTTCCCGACCTTTACCTGGTTCGACATACCGAAAAATGTTAGTCAAGTAACAGAGCCGCTGTACCCCGTTCTTATCAGCAAAGCGGGTGGCCGCTAAACGTGCGATCGGGGTCGTAGCGTCGGAACGGAGACCTAAAATATGGCCTTCTCGGTCAAAGAACCGAAAGATTAATTGATCTGACTCTGAGCCTAAACCTTGCCGTAAAACTTCATAATATTCAAAAGTCGGAGTAATCACCTCACGGTAGCCCCACAATCGGAAGATCTCTCTAATCTGAGCCTCGATATTGCGCATATTCGCAGCTTCTTCCGACAGGTAATCTTTAGTCCCCTGGGGACGCTGGCGCAAAAGTTCTTCTTTAGTCAATCTCTACCGCCCCTAACTTAGCTAATCTATCGATTACCAGAGTATAGCCGTCGGCACCATAATTGAGACAGCGCTTAACCCGGCTAACCGTAGCTGTACTCGCTCCAGTTTTGTCGACAATTTCTTGGTACTTACAACCCTGCCTTAACATAATAGCCACTTCTAAACGCTGGCTCATAGCCTTTAACTCAGAGACCGTACAGATATCCTCAAAAAAGCGATAGCATTCATCGCTATCCTCTAAAGAAAGAACCGCCTGAAAAAATAGATCCAACTCTGGACTTTTTAACTTACTTATAGTCATGCGACCACCTCTTCCCAAAGAAAGCATTTTTTTACTTTCACTCTTTACAGTACTAAAAAATCAATAAAAAAGCAATAATTGAGTAGCGTAATGAGCAAGGATACATCCCTATTAATAGCGAAAAGTATACTATTGACAATTAATCAGATTTATTTGGAAAAAAGG
>DHRX01000120.1:15361-36055 GCA_002408345.1 Firmicutes bacterium UBA5301 | reverse complement strand
CAAGTCTGTATCTTTTGTCATACCCCTCACGGTGCTACTACCCAGGGTCCCCTATGGAACAGGGAAGCATCGGCGGTAGCTTATATTCCTTATAGCAGTGGTAGCCTTAACGCCAATATAGAAGAATTTGCATCAGGTCAAGGGTTAGCGGATGGCTCTGCAGGAGATCTCTGCCTCTCTTGTCATGACGGCACTGTAGCGGTCAATTCCTTAATGAACTCTTCAACTAATGCTGGTAATCCAGCTATGCAACCAGATTTGCCTCAGTTCCTGGAAGGGAAGATAATAGGTGCGGCTAACCTTGGCAGCAATTTAAGTAATGATCATCCTATAAATTTCATCTACGATGCTGCTTTGGCTAGCGCTGATGGAGGGTTGGTTACACCATACTCCGAGCGGCGGGTTAAGGAGACTGTTGACTTGCCTCTGTTTAACGGCAAGATGCAGTGTTCCACCTGTCATGATGTTCACGAACCGGGAGGCACCGCTGATAAAGAGCCTTTCTTGCGGGTTTCTATGTACCAAAGCGGGCTCTGTTTAGAGTGCCATCTTAAATAAAATTAGTATAACGACTATATGGTGGGTGTCCCCAGCACCCACCGGTTTTAGTGAGGTTAAAGGTGGATATATATAGGTGGAACCGGGCCTTAATTTTGATAATTGTATTAATATTATCTGGAGTTGGGTGTATCGATGAGGATTATCTTTTGGTAGCCCAGAGGCAGTATGCAGAGAAGCATGGTATTAAACTGGAACAGTTAGAACCCCAGTTAGAGGATGAGACTAACCAGGGACGGGCGGGGAGTAATCATCTTCCTTATCAAGAAAGGCAGTGCACCAGCTGTCATCTAGCGGCGGGGTCTATCAGTACTCAAGCTAAGGGTAATGAATTGTGCGCCTTTTGTCATGAGTTTAAGGAAACAGTTGTCCAAGACTGTTTAGATTGTCATGATCCCCATAAATCAACACGGGATTTTTTATTACGCCAGGGAGCAGAGGGACTTACCTGTCAATATAGCGGTGATCAACAATGAAAAGGTGGGTTATCTGCATCCTAGCGTTATTAATTTTTGGGCCAACCCTATACGTTCGGGGTAGTACTTGGCAGGTATTGGGGTTAACTAATCTTGGTGGTTCCCTAGGTTGGGTTGTAGAGGTAGACCGGGAATCTGCTGGAGCAGATCAGACGTCATTAGCCCAGGAATTAAAGCTCAATGGGCAGGGGTACATTTTCCACCCTTATTTAGTAGATGTAGGTGGTTCGGTACAGTTGGCTAATAAAACCGGTCCTACTAATACCTTTGCTTTAGATGCGGGTTCGTTACAGGTTCAGTTTTTAAAGAAAAAACCATTTTCTCTGATGTTTGAAGGAGGAAAAAAACAGGTCCAGTTTGATCCACTGTATGCTCAGTCTTACCGTTTGAATCAGAGTTATTATGAAATGAGACTCTACCACAATTCGCCAAGTTGGCCCGGCCAACTGCGCTACTATCAATCCTGGGCTGAAACTATAGATGCGCCTCGGCCGTCCAATACCCAAGAAGAGCAGTTAGCTTGGGAAACCAGACACCAGTTTACTCGGGATATTAAGGGAGAAGTAAAGTATGAAAATCGAAACCTCGTTGATTTAGAGAGGAACTTGAATCAAAGAAGGCAGGATTTACGAGCAGCCGTCTCAGCTAATTTTTTATATGAGCTAATCCAGGTTGGTAGCAATTATTACTGGAGCAACAGAACCGGTAGTTATTCTGGCGAAACTCAGCAGTTAACAGTAAAAACAACAGTTAAACATAGTTCTAACAGTGTTAGTCAGATTAATGGGGAGCAGCGGTTAGTTCAATATCATAGCGGAATTGCCCAAGAGAAGGTTCAGGCTGAAGCTAAAACTACTTGGCAATTACAGCCGGACTTTGGAGTTTTTGTCCGTGGGGATGCTAGTCAAGTACAGAATAACCAGGGGATTGAAACCCAAACTGTTGGAGCTGGATGGGGGGTAAAAGCCGAGCGGAAACTAGGTGAAACCCTCTTTACCGGTGGTTATGAGCTTAGCGGTCAAAAGAAAGAGGCCAACGGTGGCTTACGGTTGCAAACCCGGGAAGAGCTAGTGGTTACTACCGGCGAAATGGTGTCATTAAATGAAAGTCCAGTGGACTTAAGTTCGATTCAAGTTTTTGTTAGCGAGACAGGTGAGGTTTGTAATGCCCAGGATTACCAAGCATTAGTAGTAGGAAATCAAGTTTATTTGCTTTGGTTAGGGCCTACCCCTGACGACGGTCTGGAAGTAGTAGTGGAATATGTTTATCTTAGGGCTACTGAGGTTCAAAGTTGGAGTAACCTCTGGGTTTTAGGGGCACGGCGCTCTTTTTCGCCAGCCTGGCAGGTTGGTGGGAGAACAGAGTATCGGACCGAAACAGGAGAGGATACTTTTAATAAACTAAAGTTAAGCGGTGATATTAGCTTTATTCAAGGGGGCTTTTCCAGTACCATCTACTACCAGGGGGATGAGAGCGATCAGAATCTGACTAGTAGGCTAGGTTGGCAAAAAAATAATTTTCAAGCGATGTGGCAATATCAACGGTTGAGAGGCGATGAGGAGGTGCAGATTACTGAGGAGCGGGTGAGTTATGCTTTTAGCCCTTGGGCCAAAGGCCAAGGACAGCTAGGCTTGCTATTATTAACAATTAAAAATGAGGACAACTCAGAAGAACAACTATTCCAAACCCATCTTCATTTTACTCAGGCCTTTTCAAACTACCTTTTTGGTCAGGTTCAGGCGGGTTATCGTATTCATCCTCTGCAAGCGCTTAAAGAGAGCTTCTTTGTTCGTTATAGCTTAGATTATCGACGTGGGCAGTTTAACCTAGGCTTCAAAGGTGATAATGACCAAAAGTATCGGTTAGGGGTTACCCGTTATTTTTAAGGGGGTTCCAAAATTGCTTATTCAGGTGAGTAGAGTGATGCTACTGCTGCTTATTAGCGTGTTGGTTCCTATCTATAGTAGCGCTTCTATTTTAGAGACTAAACATAATTTATCGGTGACTGGACCAGGGAATATTGTGGCAGCAACTGAAGATCAAGTCTGTATCTTTTGTCATACCCCGCATCAGGCCCAACCGGCAGTTCCGTTGTGGAACCATCAAGCAACTACAGCCAGCTTTACCATGTATACTAGCTCAACAGCGTTAGAAACAGCTGACGGACCAGGCTGGTCGGCTTTACTTTGTCTAAGCTGTCATGACGGGACTGTTGCTGTAGGAGCTATTCAGGGTCGGTCTATAGTAATGCAGGGAACAACGCTAAATGGGTTACTACCATTAGGTTCAACTAACTTAGGGACTAATTTTCAGGATGACCACCCGATCAATATTCCCCTGGTAATAACGGCTCGGGCAACGTCGAACCACTTAGTATTTCCAGCCCCTGGTGATTCGGTACACTTAGATTTAGAAGGGAAAGTACAGTGTGTAAGCTGCCATAATGTTCACTCTAACCGATACCCGCCGTTTCTAGTAAAGAGTGATGCTCCTGATCCTATCGCACCTGGCGGTAAGTTATGTCAATCTTGCCACGCTATGCAGGGGTGGTCAGAATCAGTTCATGGAATAGCGACCGATGTTCTCCTTAGTGAAGGTATTAGCGTGGCAGCTAAAGCTTGTCGTAATTGTCATCTGGTCCACGGATTCAACGGGTTAGGAGAGCGGCTACTACCTGGTGAAGAAGAGACCTGTCTTAGCTGCCATGATGGTACTGTAGCCGCTACTAATATTAAAAGGGAATTAGAGAAGGGTACTTTGCTTTTGGGCTCGACCCATCCGGTAGAGCTTAGTGGTCTGCATGATCCGTTAGAGGTTTGGTCAGATATGACCCCGAGACATGCCGAATGCTGGGATTGTCATAATCCCCATGCTACCGGTAATAGTCTGGCCGGTTTTGGCGGAATACCTGCGTTAGCTGGACAGAGCGGGGTCGAACCTATATACTTTGGGACCAATCTAAGTTGGCAGATGGTACCCTTTGTGGAGCAGGAATATCAGCTTTGTTATAAGTGCCATGCAACTACTGCTCACGGTCAAACCTCTATTGCTCAAGACTTTAACTTTAATAACCCCTCTTTTCACGCCATTTACCCCGATCATCCCCGGGCTACTACGGGTCCCAGTGGTTTTACTACCGGTTGGGGCTGGGACTCTATCTTAAGTTGTAGCGATTGCCATGGCCCCCATGGATCAATTTATCCTGTTCTATTAAAAGGGCGGTGGCAATATGCAGAGAATGACCTGATTTTAACCGGGCAAGTTGGCTCCCAGGACCATCTTTGTTTTAATTGCCATAGTTATGACACCTATGTAACCGGGAACCCAGGGACTAATTTTAAATCAGTAAATGGTCGAAATTTACATGCAAAACATAGTCAATTAGGTTCGCGTATACGGAACCGATTCGGTTGTGCAGGTTGTCATTCGGTTATCCCCCATGGTTGGGGAAAACCAGCCTTAATTGTAGAGAAGGATGACCCTCCACCATATTTGAAAAATAGATCGAATTTAGAGGTCCTAAACTGGTCTTCTGGCAATTGGGCAGCCCGGGATTGTGCTACCCAATGTCATCGAGGGCAGCATGGCCCTGACTAATAGGTAAATAAAGGGAATTAAAGGGTAGTAAAGAATATTTGTAAGAATACGTGATTTTTTAATCCCTCTTGGCGTAAGAATGTGAAAGAGGTATATTGCCTGGGGGGATTATTATGGCCGTTACCAAAGTCGCAGTAGTACAGCTCTCCATTACCGGTCTGAGCCGTTATTCACGACCGGAACTGCATAAGAAACTGACATTTTTATTGTATCAGGGTATTGAGGCTGGAGCGGATATTATTATTTTCCCAGCTTTAACAGGCCTTTTATTTGCTCCAGAAGCCCAAAAAATATTAGAGTATGGTATTGATGCGAAAACAGTCCAGTTAGTTTGGCGTTTAGGCGCCTATTGGACAATGGAGTGGCTTGATTTTTTTAGGGAGTTAGCCCAATCCAACCGGGTTTTTATAGTTCCGGGTACTACTTTAGAATCTGCTCCACCAACAATGTGGCACCGAGGTTATCTCCTTGCTCCTAATGGTAGCGTACTGTTAAGCCAAGACCAAATTCATTTTAGTACAGAAGAGTTAGCGTTAGGTTTTGAACCTGGTGATTCACTATCTATAGGTGAGCTAGATCAGGTTCGGTTCGGGCTTTTGTTGGGTCAAGATGTTTGGATTCCTGAAGTTAGTCGAATTCTGGCTTTACAAGGCGCCCAATTACAAATTAGCTTACAGGCTAATTCTTCTTTTTATGATTACCGTAAACAGTTGGCTGGTAGTTGGCAGCTAGCTCAATCCAACCGGGTTTTTGCCATCGAAAGTTGTTTAGTGGGTAAAGGGACCAAAACTCAGTATCAAGGCTTATCAGGGATCTTCGGACCAGCACAGGCTTTTCCTCCTCTCGGTATTTTAGCTCACATTGACCCTCTGCTTACAAGCCAAGCCAGCTTAGATTTAGGTTATTTAATTTCGCCTCAAAAAGATAAGGAAGGGGTTCTTATTCGCAATCTAGATTTTGGTCTTTTACGTAGAGCCGGCGAACAAGATCAGGTTTTTTCTGGGTTCAATTACCTACTATATAATAAGGAACTTTCTTTGATATACAGTGAAACCGGTGGAGTAGAGGAGGTTAAGGAGAGTGGAAAAGCTTAATCGGTTGGTACTTCAGCTATATTATGAAATAAAGACAGCTTGGCAGATGCACCCTGCCCGTTTATACCGTATTTTAGGTATTCCTAGTTCCCCTCCAAGCTCTGTATCCGGGATGAAACAGCTACCGGTGGATACTGCTAGACTGGCTCTAGTTATGACTAACGAGTTTGCAACAAAAACCGTTGAAGAGTTAGCAGACTTATGTGCTGGATTAATCAAGGAAGCCGTTGAAATGGATGCAAACTTAGTCGTTTTTCCACCAGACGCTGGAGAACTACTACTACAATTAGCGCCTTGCCAGCGAAAAAGGGTTTATCGTCGGTTACAAGCTGCCTATTTTCCTTTCTGGTCTGGTTTGGCGCGTAAGTATCAAGTGTGGGTAATTGCTGGGTGTCAGACCCTTAATTATCAAGGTTATACGAGAAAGGCTGCTTTTCTCTTTGGGCCACAGGGGCAGTGTGAGAAGCAGTATAAATTACATTTAACCGTGGAAGAAAGAAAAGCCGGCTATCTGCCGGGAAAAGAGGTTCAAGTTTGGTCAACCGCAGTAGGCCCCTTGGCCCTCTGTTTTTGTGGGGAAGAGCAGTATTTTGAGCTTGGACGGATTATAGCTGCTAAAGGTGGGAAAATACTTATTTCGTTAGTAACACCAGGAACAGCTTTACAGACCGACCAGATTACCGGTGGCTGGGCCCGGGCCCAGGAGAACCAGATTTACTTTGTTGGTGGAACAAATATTTTTGCTCCTACAGAGCTAAGTATCGATGGAAGCGGCATTGTTGATCAGCTTGAGAGTAGTAGCAAAAGGCTAACCTTGGTTAACCTAGATTTAACTAAATTGGTAGAAGTAGACCAAGGCCCAGCGTTAGCACGAAAATTATGTGCTACTTATTTGCCACGGCTATACTTTGAACATTAATTTGTTGAATGCCCCTACTACCAGCTGAAAGGGGTAGATATAAGTGTATAATTATAAATCATGGGGCTGGACAAGCCTAGCAATCTTGTTCCTATTAGTGGTGGGGGGCAAGGTGGTTGAGGCTGGCTCTAGTTCACCGACCTTAAAGCTACAATGGGCTTATACTACCGGAGCGGATAGTGAACCATACCAAGATTTAGGTGGTGTTTTAACTTGGTATGGGCCCAACGCTGGGTATTTTAAACTTAGCCCGGAAGTACGGATTTATCCTGGGGTAAGGCGGGGTAAATACTATTTAGATAGTCAGATTAAGCATAATCGTGAAGATGGTTGGGGTAAAGCTACCCTAAAGTATACTCAACACGATTATCCAGATACCCCTTACCAACGCTGGAATTTTGGGGTTGAGTATAAAAAGTCAGCTTTGGCCTGGTGGAACCAAGGGGCTAAAGGTTTTTGGCGGGTAAAACTCAAGGGAGAGGACCAGCGTTATCCTACCAACCCTAAACGGAATTATTTTTCTGGAGAATGGGAACTTTATTCGGAATCAACAGAGCCGACAATACCAGCACCAAATATCGTTGGAGATTTTCGGTCCCGGGGATTTTTTGATTATGCGGTGGGACAGGCTTTAGACGGTAAAGAGTACTTCTTAGATGCCTGGCTCATTGATGAAATACTTTCTGATGACGCAGAAGAATTGTCGCCAACTTGGGCCCGATCCGACGACGAAATCAGCTCAAAATTATTAACTCGTCTTTCCGGGGGGTGGAACAACCGTTATACTTCCCCACAATATACTTCGCGGGGAGAAAATTACGAAATTCAGTGGCAACAACAGACCGGGAAAAGCAAGAGTATTAAGGGCGGGTTACGTACTGTTAATAAGGTTTACCCTTATGAGCTGCTAAAAGGCTACTCTACCCGGGAGCACCTTTTAACAAGGGTCGAGTATGGGGAAAAACGGCGCTGGGAAATTGGGGGAACCTATAGGATCAAACGCCCTTTAGTTGGTGGGCAACAAGATAATTATAAACTGTGGATAGAAACCGCTCAGGCTGTAAGAAAAACTTGGGAACTGAGGGTTCAGGGAAAATACCAGAATGAGCGGGGCACTGAAAAGCAAAAAGCAGAGTTGGCAGGGGTTTTGACCAACTATTTTCGGGGTTGGAGCGGACTAAATCTTCAAGGTTATTGGCGATTAGGGTTGGAGCAAAAATATAATTTTACTCAGATGGAAGAAGGTCCAACTAAGGCCCGGCTATCCCTAAAAGTAACTAAAGACTTGGGTGAATTGCTACAAGGAAATTTACGCGTAGAAACCTCTCGTTGTTGGTCGGAGGCGGATTATGCTGATGATTGGGGGCTTAAGTTGGGACTAATTAGAACCTTATAAGTATGGGCTTTTAACCTCCTGGGCATAACAACTGTGTAATGCGGATGTCTAGGAGGTAGCGCTAAATGCAGGTATATTTAGGGGTAGATGTCGGCTCGGTTAGTACTAATTTTGCTGTACTCTCGACAACGGGGGAGCTTCTCTATTCACTGTACATACGAACTAACGGTAATCCTATTAAGGCCGTCCAAGAAGGTTTGAGGGAATTTAAAAAAGAGCTTCCAGGTAATTACGTGGTTATCGGGGCGGGAACTACCGGTAGCGCTCGCCAACTTTCAGGGCTCCTGGTAGGGGCTGATGCGGTCAAGAACGAAATTACAGCCCATGCTGTTGCGGCTATGCACGTTTGCCCCGGGGTCCAAACTGTTTTAGAGATCGGTGGGCAAGATTCAAAAATTATTATTATCCGGGACGGTATTGTAGTAGACTTTGCTATGAATACCGTTTGCGCTGCAGGTACTGGCTCTTTCTTAGATCACCAAGCAGAGCGGTTGGAAATCCCGATTGAGTCCTTTGGTGACCTGGCTTTGCATGCCAAGACACCGGTACGGATTGCGGGAAGATGTGGTGTTTTTGCGGAATCTGATATGATTCATAAGCAGCAGACCGGCCACCAGATTGAAGATATCATTGCAGGATTGTGTCAAGCTTTAGTTCGTAATTACCTTAATAATGTAGGAAAAGGTAAAGAAATATTGGCTCCAGTTGTTTTTCAGGGTGGTGTGGCGGCTAATAAAGGAATTAAAGCAGCATTTGCTAAAATTTTGGGTTTGGAAGTCTATGTCCCCTCTCAACATGCAGTAATGGGGGCTATCGGAGCGGCTTTGCTAGCAAAGATTGCTACCCAGGAAACTGGGCGGAGTAGATTTAAAGGTTTTGGTGTTAGTGACCTTAACTATTACGCGAAAAGTTTTGAATGTACCGGTTGTGCCAACCTCTGTGAAGTAGTCCAAATCTTCGTTGATAAGGAAATATTAGCTAGATGGGGAGATCGTTGTGGTAAATGGTCACTAGGTACCAACTCAGGAATAGCTGCTTCCTAAGGCTAATTCGGGAAAAGGCAACAGGATTTGAGGATTCTACCTAGAATAGTAGGTAGAGTCTGATATATCCCCTTTGGAGGAGGCTCCTAGTGAATGGATGCACCACTGAATATTTTTGCCGGCACCTCCGTCCCTGATTTGGCAGAGGAGGTAGCCAACCTGCTCGGGCTGGAACTAGGAAGGACTAACATTAAGCGATTTGCTAATGGAGAAATTTATGTCCGATTCCAAGATACAGTTCGAGGTAATGACGTTTTTGTTATTCAATCGTTGTGTTCACCGGTTAATGATAACTTGGTTGAACTGCTCTTGATGGTTGATGCTCTGAAGAGGGCATCTGCTGGTAGGATTAATGCTATTGTACCCCATTATGGTTATTCCCGACAGGAACGGAAAGAAGCACCCAGAGAGCCTATTTCTGCTCGGATGGTAGCTGACATCTTGACAACAGTAGGTGTCGATAGAGTAATTACCCTAGATCTGCATGCACCAGCAATTCAAGGTTTCTTTAATATCCCTGTCGATCACTTAACCGCCTTGCCCTTACTAGCTGAGTACTATCGAAAGAAGAATTTAGAGAATGCCTGTGTAGTTGCTCTCGATGCAGGTGGTATCAAACGAGCCGAAAAGCTGGCCAAGCGTCTAGATCTTCCGTTAATCGGCATGTACAAGCGGCACCCCGAACATAACGTCTCCCAAGTGACCCACGTAATGGGTGATATTGAAGGTAAGGCACCTTTAATTATTGAGGATATGATCGATACAGGCGGTACCCTTTTGGAAGGCGTAAAAGCCTTATTGGCTCACGGGGCCAGGCCAGAAATACATGTTTGCGCAACTCATGCAGTTTTCTCTCACCCAATTGAAGAACGTTTAGCACACCCAGCAATTAAAGAAGTATTAGTGACCAATACTATCCCGGTGGGCCCAGAGATAAAATCGGATAAGGTTAAAACATTATCAATAGCTCCATTACTTGCTTCAACTATAACTCGGGTTCACGAAGAATCTTCAGTGAGTTCCTTGTTTAACTAACTCAGCAGGAATAGGCTGGGATACTGGGCATACACTACTAGGAGATAGGGGTGTCCCAGGATGAATATAGTTAATGGAGTAAAAAAGAGTCTGCGCTTTTTGGGTTGGTTGGCATCTATCGGTACTGTAGTTTGGGGTGGCTTATACTATTGGCGATTTAATAATCCAGTAGTAGATGCTTTTCACGGAGTTTCTGGGCAACTGGCGGCCTTGGAGTTGGCGGCTGAAACGTGGAAAAGAGTGGGCTTAGGCTTGTTTCTGGCGGCGATTTTTTTCCTAGGTTTAGGTTATCTCGGCTCACGGTCAGCTTCTCAGGTACAGGTTACCGATACTACCACTCTCCTGGACAAGGAACAGTCGCAGAAAAATGTTGCTGAGGGAACATGATCGATTTACATGTTCATTCAACGGCTTCTGACGGTAAGGATACCCCGGATCAGCTAATCTATAAAGCTAAGGAACGGGGACTTACCGCCATTAGCCTTACTGATCACGATTCTATTCAGGGGCTGACTTTAGCGGAAAGTGTTGCTCAAAGCGTCTCTCTTCTCTTTATTCCCGGAATTGAAATTACTACCGATTATTTATCGACGGAATTGCATATTTTGGGTTATTATGTTGACTATCAGAACCCTAAGTTAGTACAGGCCTGCCAGAAGATCCAAGCTGGTCGTCAGGAACGGGCCCGGGAGATATTATCCCGTTTGAGTAAATATGGCTATAATCTTAGTTGGGAAGAGGTTGTTGATTCTTCCCATGATTTTGTGGGTCGGAGTCATATCGTTGATAAGTTGGTGGACAAGGGTTTAGTAACCCCTCGTAATCGGGATGCGTTTTTCGATCTCTACCTATCTAAAACAGGCCGTGCTTATGTTCCACATTATTATATTACTCCAGCAAAGGCTATTGGTCTTATTAGACAAAGCGGCGGTGTCCCTGTGCTTGCACACCCTGGGAGAATGCGAGGCCCTTGGGACCTAGCCGTACTAGTGGCAATGGGGATTGCCGGTTTGGAAGTCTGGTATCCGTTGCACACAAAAAAAGAAGTAACTTTTTACTTAGAACAGGCACGTCATTTTAAGTTGATTTCGACAGGCGGAACCGATTACCATGGTCGTGGACAACAGTTATTAGGTTGCCTAGGGGTACCGGAGGAAACGATTGAGCGGCTTCAGGAAGCAGCCGCTAATTAAGGGGGAGGAGCTTATGAACAAAAGGTTATATCGTTCACGTCAAGACGTAGTTATCGCTGGAGTGGCGGCAGGGTTAGCCGAATATTTTCAGTTGGATGTCTCCTTGATTAGGGTAATCTGGGGTATTGCTGGGTTTATGGGTTTTGGTGTATTCGCTTATTTAATTGCTTGGATTATTATTCCTCAGGAACCAGGGGATCAAGAATATATTGAAACCGCAAAAGTTGGGAATGTGTATGAACCTGAGCTTGCCGCTGAGCGACAACGAAGTTTAGGTTTGATCTTGGTAGTTCTCGGGTTAATCGTTTTAGCACGACGGGCAATTCCTAATTATGTATTTGCATGGACCTGGCCGTTAGTTCTGATTATTCTGGGGGTATATTTACTTACTCAAAATCGCAAGGGAAAGTAGAAATAAATGGGGTTTGTACGTTTTTCGTAACTTTGGAGGATTAAGTCCCCAACCATAGAAATATTAGGTGAGGTTGAATTCAAAATTAGGGGGAGATAAGGTGAAACGGGTATCGATTCTAGTCCTGTCTCTACTTGTGGTACTGTCGTTGTCTGTCTTTGCTGGCGCCAAAGAGTATAAAGTAGGTATTATTTTAGACACTGGTGGCCTCGGAGACCAGTCTTTCAATGATGCTGCTTACCGTGGCCTAATGAAGGCTCAGAAGGATTTTGGTGTTAAGACAACTTATGTAGAATCTAAGGTTATGGATGACTATGAGCCGAACGTACGGATGTTGGCTGAACAGGGTTATGATCTTATTTTTGGTATTGGTTTTCTGTTGACCGACGCTATTGATCGGGTGGCTGAAGAGTATCCGGATGTCAAATTTGGGATTATTGATAGTGTAGTAGATCAGCCCAATGTCTTATCGGTTCTGTTTAAGGAGCAAGAAGGTTCCTTCCTCCAAGGCGTGATCGCCGGAATGATGACCAAAACTAATACCGTTGGCTTTGTTGGTGGTATGGAGTCTCCGGTTATTACCAGGTTCGAAGTCGGTTTTATTAATGGTGTTAAAGCCGTTAACCCTAAAGCCAATATTTTAATTGCTTATACCGGCAAGTTTGATGATCCGGTTAAAGGTAAGGAAGTGGCGTTAGCCCAAATTTCTAATAGAGCTGATGTTATCTATCACGCTTCTGGAGCTTGTGGAAACGGGGTTATTGAGGCGGCTAAAGAAAAAGGGGTTTACGCTATTGGTGTTGACTCTGATCAGAGCCATTTAGCTCCAGCAACAGTTATTAGCAGTATGTTAAAAATGGTCGATGTTGCTGTTTATGATGGGGCTCAGATGGTAGTTGAAGGTAAGTTTAAGGGTGGTCTGCTAAATCTAGGTTTAGCGGATGATGGTGTCGGTACCGCCTGGTCACCTGGGGTTACTGTACCGGCTGCGGTTCGGGCTAAAGTTGATGAATATGCCAAGAAGATCGCTTCTGGCAACCTAATCGTGCCAGACACTAAATAACATATTAGTGTAGGCACCGTTAGGCAAAAGGTAGAAGACAGAGGAAGGCCAGGTGCTATGGTAGCACCTGGCCTTTTTACAAGGTGCATAGGTGGGGAGGTGGCGTTTTGCAGCCAATAGTCCGCATGGAAGGCATAACTAAGATTTTTCCTGGCGTTAAAGCTAATGACTGCATTGACTTAACGGTCTATCCAGGGGAGATTCATGCCCTTTTAGGCGAAAATGGAGCAGGCAAGAGCACCTTGATGAATATCCTATACGGGCTCTATAAACCAGATAACGGACGGATTTTTGTCAAGGGTCAAGAAGTAGAAATAAATGATCCCAATATAGCAATTAGCTTGGGGATCGGCATGGTTCACCAACACTTTATGCTTATTCCACCCTTTACAGTGGCTGAGAATATTTTATTAGGTGTGGAACCAAAGAAGCGGATCTTTCTCGATATGAAAGAAGGGATCCGTCAAGTTCAGCTAATTTCAGAGCGTTATGGCTTACAGGTCGACCCTTTAGCCAAGGTAGAGGATATCTCGGTCGGCATGCAACAGCGGGTAGAGATCTTAAAGGCTCTTTTTAGAGGCGCAGATATTTTGATATTTGATGAGCCGACAGCTGTCCTTATTCCCCAAGAGGTAGAAGAGCTTCATAAAACCATGCAAAGTTTAGTAGCCGAAGGGAAATCGATTATTCTTATTACTCACAAGCTAAAAGAAGTTATCTCAATGAGCGATACTGTTACCGTTATCCGTCGGGGTAAAGTTGTAGCTAACTTTAAGACTGCGGAGACTACCGAAGCAGAGTTAGCTAGTACCATGGTAGGTCGGCCGGTCCTTCTAGAGGTTGAAAAGGAACCGAATGCTCCCGGGGAAGCTGTTCTTGAGGTTACCAACCTCCATGCCCGAGATGCGAGGGACCTACCTGCTCTTAAAGGCATTAACTTACAGGTACACCAAGGAGAGATTTTAGGGGTCGCGGGGATCGACGGGAACGGGCAAACGGAGCTCGTAGAAGTACTGTCAGGGTTGAGGGCTGCAACCCAAGGAACAGTAGAGGTTAAGGGCAGAGATATTACCACTTACTCTCCCCGTCGGAAAACTTTGGCGGGATTAGGACACATCCCAGAAGATCGGCAAAAACGGGGCCTGGTCTTAGAGTTTTCGGTAGCAGAAAACTTGGTATTACAATCCTACTTTCAACCGCCATTCGCTAAAGGTATCCGTCTTAACAGTAAGGAAGTTCGGCGGAATGCTCAACGTTTAATTGGTGAGTATGATATTCGGACCCCGGATGAAGGGGTACCGGTTAAATCTCTTTCTGGTGGGAACCAACAGAAGGTTATTGTGGCCAGGGAAATTGACCGGAACCCAGACTTACTTATAGCTGCTCAGCCCACTCGGGGGTTGGATGTTGGTGCGATTGAGTTTGTCCATAAGCGGTTAATTCAGGAACGGGATGCTGGGAAAGCGGTCTTACTCTTCTCCTTTGAATTAGATGAAATTATGTCTTTAAGCGATCGGATTGCAGTAATTTTTGAAGGACAGATTGTTGATATTTTAGATGCTGCTGATGCTAATGAAGAGAAGTTGGGTCTATTGATGAGCGGCGGAAAAGTCGATAAGGAGGTGGCAACGGAGTATGCTTAAATCTCTAGCTAAGCTGGAACGCCTCTGGATTGCTTTGGCCGCGGTTCTCCTAGGTATGGTAGTAGGGATCTTTTTCATCTTAATTGTTGGTCGTAACCCTATTCTTGGTTATCAGGCGTTGTGGCAGGCTTCATTTGGGAGTATGCGGGACTTTACTGAATTACTGATCGGTACTACTCCCCTGATCTTTACCGGACTTTCTATAGCTTGCGCCTTCCGAACCGGGTTGTTTAACATTGGGGCAGAGGGTCAATTTATCGTTGGGCAAATAGCAACGGCTTGGGCTGGCTATTTCTTTACTGGGTTACCGACTTTGATTCATGTGCCCTTGGCCCTCTGTTTCGGGATTTTAGCTGGGGCTCTCTGGGGCGCGATACCAGGATATCTCAAAGCCAAAGCTGGCGCCCATGAAGTGATTAACACTATTATGATGAATTACATTGCCTTGTATTTTACCCACTACTTAGTGAACGGTCCGTTAAAAGGACATGCTTTCCTACCGGTAACCAAGGAGATTTTAGATTCAGCTAAATTATGGCGATTTATGCCGCCAACTAGGGCCAATGCCGGTATTATTATTGCCTTGCTGGCAGCGCTCTTTGTCTACTGGTTTCTCTGGAAAACCACTAAGGGCTATGAGTTGCGGGCGGTAGGCTTCAACCCTTTAGCCGCAGAATACGGTGGAATTAGTGTAGCTCGAAGTACCGTTTTGTCGATGATGTTGGCTGGTGGGTTAGCTGGGTTAGGTGGAGCCGTTCAAGTCTTAGGAATACAGTATAAATTTTACGACGTTTTTGCTTTTACCGGTTATGGATTTGATGGAATTGCTGTAGCCTTGATCGGTAATAACCACCCGTTAGGCGTGGTTTTTAGCGCTTTTCTTTTCGGCTTTTTAGGTCGGGGAGCGATGCGGATGCAGTCTGTAGCCAGTATTCCCAAAGAGGTTATCAGCATTGTTAGCGCTTCCATTATTATTTTTATTGCTGCTGAAGCCTTAGTTAAACGCTTAGTACCGCGGTTTACCAAGAAAGGAGGGGCCAGCAGTGAATATAACCGATCTGTTTAATGCAGCAGTATTTGTGTCTATGTTGCGGATGGCTACTCCTATGGTTTTTGCGGCCTTGGGTGGGGTTTTCTCGGAACGTTCTGGAGTGGTCAACATTGCTCTGGAAGGCATCATGATGATTGGTGCATTTTTTGCGGTACTAGTCTCCTACTTTACCCATCTTCCATGGTGGGGGGTAGTAGCTGCTATGCTAGCGGGTGGCTTAACCGCTATGATTTTGGGGGTGCTTAGTATTAAGTACCACGCCGACCAGGTTGTAGTTGGAGTGGCTATTAACCTATTGGCTATGGGCTTTACCGGTTATATGCTCCGCTGGGTTTGGAACCAACCGGGTCAATCACCGATTGTCAATAAATTAGCCGACTGGAGTATCCCACTTGTTAAAGATATACCTTATATCGGTACAATCATAGGTACTCACACGCCACCGGTTTATTTAGCTTTCTTAGCGGTGATCATCTCCCATATTGTTCTGTATAAGACCCCGTTAGGCTTGCGAATTAGGGCTGTTGGTGAACACCCACGGGCT
This sequence comes from Firmicutes bacterium UBA5301, assembly GCA_002408345.1. Classification (GTDB taxonomy): domain Bacteria; phylum Bacillota; class UBA5301; order UBA5301; family UBA5301; genus UBA5301. Next base: position 20,031 of record DHRX01000120.1, on the reverse strand, counting down.
GCAGATACCGTTGGTGTTGATGTTTATAAAATCCGTTATTTGGCGGTCTTTATCAGTGGCTTGCTCGGCGGTTTAGGTGGGGCTACCTTGTCTTTAGGGCTCTTAAGCTCTTTTACCCATAATATGACTGCAGGACGTGGCTTTATCGCCTTGGCGGCTATGATCTTTGGGCGGTGGACACCCTTTGGTGCTTTAGGCGCGTGCTTATTGTTTGGTTTTGCCGACGCTATTCAGATGCTAGCCCAGACGTTAGGGATAATTACTGTGCCTCGGGAGTTTTTAGTGATGTTACCCTATATTCTAACAATGTTAGTTGGTGCGGTGCGACGTTCGGTCCCGCCAGCAGCAGATGGTAAGCCTTATGAAAAGGGAGCCTAATTCAAAATTAGTAGATAAGTAGTAGGGAGAGCGGATTATCGGTGAGTAGGTTAAGCGAATTTCGCGAAGCACAACACCGAAAAAATAAATTAAAGAAGATTCAGCGAAGGCTTAAGGGCGGACGCTATCAGGTGGCGCTCGCCCTCTTAGAAGATTATTTGCTTAGCAATGTTGATGATTGGGAAGCCTTCCAAAGATACCTAATTACCTGTCGTCAGACAGCAAGTTTGCCACGAGCTGTAGATTTTTTGGCTAATTTAACGGACAAAATCGGCGAAAGCAACCCTTACCCAACTAACTATTTAGCTGCTGCATATTATCTACAGGGTGATATGGATGCTGCTCGTAGTTTATGGGAGGGGTTAGTGCAGCGATATTGTCATTTTGCACCGGGCTTTGCTAATTTAGGAGCCCTTTATTTACATCTTGGTCGTTTCGATTTGGCAACACTACAATTTCAAGTAGCTGTTGCTTTGGATCCAGAAAATTCAATCAGCGCTTATAATAACCTGGCTGAGATTAAAATTGCTCAAGGCGCTTACCAAGAAGCTATATCTTATCTAAAGCAGGGCTTAACTTATTCTTGTCCGGGGCAAGTAGAAACCCTTTATGCTAATTTAGGCCATTGTTATTTAGTTTTAGGTTATAAGGACAAGGCGGTAGAGGCGTATGAGCAAAGTCTGCGTTCCCAAGACTCGCTAACGGTTAATGAATCGAAAGCTGAAGTTCATGTTCATTTGGCCCGCCTATATTTAGAGCGGCATCAACCGGAGCTGGCGTTAAAAACATGTCAAGAGGGGGTTGATCTTTTCCCGCAAAATCCCAGTTTATGGGCGGGATTAGGCCGGGCTTATTTGGCCTTGAAAAATTACGAAGAGGCTATTACTGCTTTTCAAAAATCCTTATCGTTTTGCCCGATGAGCCCCCGAAATATTGTAGTTCATCGTAATATGGCGTTAGCCTACTTTAACCAGGGAAAATATGCAGAGGCTACCGCTGAATATCGAAGCGCTTTAGCCTGGCACCCCGATTTCTACTTAAACAAAGGCGATAAATTAGCTTACGATGCAGCTGTTTCGGTTCAAACCTATAGGCAGTTGGCTTATGATTACTTTATTTTGGGCAATTTTGATGGTGCGATAGCAGCATACCAAGATGCCCTCAAGCTAGATGCTAATGATATTGAAAGTTATGTGGGATTAGGTTTTGTTTACTTTGCTTTAGATCAGCATTTAGCAGCATTATATAATTTTGCCCAAGCTGTAGAGAGAGATCCAGGATGTGTTAAGGGTCACCTGGGGCAGGGTGAAACTTACTTGAGCCAGGGCTCAACTAATATGGCAATTATTAAATTTAAATGGGCTGTTTCCATAGATTCAACTAATGCTAGAGCCTATAATCTTTTGGGGAAAGCCTTAGAGATAGAAGGAAACTTAGTAGAGGCGGAAGAATGCTACCGTACAGCTTTGAGTATAGCTCCTAATTATGCTCAGGCCCATTTTAATTTAGGGAATCTCTTCCAAATGTTAGGCCAATATACCGAAGCCATTCAGGAATTTCAGGCTGCTTTAAAAAGATATCCGGACTATCTTCCAGCCTTATGTTTATTAGGCTTAGCTTACCAAAAAAAGGGAGACTACATTCAAGCAGAGAATGTCTGGCGGGAAGCCTTAAAAGTTAACCCCAATAACCCTTTAGCCAGTGATTATCTCGAGCGAATAGGAGCAGGGAAAGACTTGGAGGCTGCAGAAGTTTAGGAAGAAGGGTTGAATCTGAATGGACTTTGCCTCCCTAATAGGCTTAATGGTAGTTGCCTTTTTTTTCGGCGGAATAATTATTAACCGAAATCTTTTAAGGAAAAACAACCTAGGTAAAGTGGCTGAGTTAACAAGACAAATTAGTCAACTCGAAATCGAACGGACCCGTTTGGAAAAAGAGGTTAACAAGGGTATCTTCGATATATTGGCGATCTACGAATTCACTTCAGTTTTAGGCAGTATTACTAATCTCAAGGAATTGTATAGCATGTTAGTGGATACAATCCTGCGTATTATCCATTACGACGCCTGTTCTATATTGGTAACCAACCCTGAAACAAATGAACTGGAAATTGCCATTTCACGTGGTTTGGCCCCGGAAATTGTGGCTAATTATGAAACTACCTGTGTTGATAAAGGGATAATTAGCCGGGTTATGCAGCGCGGGCAACCAGAGATAATAAATGATTTGCACTCGCTACCGTGGCCGGATAATATTTACGAGGGCTTTCCTTATAATTCTATACTAAGTATTCCCCTAGTTATCCACGGGGAGATACTAGGCTTTTTAACCTTGTATTTGCGCCAAAAAAATGGGTTTAAACGTGACGATTTACGTATTTTGTTTATCATTGCTAACCAGACTGCGTTTGCGATTAAAAACGGTTATCTTTATGAAAAAGTAGCGGAACAGGCTACTTTAGATGGTTTAACTGGTTTATATAACTATCGAGTTTTTCGGGAGCAAATCGAAAAGGCGGTTGCTAGGGCTCAGAGGGAGCAAATCTCTGTTGCTATGATTATGATCGATGTAGATGATTTTAAGTTGGTCAATGACTGTTATGGACACCAGCGGGGTGATGCGGTTTTGAGAGCCATGGCAAAGAAGTTACAGAGCTCTATTCGGGATATCGATATGGTCGCACGCTATGGAGGGGAAGAATTTGCAGTAATTCTTCCCAATACTGAATTAGAGGAAGCTGTAGCGATAGCGAACCGTATTCACCAGGCTATTGGCGCACAAGAACTAGCTGGGCTACAGATTACAATTAGCCTAGGGGTGGCGGTTTATCCAGGATCAGATGTTGCTTCGGCAGATGACTTGGTTTGTAAAGCCGATACCTTTGCGTATCAGGCTAAATTCCTAGGCAAAAATCAGGTATATTACTAAGGGTTAGGAAGATTTGGAGATGGCACTTAATTTCAACCTTGAATATTCTGGGAATTACCGACCTAGTTTGATTGTTTATCCGGAATTGATTTCTATATATTACCCCCAGATTGGTAAAGAGGGGGTAATTTTGTGGTTGGTTCTAGCTTTCAAAGCCCAACAGAACCTTGATATTGATACTGAAGTATTGGCTCAAGAAGCACAGTTGTCCATGTCAGAATTTGATGAGGCTTTTGCTCGGATAATTCAGGCAGGTTTAGTTTCACTTAGTAATAAAGATGGTGGGACCCAGAGCTTGGTTATTCACGATCCTCTGCCCGCAGCGGAGTTAATGCCGTCTCTTCAGGAGGAAACGGCGGTTACTACTGAGGAAAATGTGCCTGCAATTATCGAAGAGCCGGTAGTAGAAGATCCTTTTGGAGATTTATTGCGTTATTATGAGTCTAAAGTTGGCTGGATTACCCCAAAGATCTGCGACGAATTAGCCAAATGGGTTGATGACGGGTTAACGCCGGCGGTGATTTCCAAAGCTATTGATGAGATGATGAAACGGGCAGATACCCCTAGATTCGCGTATTTAAATGCTATTTTATTAGCGTGGCATAAAAATGGTTGGCATACTCTAGATGACCTTGAGGAGGTTAGGCAAAAGAAAGAGTCCTTAGAAGGAGCACCAAATGCAGCCGCTTATAACGAGCCAGATTTAGACCGAATCCGTAAATGGAAGGAGCTTTATCCAGATGAGTATGATGCCTAATATTATGCCTGATTATGGTTATAAATATCCTTGTGATCTGCCAGCAGAACGACGGGTTTTAGGAATTTTAATCCGTTATCCCCACAAGATTGATAGTGTGATAGATCTTCTTAAACCGGAATATTTTTATGATACTCAAAACAGATTAATTTTCCAGACAATTTTAGCGGTCTATCAGGAGAGGGGTAGTGTTTCCTATACGCAAGTTTTTAATAAATTGCGTAAAAATCCTGAATTACCCCTACCCGATCAAGCCTTACTTAGTTTAACTGAATCTTTTGTTAGTAAAGCAGAGTTAGAACCAAGTATAGAATCCTTAGCAACAGCACTAGGTAAGCGCCGGATTTTGGCTGCTGTAGAAGAGATTGAAAAAATAGTAGCTCAAGATACCGGTGATTTAACTATAATGCGTGAAAAAGCCCAGGAATTAATTTTTGCGGCTACAGCGACTGAACAGACCGGGGAAGAAGACATTCAGGAACTTAGTGAAGTGCTGAGTTTATGCTACAATAACTTGCTGAGCAGGACCGAAGGTAGCCAGCCTTTTGGACTATTTGTCCGTTATCCAGCTATTGATAGTCTAACTACTGGTTTTAAAAAGAAAGAC
>DHRX01000120.1:12783-15167 GCA_002408345.1 Firmicutes bacterium UBA5301 | reverse complement strand
TTTGCTGTTAATATAGCTAAGCGGCAGGTCCCGGTGCTTATTTTCAGCTTAGAAATGGATAATGAGCAAATTGGAGATAGGATTGTAATCGGAGAGCTTTTTAAACTTCGTGATCGAAGTGGGGCTCCGGTTATTAGTAGCTATGAATATAATACTAAACTTAGTGATGACGGGAAAATTTCCCATGCTTTAGAAGTCTTTAACTCCCTTAATGACCTTCCTATTTTTGTCGTCGATAAACGAGGTTTAACAACTGTAGAGATAAGGGCTAAAGCTCGGAAAGTCAAAGCCCAATATCCAGACCTAGGTTTTATTGTTATTGACTATCTGCAACTGATTAAACCACCGGAAAGTCAACGTAATTGGGCCTTAATAGTGGGTGATGCTGTTCGGGAACTACGGGATTTAGCTGGTGAATTAGATGTGCCGATTATGTTGTTATCTCAACTGAACCGGAGCGTAGAAAGTAGAGATAATAAACGCCCTGTAATGAGTGATCTTAGAGATAGCGGTAATATTGAAGAATTTGCCGACTTGGTTATGTTTGTTTATCGCGATGAGTATTATTATCCTGACCAAGCTGAGGCTAAAGGTACCAAGGGGCAGGCTGAGTTAATTATTGCTAAGAACCGAAAAGGTCAAACCGGCAAAGCTATTCTACAGTTTATACCGGAATTTGCTAAATTTATTGATGTTACCGATCGTAAGCCGGATCAGTAAGGCGGTGGAAGTAGATGGTTGACCTTTTTCAGGATTTGGCTAAGGCGAAGATATTGTTACTTAGTACGTATGAGGAGTTTCGCAAAGCAGGAAAGTTATCTGAGGAACAGTTAGAGGCTATAATTCATCTAATCGATTCGATTGAAACAGATCCAGAGCCTGTGCTACAAGCAGAATTAGAGCGGATATTTGCGAACGGGCGAGGTGATGGTTAGTGAATAGGAAGTACGAACTGGCTAAACTGTTGGAGGGTAAAATTATTAAGAAGGCTGATTTAAGTAATGGCACGGTAAAACTAGAATTTACGGACGGTACCAAGTTTGCACGGGAAAAAACTTTTGAGGGTATGATTCACGCCACTCTTTATGATAGCCTTGGAAAAACCATTATTAGCGTTCGAATCTGATTAAAATTGGCCTAGTTAGGGTAAGCTACTAGAAATAAGGGTAGTTTTACTCTGAACTAGGGGTGAGACTCAGTGGAGCGCGGTTTTAGGGCGGGAAAAGGGAAGGCTGTGATCATTCTCTGGACGGCGATAATGGGATTGGCTGTTGGTCTCCTATTGGCCGTTGCTAGTTATTATTTTAAGGAAAAACAGGTAGTAATTGATCTCGACGGTATTACTTTTGCTTACCAAACTTATGGTCGCAATGTGGCAGAAGTTCTAGCTGAAATAGGCATCTTTATAGGGAAATCAGATTTAGTTATCCCAGGTTTGGAAGCTAAAATTGCTGAAGCTATGAACATTGAAATCGTACGGAATCAAGTAGATACAGTGCTAGAAAATGTTGAGCAGCAACCGTTAGTTGAGACAAAGTATGTTACTGATTTAGTGAAGATCCCTTTTCAGGAGGTTAAAGAACCCTCAGATCAATTAGCTGATGGTCAGGAGAAGGTAGTTGTTTTGGGGAAAGAGGGTCTGATCCAGAAAACCCGAAAACTAATTTATCAAGATGGCGAATTAACCAAAGAATATCTAATAGTAGAAAAAGTTATGACGGAACCGACTGACCAGGTGATTTTAGTTGGGCGGAAAAAGCCAAGTAATCTTATTACTACCGGTCACGGTACATACCGGTATAAAGAAGTAAAAGAAATGCTGGCTACCGCTTACTATCCGGGCCCAGAGAGTACGGCTCCATATGATGATGGTTATACGGCTATAGGTTTAGAAGCTGGATTTGGTATTATTGCTGTAGATCCTACCGTAATTCCCTTACGATCAAAAGTGTATATTCCTGGGTATGGTGTGGCCCTTGCCGGAGATGTAGGAGGAGCCATTAAGGGAAATCGAGTTGATTTGTGTTACGAAACTTTAGAAGAAGCGATTAACTTTGGTCGCCAATGGGTGCAGGTCTATATTTTAGAGTAGAGTAGGAAGCGATATGGAACTTTATAAACCATCAGTAGTGCAGAAACTGTTAGACGACTATAATTTAAGGGCGAAAAAGGGTTTTGGTCAAAACTTTCTAGTTGATCGGAATGTTCTGGAAAAGATAGGGGCTGCTGCTGATTTTCAAGTAAAAGATAACGTTTTGGAGATAGGCCCAGGGTTAGGTACCTTGGGTGCTTTCTTTGCACCAGCTGTTAAGCGCTGGTTGGCTGTTGAAATAGACCGAGATTTGGCACCAGTACTAGAGATAATATCTGGACAAGCTTCTAAT
>DHRX01000120.1:6265-12659 GCA_002408345.1 Firmicutes bacterium UBA5301 | reverse complement strand
TAATTTTCAAGTGGTTTTTGAGGATTTTCTACAAATGGATTTAGCCGAATTGATGGGAGATACAGAATATAAGGTGGTCGCTAACTTACCGTACTATATAACTACACCGATTCTATTAAAGATATTGGAATCTGCCACTAAGTGGGACAAGCTTATATTAATGGTACAGTGGGAAGTAGCTAAACGCTATACAGCTGGTCCAGGGGGCAAGGATTATGGTTCGATTAGCTTGTTTTTGCAGTATTGGAGCGATGTTAGCATAGTAACCAAAGTATCTAAGAATTGTTTTTTACCGACTCCGGAAGTAGATTCAGCAGTAATTGCTCTTACTAGGCATCGAATTCCACCGGTTGAAGTTGATGATGAAGCGCTATTATTTAAGGTAATCCGCTCGGCATTTCACCAGCGGCGAAAGACAATAGCTAATTCTTTGGCAGCTGCTCCATTTCTTACATATAACCCGGCGCAAATTCAGGAAGCCCTAGCTCAGGCCGGTATTGATCCTCGGAAACGAGCAGAAACGTTAAATTTGGCAGGTTTTGCTCAGTTGACTAATGCTTTCGGTCAGTTGTGACTACTAATTAAAAGCAGTATAATATAGTGGACAAAGGAGGGGTGCGCTGTGGAGGAGTATTTTATTAGCCCCAGTAAAGGCCGGATAAGTTTTGATAACACTTTTGATGATATTGTCCAGTTTGTTAGTATCATGCCAAGCTTGAAGCACCGACTAATCATCGGAACAGATTCCCAGTTTCATGAGAATGACGGGACCTGCTTTGTAACGGCCATTATTGTCCATAGAGAGGGCAAAGGTGGCCGTTATTACTATCGTAAGTATCGAGAGCCTAATATGGGTCGAAGCCTCCGTCAGCGCCTCTATTACGAAGCCTCCCAGAGTCTTGGGCTAGCTAGCCGTCTAACAGAGAAGTTGGCTCAAAATGGTTATGCTGATCTTAATGTGGAGATTCACTTAGATATAGGGGAGAATGGACCAAGCCGGGAAATTTTAAAGGAAGTCTTGGGTATGGTTGTTGGTAGCGGCTTTGATGCTCAGATTAAACCCTATTCCTTTGGTGCTTCTAGTGTTGCCGATCGCTATACCAAATAGCACTATCCCTCCGTGTTTCATATGATATTATGATTATCTCTGCGGAGGGGTTTTTCATGCCTGAAGAAGCAGAATTAAATATTAATGGTAGATATCTGGATAGTAGATATAAGGCTAAAAAGGGTCAGATGGGCTACTTAATACCGGTACGTTTAGTAGCCGAAAATATGGGCGCTTTAGTTAATTGGTTACCGGAAAGAGGCGCACTTGTACTTACATATAAGGGTACAGAGTGTGAATTTAATGTTGGTAGTACACTTGTGCAGGTTAACGGCAAACGGCAAAATCTAACCGAGTTAGTGCGAGCCTATAATGGTCATGCTTTTGCTCCAGTGGACTTTGTAGCCCAGGCGATCGGGGCTAGTGTTTATTATAGTGAAGATACTGCTACCTTATTTTTAGTGCGGCAAGAACCGGCTTTTATAGGGAAGAAAATTTTACTAGATCCGGGGCATGGAGGAGAAGATTGGGGAGCCACTAACAATGATGTCAAGGGAAAAGACCTTTCTTTGGATATTGTTAATCGGGTTGCCCAAATATTAAATAGAGCCGGGTTGTCATTATATTTTACTCGACAGGATGATACTAGTATAAACGAGAAAGAGCGGGCTCAAATTATACGCAATTTAAGAGCAGACTTGTTAGTATCAGTACATATAAACTCGTCTGTTCAGTCAATGCTAGCCGGTGTAGAAGCTTATTTTTATGCAAGCTGGCAGGGTCAGCGTTTGGCTGGAGAGCTTATTTCCGAAGTAGTAACAGAGACTAAGGCGGTTAACCGCGGGGTTAAAGAAGGTGCTTTTTATTTGCTACGCCATTCATTTAGTCCAGCAGCGTTAATTAGTTGCGGTTTTTTAACTAACCTAGGGGAGTTTACTAAATTAAATAGTAGCAAGTACCGTGAAAAAATAGCGGTTGGTCTATATCGGGGAATTAGAGCCTATTTAGAAACGCAATTTCTTAGCAAAAGCCATTGACAACAACCATTGAAAGCATTATAATAATCAATTACTTGAAAAATGTTGCTGTTTATGGTAAACTATTTGTGTATCATAAAGAGAGGTGATGTTGGTGGCGAAAGCTTTACCGCGGAAAAACAACGTTTTAAAGGCAATTAAAGAAAGTATGGATAATTTCGTTGGCCAACCGATTATGATTAAAGCTAACCGCGGACGCAAAAAGGTGTTGGAAGTTGAAGGAGTATTAGAACAAACTTATCCTAAAATTTTCGTAGTTAAGCTTGATGAAGAACACCTTGCCACTCGACTATCCTACACGTATACAGACATTTTAACTAAGACAGTTGAGGTTCAAATAGACGGTAGGAGTTTAAGTCAGCACTTAAAAGCAAATGCCTAACATGATTCTGATAAATCAAAGCAATTAAAAAATACAGGTTTGTACACCTGTATTTTTTAATTGCTAATTTTCTTGGGGCACTTAGTGTATTTTCTAGGTAAGAACCTATTAATTCAGATGGCTAACTTCTTCTACACATTCTTTAACAATGCGTTCATGATCAGAAGTAGTAAGTACCCGCCCAATTAGCTTTCCGGCAGCATGAATTGCTAAATCAGCAATTTCATCACGAATATCTGCCAGTGCTTTTTCTTTTTCTTTTTGGATCTGAACTTTGGCTTCAGCAATCATCTGCTCATATTTTTTATCGGCGTCTACAGATTTCTCTTTTAACAAGTTCTCAGCTTTTTTATTGGCCTCAGCAAGAATGTTAGCTGATTTTTGATCAGCACTTTCCATCATGCGGCGATATTGGGCTAAGATCTCTTCAGCCTCTTGTTTAGTTGAAGCTGCTTCAGAAAGTGAAGTTTCGACAAAATCTTCACGCTGTTGTAGCATTGACATTACTGGTTTAAACATAATCTTTTTAAGAATCCAAAAGATAATGAGCAGGTTGATAATTTGAAACAACAAAGACCAGACGTTGAAATTCTCAAGCATGCCTTACTCTCCCCTTTGGGTCGGGATTTTCAGGAGTGTAGGAGGCCACCAATGGTTAACTTCCTACACTCCAACTTCAAGAAATAAATGAATCAGATTTTGGTCCACATCAAAATGGCCATAACGAATGTAAACAAAGTAAGAGCCTCCATCATGGCTAAGGCCAAAATGAGGGTGGTTCTTAAGTCACCGGCAATTTCCGGCTGACGGGCCATGCTTTCTACAGCTTTACCGGTAGCAAAGGCTTGACCGATAGCAGAAGAGATGGCAACTAGAGCAAGTGTTCCGCCAATTGCAAAAAGGCTAGTCATTATCTTTTTCCCCCCCTTCAAAGGAAGCGACTAATTGAAACTAGTGCCCCGCAAGAAAACCTGATAAATAGGTAGTAGATAGTAATGTAAAGACAAAAGCTTGGATAACACCCATAATAACGCCAAGTAGCTGAACAGGTAGCGGCAAGATTAACGGAGCTAATATGGTTAAGACGGTAACTACCATCTTTTCACCAAACATATTACCAAAAAGACGAACGCCTAAGGAGAAAGCCCGAGTTAGCTGCTCCAAAAGCGTAAGGGGCGCCATTACCGGGTTCGGATCGGCAAAGTGCTTAAGCCAATGCATAACCCCTTTTTCTTTAACAGCAATAAAGTTAACGGCTAAAATAGTTGCGACACCAAAACCAAAAGTAGTGTTATAATCGGTGGTTGGTGGTATCATGCCCGGAATAAACCAACTCAAGTTTAAAAATAGAATAAAAAGGAAAATAGAACCGATAAAAGGAATAAATTTACGGCCTTCTTTACCAAGGCCCTGATCGACAATACCGCCAATAAACTCAACATAATATTCTAATATTTTTTGACCGCTTCGTTTCGGTTTGAATTCTAAGTTACGTGCCATTAAGTAAGCAATTAATGCAATTACAACCATTACTATCCAAGTATTGACAATAGTGCTGGTAATGGGGATAGAGCCTAAATTAAATTTCAAGTAGGGCGAAAGATGATCTAAAACATGATTTAATTCTTCAAATTTCGCTGCCATTCCAGTTAGTTCTTCACCTCCTTGCGCGGCAACTTCTGCGGCATGGCCCGCAGCTTTAACTAGTGTTGCAGGTAGGGAAAACATAGTCATCCCTTCTTTCTGTATATTAAACTTAAAATTTCTTAAGTTTATTTCGTGAATCGATACTGGGATCCTCTTCTTTTTCTCCCCGAATTCGCCGTAAAGCTTCTCTTTCCTTCTGAATTACCATATCTTCGAAATCAGTAAGAGTGCGCTTGGCATGATCTAGTGATTCTCGAGCTTCAATTACTTTTCTTTTCCGGAGCTCTTCTTTGGAAATATGTTCTTCCTGTAGACGCTTTTCTAGTTCTTGACTATGATCGAGTATTTTAACTAATTCCAAAAAAGCCCGAAAAATCAATACTGCGGCACCTAACAAGCCAGTAATTAAAAAAAACGGTGTCGCGTTAAATTTATTATCTAACCAGTTGCCGAGGTAATACCCAGCGAGCAGGTAAACAACGACTGATAAGCCAAATGACAAAGCAATGTTAATGTTTCTTAGAAAGGTCCAGTTATCGTTCTTTTTCATCAACGGACCTCCTTAAAATTTATTTTGGTAAAATTCAATGTACACTTGGCTACGTATTATGTGCAATATATTAATATAACTAGTGGAACGGCAAGCACTTTTGATATATTCTCTCTAGTGCTGTGAATTCCTCTTATCGCTTATAAAATACCGGAATTTCCACTTGCTTGACTATACTGCTGCAATTTGTTAAACTTTCCATGTTTAGAGTACTAAAGGAGGCGGTCTGTTTTGGCTGCAGTTATAATCGTAGGTGCTCAGTGGGGTGACGAAGGAAAAGGTAAAATAACTGATCTGTTAGCCCAAGATGCCGACTTAGTAGTCCGGTACCAGGGTGGTAATAACGCTGGTCATACTGTTGTAGTTGGAGAAGAAACATTTAAGTTGCACTTAATTCCTTCCGGCATACTATATAAAGGAAAGACTTGTCTTATTGGAAACGGGGTAGTGGTAGACCCTGCGGTACTATTGGCTGAAATTGATGGCCTAGAAGAAAGAGGCATTGATACGTCGAGTTTATTAATTAGCCAAAATGCTCATGTAATTATGCCTTACCATCGCCTCTTAGATCACTTAGAAGAAGAACAACGTGGAGAGAAAATTGGTACAACCGGTCGTGGAATTGGGCCTTGTTATGTTGACAAAGTAGCCCGTAGCGGTATTAGAATAGCGGATTTTGTCAATATGGACTTACTTAGAGATCGCTTAGTGGAAGTCCTACCTCCTAAAAATCAGTTGTTACAAAAAGTATATAATAATGAAGGCTTTAATTTAGAAAACTTGTTAGAGGACTGTGAACCTTATAGTCGCCGCTTGCAAGAAAAAGTTGGCGATGCTACTCGAATTATTAATGCTGCCCTTCAGGCTGACCAAAATGTGCTTTTTGAAGGTGCCCAAGGGACTATGCTTGATATTGACCATGGGACGTACCCCTTTGTAACCTCTTCGTCGACGATTGCAGGCGGAGCTTCTATCGGTACTGGGGTAGCGGTAAACCGCTTATCCAAAGTTGTAGGCGTAGCCAAGGCTTATTGCACTCGTGTCGGTGGTGGACCTTTCCCTACAGAATTACTAGATGAAATCGGTCACCTTATTAGAGAACGGGGAAAAGAGTATGGTACAACTACCGGTAGACCTCGGCGGTGTGGCTGGTTAGACGGGGTAGCTTTGGCCTATGCAGCTGAAGTTAACGGTCTAAATGGGATAGCGTTAACGTTACTAGACGTTCTAGAAGGTATGGAAACGGTAAAGATCTGTTCAGGATACCGTTACCAGGGCGAGTTGCTAACTCGTTTTCCTGCTCAGAGTAATGTGCTTAAGGAATGTACACCGGTTTATGAGGAGTTACCAGGGTGGCCAGAAGGTAGCTGCAAAGAAGCACAAGAATATTCACAGCTTCCTCAGGAAGCAAAGGACTACATTGCTTTTGTGGAAGAACTGACCGGGGTACCGGTAGTTATAGTATCGGTTGGTCCTGGTCGACATGAGACTTTTATCCGGGAGCCGATTTTTTAATGAACCCCCTTGCCTAAAAGGGATTTAATCGGTATACTATGTAAGTGTAGTTTTTGTAATCTGGATTTTGAGCTAGTGGGACAAAATAGCAGGTAGAACTCCTTGACACAGTTTTCGAAATATAGTATCATGTTAAAGCGATTGAGATGAGCCATTAGCTCAGTCGGTAGAGCACCGGACTTTTAATCCGGGTGTCCCGCGTTCGAGTCGCGGAT
>DHRX01000120.1:3619-6128 GCA_002408345.1 Firmicutes bacterium UBA5301 | reverse complement strand
TCCCGCGTTCGAGTCGCGGATGGCTCACCATTTTCAGTGCCCCCATCGTCTAGAGGCCTAGGACACCGCCCTTTCACGGCGGCGGCAGCGGTTCGAATCCGCTTGGGGGTACCATTTTTATATCAAAAAACGGGTGAGTAGCTCAGCCGGTTAGAGCGCCTGCTTCACATGCAGGAGGTCGTGGGTTCGAGTCCCGCTTCGCCCACCATCGGTTAGAGAGTAAGAACCTATTCTAGGAGAACAGGTTCTTTTTTATTTCCCGAGCATGTACTTTAGTTTTTCTAGATCTTCAGTTAAAACAAGGTAAAGATGAACCGCCGTTGTGATGGTAAAGAGGATGGCTACTAGGTAGTGGAAAGTTCGTAGTGTGTTTAGGCTCAAAATGCCGCTAGAGAGCCAGATGGGCTGAAACCGAATAGAATCATAAAGCAGCCAACCGGAAATGGCTTGGACCAATAGTAAGGGCTGCCAGGCTAGGTACATAACCTTCTGTCCTGGGTTAAAGATGGCGTAGGTCGGGAGTTCTTCAGAGAAAAAAAGATAGTATTTAGCTAAGCGGGGAAACTCTCTCAGATCAGCTTTGGCAATAAGGTAGTTTTTGTAAGTTCTTTCGGCGACATTGTAGTAGATCCTAGCGATAAAAGTTACTGTAATAATGTAAGCGGCGATAAAATGTCCTAAACGAGCGCTACGCATATTGGGAAACAAAAAAGCACGGCTGGCGTAGGTGATGTAGAAACCGCTAAAAATCAAAACTAACATCGATATGGTATGTAACCAGTGTATTATACGAGCCCAGCGGGGATGACGGTGTACTTTGGTCATGCTGTAACCTCCGTTTAATAGATTCGGAATTGGGGCAGTGGACCCTTAGGGGTAATTACCTGTACAGCACAAGCGTTACAGGGGTCGAAGGAGTGAATAGTACGCACTACTTCAATGGGACTTGCTGGGTTCTCTACAGGAACACCAATTAGCGCTTGTTCCATGGGCCCGCGCTGCCCGCCTTTGTCTCGAGGCGAATTATTCCAAGTAGTGGGAGTAATCACCTGATACTTAGCTACTTTACCGTTGCGGATTTTCACCCAGTGGCCTAGCCCCCCACGGACAGCATCAACAAATCCGGCGCCAAAGGCTTCTTTTGGCACCTCCCAGGGGGCGATATGAGGTTCACCGGGTCGGAGCTCTGTCGCCCAAGTAGCAGCGTGTTCGGCTATTTTTAAGGTTTCAAGGACTCGAGCCATCTGTCGGTCTAGGGTAGATATACCGTTATTATATTCACCCTTTATCCAAAGCCGAGCTAGGGGACCTGTTTCCATGGGTTTACCCTTATAACGTGGAGCTTTAGTCCAGGTGTAGGCCCCTTCTTTACCATACTGAATATGTGTAGTAGAATTGACAGGCTCAGTCTCCTGAGGTTCTTCTTGGTACCAGGCATGACTAACATCTTCGCTGAAACCGTTACGCAGAGTAGTCAAATCTAGTTCGGTAGTTGTTCCGTTTAGCACAACCCCGGGTTTAAAGACCCGGTCTTGCAAATTTTCGCTCATCTGAAAAAGGCCAAAAGAAAACATATTTCCGTAGCCGCCGCCGAATTCAAAGTGGTCGGGGTAGTACTTAGCGATAGCTTCCATATCTGGAATCATTTTGGTGCGAATGAACTCTACCAGTTCCAGGGCGTGGGAACGGTATTTTAGAACTCGATGGGTGTGTGGAGGCATTGAGCAGCCGCCGGGATAGACCCCGTGAGTGTGGGGAGATTTGCCTCCAAAGGTGGCAACCATCGTATCGGCCCTTCTCTGAATATCCAGGCCTTCCATGTAGTGTTCAAGGAGGGTGGAGTTAACTTGAGAAGGGAGGCGAAAATCTTTAGTCGGATAGGGTATAAATGGGCTTACTTCAGGCATTTTAACGTAATCAGGAACGATAAGGAAGTAGAAATGGCGAATATGATCCATGAGGTAATCAGCGGCTAGCATCATGTGTTTTAGTAACCGTCCATTGAAGGGAACTTCAATAGGGTTGGCATCTAGTAGGGCATTGGCAGAAGCTACCCCGTGGGATACCGGACAGAAGCCGCAGATTCGCTGGGTAAAGTAGGGCATATCCCGGGGATCACGGCCTTCAAAGATCTTTTCCAAACCCCGGAAAAGGCTAGAAGTAACTCGGGCGTCAATAACTTCCCCGTTGGCTACCTCTATTTCTACGCTCATATGGCCTTCTACTCTAGTAACCGGATCAACTAAGATTTTTTGAGCCATTATTGTTCACCTTCCTCTAAATCGTCCTGGTCAGGTGTATGTGGTGTACCGCCTAAGGGGCGTTTTTTAACTAGATTACCAATGAAGTGGGCACCGAGAGCACCAGCGGTAACGGCCCCGGCCACAGCACCAATAGCGTTAGCGGTAACGGTAACATTAGGAACCCGAACGCTAGGTAAGTGCTGAAAGAAGGGGGAGGTAGCATCAGGGAATCCAGGGTTGGCACAGCCAATACAGGGGGTGTTATC
>DHRX01000120.1:2498-3423 GCA_002408345.1 Firmicutes bacterium UBA5301 | reverse complement strand
GGTCCTTTACAGCCAATTTTGTACATACAGCCAAAATCTCCGGGGTACTCGGCGAAAATACCATTCTCAAAGTAGGAACGGCGGTCACAGAGATCATGGATGAGCCGGCCGTAAAACATTACCGGGCGGTTAAAGGCGTCAAGCTTGGGGTTCTCCTTATAGAGTAGCAAGTGGCCTAAGGTACCAACGAACCAGTCAGGATGGCAGGGACACCCCGGACAGTTAATTACCGGTTTATCAATAACCTCATAGACACCTTTGCATCCGGTGGGATTAGGGTAGGCAGCAAAGGGACCGCCTGATACGGCACAGACCCCGATGGCGACAACGTATTGGGCCCGGGAGGCCATGTAACGGACGACGTCGATCATCTTCCAGGGTTCCCCATTTTTTCGTCCTAAAGTTCCATAGATCCCTCCATCCTTAGTAGGGATGGCCCCTTCAACTACTAAAATATAATCCCCACCCTCAACGGTTTCATCAATAACTTTCCGAACTTGGTCACCATAGAAGCTGGAAAGGCTATTATGGTATTTTAAATCAATTATCTTAAGCAGAACGTCTGAGAGGTAAGGGTTAACGCTATTGGCGAAGGAAAGGGTATTTCCTGTACATGTAGAGGCTTGGAGCCAGAGAACTTTAGGGCGGTCTGGGCTTACTACTTGGGCCTTAACTAATTCAGAGAAAATTAGATTAGTTAATGGTAATGATAGGGTTGTAGACATACAGAGCCGAACAAATTCACGCCGATCAAGCATGGAATAGCCTCCTCATAATAGTTCTTTACTATTATGGGAATTTTTTGCTGGCTCTATCCAGCCATCTTGACGTTGCCCAGGTGGTGCCGTATACTAGAAAAGTATGAACATAATTTGCGGGCCGATGTAGCTCAGTAGGTAGAGCAGCTCACTCGTAATGAGCAGGT
>DHRX01000120.1:0-2395 GCA_002408345.1 Firmicutes bacterium UBA5301 | reverse complement strand
TCAGCGGTTCGAATCCGCTCATCGGCTCCAAAGCGTGGACCTTCTTTAATTTGTGGTCCATTTTTTATTTGGAGAGATAAATCTCATTTAGACTGGAAACCCTAACCTAGAGGTGAATGTGGTGAGCAAAACCGTTGGTGCTCTGCTAGTTAAGTTGAGCCTGACTTTTCTTTTAGCAGGAATTACGATTGGGTTTATTGATGGTAATACCCTAGGTTCAATATTTGGGCTGGCATTAGTGGTAACTACATTAAACTATTTAGGTGGAGATCTCCTGGTTCTGCCTACTTTAGGTAAATTAATAACCGCATTTACCGATGGGGTAATTTCAGTTGCAGCCGTTTATATCCTTGATTGGCTATGGGTTGGCTTGCGAGCCAGCTTTCCTAGTATAATCCTGTTTGCAGCCCTAATCACAGCAGGCGAATACCTCTTTCATCATTATCTGCTGAGTTCCCAAGAAGTAGCTCCGTAAATGAGAATTAGTTTTCTTTCCACCATTCCCGGCGGTGAGAAACGCGCTGGCCAGTGACCATATAGATGGTTCGCTCAGCAATATTAGTAGCATGGTCAGCGATTCTTTCTAGGTACCTAGCGGTGAAAATAAGTTCAATCGCTTGCTCCGTCTGGGGAAAGGGGCTATGCTGAACAATTAAACCTGTTAGTTCCGCAAAAAGTTGGGAGTAAAGCCGATCAACAGCGGTATCACTGGCGGCTACCTCTTTCGCTAAATCTAGATTACGGTTAACAAAGGCGTCTAAACACTTAGCAACCATTTTGATAGCTAACTGAGCCATCACTGGGATGTCTTCCAGCGGTTTAAGTAAAGGATCTGTGCCGATCATAATGGTGACTTCTGCGATATTTACAGCTTCATCGGCCATTCGCTCTAAGTCAGTGATTATTTTTAAGGTAGTAGTGATTTCTCGTAGGTCGGTGGCGACCGGGTTTTGGAGAGCAAGTATATTCAAGCAGCGGGCTTCCAGGTTTTCTTCGAAGCGGTCAATTGCAGCATCGGCAACGACTACTTCCCGGGCCAACTGAAGGTCTTGGGTAGCCAAAGATTTAATAGCCTTTGAGATGGCTTCTTCCATTAAACTACCCATTTTAAGTAGATCTTTCCTTAGCTCTTGCAGTTGTTCATCTAAATTTCCACGCACAGTAATTCCCCCTTTGTATAATTTAACCAAACCGACCGGTAATATAGTCTTCTGTTTTTTTATGCCACGGATTTTCAAAAAGCTCTGGGGTAGGGCCGAATTCGACAAGATTTCCATTAAGTAAGAAGGCGGTTTGATCCGAAATTCGACCGGCTTGTTGTAGGTTGTGAGTAACGATGACGATCGTATATTTAGGGCGTAGTTCGAAAATCAATTCTTCAATTTTTAACGTAGAAATAGGGTCTAAGGCTGAACACGGCTCATCCATTAGGAGAACTTCTGAGTTTACCGCTAATAATCTAGCGATGCAGAGCCGCTGTTGTTGACCTCCAGACAATTTAAGCGCTGGCTCTTTTAACCGATCTTTAACCTCATCCCAAAGAAAGGCCTGACGTAAGCTGCGCTCAACGATCTCAGCTAATATCTTCTTATTTTTTTCCCCGTGAATACGGGGGCCGTAGGCGATATTATCAAAGATACTCATGGGAAAAGGGTTTGGTTTCTGGAAGACCATACCTACTTGGCGGCGGAGTTCGACTACATCTACATTAGGTGTATAGAGGTTGATATTATTTAGTGTTATTTTCCCGCTAATGCTAACGTTTTCGTATAAATCGTTCATCCGATTGAAGGTGCGTAGTAAAGTAGACTTTCCACAACCAGAAGGTCCGATAAAAGCAGTGACTTGACCGGCTGGAATAACCATGTTGATTTGGTGCAAAGCCTGGGACTGACCGTACCATAAGTTAAGGTCTTCTATTGTTATTTTACCAACCAAATTACTTCACTCCTATTAGAGTTTATTGGGGCGTTAATCTACGTACTAATTTAGTAGCGGTAAAGTTGAGGATTAAAACTAAGGTAATGAGAACGACCGCGGTGGCAAAAGCTTTTTCAGTAGAAATACCCTCGACAGCCAGAATGTAAAGATGAACCGATAGGCTACGAGCTGAATCTAAGAGGCCTAAGGGGGGTAATACTGAACTTCCAGCGGTTAATAGGACAGCGGCGGTCTCACCAACAGCCCGGCCAACAGCTAAGATGATTCCGGTAAGAATTCCGGGTAGAGCCGAGGGTAATACAATTTTCCAGATAGTTTGACCCTGGGTGGCTCCGAGAGCTAGGCTGCCTTCCCGGTAAGAGTAAGGTACAGTTTTAATAGCTTCCTCAGCTGTACGCAGAATTGTAGGGAGTATCATCAAGGCTAAGGTTAGCCCTCCTGAAAGTAGAGACCA
>DHRX01000014.1:6239-7312 GCA_002408345.1 Firmicutes bacterium UBA5301 | reverse complement strand
CCCGATGAAACCCGGCAACCGCCAGCAATGGAAATGGTGCCAATTCCAGCAGGAATATTCCTGAGAGATAAGGGACGGTCTAGCAAATTTATGCTGAAATAGGCCTCCGTTATCGGAGGTCTATTTGTTTCCAAGGGGGGATATACGGTGATTCAAATCAAGAATTTGACTAAGGTTTATGGTTCCTACCCTAACCAGGTAGTTGCCTTGGATCAAGTGAATCTGGAAATCGCTAAAGGTGAGATTTTTGGGATCATTGGTCTGAGCGGTGCCGGCAAGAGTACTTTGATCCGCTGTATCAACATGTTAGAGCGACCGGACCAGGGGGAAATTACCATCGGTGGCAAGGAAATTACGGCCTTAAACCGCCGGAAGTTACGGCAGGAAAGGCGCAAAATCGGTATGATTTTCCAACACTTTAATTTGCTTTCATCCCGCACGGTAGCTGATAATATTGCTTTTCCCTTAGAAGTTGCTGGGGTGCCGAAAACCGAAATTGCCAGGCGTACCCGGGATCTGCTGGGTTTGGTGGGTTTAACCGACAAGACCGATATGTATCCAAGCCAGCTCAGTGGTGGCCAGAAACAACGGGTGGGTATAGCTCGTGCCCTCGCTAATAACCCTGAGGTTTTACTTTGCGATGAAGCGACATCGGCTTTAGATCCCCAGACTACTAAGACTATACTCGCTTTACTGCAGGATATTAATAAACGTCTAGGTCTGACTATTGTTCTTATTACCCACGAGATGGACGTAGTTAAGGAAATTTGTGATTCGGTAGCGGTAATTTCCGATGGAAAGATAGTGGAAACCGGCTCAGTAGTAGAGATCTTCGCTCATCCCCAGACTGAAACGGCGCGCCAATTTATTCAGGGGGTAATCCAGATTGATCTGCCAACAGAGATTCGCAACAGCGGTTTAGTGCTAACTACCCCCTCGGAGAGAGCGGCTATTGCACGCTTATCCTTTATTGGTGAGTCTGCAGGGGAACCCGTGGTTTCCTCGGTGGTTCGGCGTTTTAATGTTGATGTTAATATTTTGGCCGGTAATATTGACCATATTAAAGGCGTTCC
>DHRX01000014.1:5852-6128 GCA_002408345.1 Firmicutes bacterium UBA5301 | reverse complement strand
ATTGACCATATTAAAGGCGTTCCCTTTGGTACCTTGGTAGTAGAGCTACGCGCCCTCAATGGCGGGTTAGATGAGGCTTTGCAGTATTTAGAAGACCAAGGGATAGAGATTGAGGTGTTAAGAGATGAGTCTCGTTCAGCCTAATCAAAAAACAACACAGATACAGAAGTTCATACCTAGTATCAGCGGGTTTGTTCTGTTACTAAGCTTATATTGGATCGGCCAGTTAACCGAGCTCCCTGGTGTTTTAGGCCAAATAACTAGTCCTCGTTTATG
>DHRX01000014.1:2870-5504 GCA_002408345.1 Firmicutes bacterium UBA5301 | reverse complement strand
CGGTTGCTCGTTGGGACTTCCATCGGTACTGCAGCTGCTATTGTACCATTAACCATAGCAGCAATCCCTTTTGTTGGCCGTATTGTCGAGTCGGCTTTACGGGATGTTGATCGAGGGGTGGTAGAGGCGGCTCAATCTATGGGCGCTTCACCGTGGCAGATTGTGGTTAAAGTACTTTTGCCCGAAGCGCTGCCAACCTTAGTTTTAGGGGTTACCATTACAGCGGTAAACTTAATCGGTTATTCAGCAATGGCTGGTGCTATTGGTGGAGGGGGGTTAGGCGACTTAGCGATTCGCTATGGTTACCAACGTTTTCGTGGTGATGTAATGCTAATGACTGTCGTTGTTTTGGTTCTTTTAGTCGAGATTGTCCAAGCTTTGGGCGATTGGGCGGCTGAAAGCCTTAATAAAAAGTAAGATAGAGAAGTAGGGGGAATGAAGAGTGAGTAGGAAAGTAGTTGGCTTATTAGGTGTTGTTGGGCTGTTCTTAACGCTGGTACTATCAATAAACGGAACCAGTAGTGCAGCAACTATTCTTAAAGTAGGCGCAACGCCGGTACCGCATGCAGAAATTCTTGAGGTGGTTAAACCGCTTTTAGCCCAAGAAGGTGTGGACCTAAGAATTGTAGAGTTTACCGATTATGTTCAGCCCAACTTAGCTTTAGATGCTGGGGATTTAGATGCAAACTATTTCCAACATATCCCGTATTTAGAGCAGTTTAGCGCTGACCGTAAGTTGAACTTAACATATTCTACGAAGGTACATATTGAGCCTATGGCTGTTTTTGCAGCAAAAGTTAAGTCTTTAGATAAACTGAAAAGGGGAGCAAAGGTAGCTATCCCCAATGACCCAACTAATGGTGGTCGAGCATTATTACTCTTGGAAAGCGCTGGATTGTTGACCTTAGCTGAGGGTTCAGGGTTAACAGCAACTCCTTTTGATATCGTTAAGAACCCCCGGAATTTAAAGATTATCGAGTTAGAAGCAGCTCAACTACCACGGTCATTACCGGATGTCGATGCAGCAGTAATTAACGGAAACTATGCTTTAGAAGCTGGGCTTTCGGTATTGAAAGATGCCTTGTTTATCGAAACTGCTGACTCCCCGTATGTTAACATCTTGGCGGTGCGCCGAGGTGATCAGAATCCAGCTTTAGCCAAGCTAGCAGAGGTTCTGAATGGTCCGGAAGTAAAGCAGTTTCTTCTCGAGAAATATCAGGGGGCGGTTGTTCCCGCTTTCTAAAAACGTGAGCAATTAGCAATAATAAAAAGGCATCCACAAAGGGTGCCTTTTTATTATTCTAGCTGGCTAGGGTTAAAGGTTATTTCCACCTTTTCCCGAAATATTTAGCTTGACTGCCAAGGGTCTTCTTTTGGTCGGTTAGCTATGAAACTGTGGCCTAGGAAATCTACCCCGTGGCCACTAAGGCAATAGGGCATGTGCCAGACGAAAAGACTCAAATTGTCCTTAAGGATGTTACTGATACTGCTAATGGCTTTTCTCGCTGGTCTCTTTTTAATGGGACCTTTTTGAATTGGATTTAGCCAATGCGGCCTGGTTGGAGACCCCTAGTGAATGGGAGGACTATAACCCGGTATTACCGGCTGCTGTAACCCAACCACCTGTAGCGCTACCGGTTAAGACATATACCCCTTGGCCTACTTTGGCACCAAAATATTGGGTACCCATTGCGGATTTTTCCGATGGGATGTCAGCTTTTGCCATGCAAACTAGCGGGGAGCGCACCGTATTTACTCGGGGTGCAGGGTTTATGGTGACCTGGCCGGAAGCAGTGGGGGAGATGGAACCAGCCTTTATTTATAATGCTGGACTAAGTCATATTACTGGAGTTGGTTCTTGGGCGGTAACGACACAGACCGGAATTAAAGGTCAAGAGGGGCTAGGTAGAGAAGGCCGTTACATATTGGCTTCGGCGACTGGAAATTTGGCAAATCAAGGTAGAAAAAAGCTAGCGGTTAAGGTCATCTCTAGTTGGGCAGCTAGGTGAAGTTACCGTTCCTATTGAGCTACTGTACGGTGCTGGTGGGGTTGGTTATAGTTCGTCTACTACCCTACGTTTGAGCGCAGGGTATGCGCTTCCTTTAACCGGAATGATGTTACGGGGAGAATTTACTTTGCTGTTAGCTTACCGCTTGTTGGTTTTTAACGATCAGCCTCTAAACACTGAATAGCCTGGTAACGGGTATTGACAACTTGCCAGTCAATATTCTTAATAAAGGCGTCAATGTAGGCTTTTTTAGCGGTTCCGAAATCAATATAGTAGGCGTGTTCATAAACATCCAGTACTAATAAGGGGGTCCAGCTAGAGATTACGCCGACATTGTGAGCATCCAATAGTATGTTATGGAGGCCGTTATCTCTGGTGTCATAAGCGAGAACGGTCCACCCTCGGGCAGCCATACCTGTAGCCATAAAATCTTGGAGCCAGGCGTCAAAGGAACCAAAATTATGGGTTAAAGCCGTCAGCAGAGCTGGGTGGGGTTCCCCTCCCCTGGCGTTAAGGTTATAAAAATAGAGTTCATGTAATTTTACCCCATCGAGGTTGAAAGTTTCTTCGACTTTGAGTCCTCGAAAGATTAAGGGATCGCTAATGCCGCCTTGAAGTAGATTCC
>DHRX01000014.1:2425-2675 GCA_002408345.1 Firmicutes bacterium UBA5301 | reverse complement strand
CTGTTTCGGACTAATTCCAGTGAGCTGGAGCGCTTTATCAGGCAAAGGCAGGGCTCGGATTTCAACCATCTTTTACCAACCTCCTGGACTTATTCTATGCGGTTTCTTAGGGGGTTGTCAACGTATAGAGGCACATAACAAATAAGGCTCCTGATTGAATCAAGAGCCTTACAGATGGGGCAGAAATAAAATGGTGCGCCTACCAGGACTCGAACCTGGGCACCCGGCTCCGGAGGCCGGTGCTCTATCC
>DHRX01000014.1:697-2315 GCA_002408345.1 Firmicutes bacterium UBA5301 | reverse complement strand
CCGGCTCCGGAGGCCGGTGCTCTATCCTCTGAGCTATAGGCGCAGCAAAAGTATCGAAAGCAAAATATACGATACCATCTTTTGATTCATTTGTCAATGGACTAGTACAGAATACTAGAATCGCATTGACGTTTACGAACATTTTTGCTATGATACTTAGAAATTCCGGAAAAGGAGGAGTTATTTTGAAAGTAGAAAACCGGTGTGTTGGTGAAGGCTTAACCTTTGATGATATATTATTAGTACCAGCTAAATCTGAGGTGTTACCTCGGGAAGTAGATACTGCCAGCAATTTAACCAAGCGAATTCAACTTAATATTCCGTTAATGAGCGCTGGGATGGATACTGTAACCGAAGCTCGTATGGCTATCGCGATGGCTAGAGAAGGTGGCATCGGTGTTATCCATAAGAATATGACCGTAGAAGAACAAGCTTCAGAAGTAGATAAGGTTAAACGTTCAGAAAGTGGTATTATTGTTGATCCTGTATTCCTCTCGCCACAGCATCTAGTTTCTGATGCGTTAGCTATTATGGCGAAATATAGAATTTCTGGGGTTCCAATCACTGATGTGGAAGGAAAATTAGTAGGTATCTTAACTAATCGGGACTTACGGTTTGAAGAAAATTATGCCCAACCGATTGAGAACATTATGACCAAAGAGAATCTGGTTACGGCTCCGGTTAATACGACTTTAGAAGAAGCTAAACGGATTTTAGGCCAGCATCGTATTGAGAAACTACCTTTAGTAGATGCAGAGAATCATCTCAAAGGTTTGATTACTATCAAAGATATTGAAAAAGCTATCAAGTATCCTAATGCTGCGAAAGATTCCCGAGGTAGGTTACGAGTAGCTGCGGCTATTGGTATTGGGCAGGGTATGGAAGAAAGAGCTCGGGCTTTAGTTGAAGCTGAAGTTGATGCTATTGTTATTGATACTGCCCATGGTCATTCTGTACATGTCCTTAGGGCGGTAGAGAGGGTCAAAGAGCTTTTCCCAGGAGTAGATGTTATCGCTGGCAATGTAGCTACTGCAGAAGCGACCCGCGATCTTATTGCCGCCGGAGCTGATTGTGTTAAAGTCGGTATCGGACCTGGTTCTATTTGTACAACTCGAGTGATTGCTGGTATCGGAGTTCCTCAGGTCACAGCTATTATGGACTGTGCAGCTGAGGCTGCTAAAACGGGTACCCCTATTATTGCCGATGGTGGTATTAAGTTTTCAGGAGATATCGTTAAAGCGCTGGGTGTTGGTGCTGATGTAGTAATGATGGGTTCGTTATTAGCTGGGACAGATGAAAGTCCTGGGGAGTTAGAAATTTACCAAGGGCGAAGCTATAAAGTTTACCGGGGTATGGGTTCGATCGGAGCTATGCGGGCAGGTAGCCGTGATCGTTACTTCCAGGATGCTCAGACCAAGTTAGTTCCTGAAGGGATTGAAGGTCGGGTTCCGTACCGGGGGCCGGTTGCTGAAATTATCTATCAGTTAATGGGCGGTCTGAGGTCAGGAATGGGTTACTGTGGTGTTGCTAATATTGAAGAGTTACAAACTAGGACTAAGTATATTAAAATAACTAATGCCAGTTTACAGGAGAGCCATCCTCACGATATTCAGATTAC
>DHRX01000014.1:0-668 GCA_002408345.1 Firmicutes bacterium UBA5301 | reverse complement strand
AGGTCAGGAATGGGTTACTGTGGTGTTGCTAATATTGAAGAGTTACAAACTAAGACTAAGTATATTAAAATAACTAATGCCAGTTTACAGGAGAGCCATCCTCACGATATTCAGATTACTAAAGAGGCACCAAATTATAGTGTCCGTTAATTCTACAGCGGCAGGGATAAGTACTCTACCAGCAGAATAGGAATAATGATAGCTATAGCCGGGGTAACCCGGCTCCTATTTTGAGGATGAAACGTTATGCCGCAGCTAACTACTTCTCATAAATATAAATGGCGGATTCTAGATGTAGTGGTAATCCTGTTATTTGCTTTAATAATAGTTCCAGTTTTAGTGACCTGGTTAATTCAGCTGGGCTATCTAGTTACTGGGACTCAACTAGAGCTAGAAGAATTGAAACGTGTTTCCTTACTACCCGCCCTTTTTGCTCAAGAGCTAGCTTTGCTTTGGTTAACCCTAGCATCAGTTCGTTATGGTTATCAGCGGCCCCTATCAACTATTGGCTTACGGGCCTTACCGCTACGTCGACTTATCGGTGCCGGTTTATTATGGGGGGCCGGGCTTTTATGGGCCCGCTTTATGGCTGACCAAATTAGCTATTTAATCTTTAATTTTATTTTTGAAAAAGAGCTTTTAGCAGAAATGGTGGCGCAAGAGAGCGC
>DHRX01000150.1:1832-10271 GCA_002408345.1 Firmicutes bacterium UBA5301 | reverse complement strand
GCTAAAGTCTCTGGCGGTAGCGGGGTACCAAACTGCTCTAAAGCGGTAACACCAGCCAGAGCTTCTTCCCACTGGATTCCTAGATCTAAAGCATCAATAACGGCTTGGGTGGCCCTAGTAACCTCGGGCCCAATACCATCACCGGGGATTAACGTTACGGTTTTAGACTGTATGGTCATCTAAATCCTCCAAAACAATACTTTTTTAGGGTGTGACAGTTAAAATCTGCCGAACTTCCTCAGGATAGTTAGCGATTAACCAGATCTCGTCGGCGGTTAGTTCCATTTGGTTATGGTGCCAAGCATACTGGACCAAGTGTAAGGTCTTCCGGGCATCGACAGATTCGATACCTAACTCCTCTAAAACATGGAGCAGACCTTTAAGACCGCCGTACTCTCCGGTAGTAATTACCCGGCCGATCCGGCGCACTTCAACTTCACCAATACCCAGCTCTTCCGGACCGTAAAGTTCATAGTTGTTCCGGTCCTTGAGCATCCCGTCTGCGTGAATACCAGACTCATGGGCAAAAGCATTGCCACCGACACCAACCTGGTTAATGGGGATCGGCTGGCCAAAAGCGTTAGCTACATAGTTACATATTTTCCAGGCCATCTTCAGGTCAACCTTGGGGTCTAAAATACTACTACCATGACGTAGGCCCCGGGATTTAGTAAGCGCCAAGATAACTGAAACTAAATCAGCATTACCGGCCCGTTCACCCATGCCGTTAACAGTAGTATTAATATAGGCGTCTACACCAGCATCAATGGCCCCCATCGCACCTTCAACGGAGTTGGCCACAGCATAACCCAGATCGTTATGGCAGTGTAACTCAATAGGTAATTGCACCGCTTTTGCCAAACGGTGAACCGAATCATAGATCGATATGGTCCGGTCATAACCTAAAGTATCACAGTACCTAATCCGGTCGGCTCCAGCCTCTTTAGCCGCTAAAGCAAATTCAATGAGGTAATCCTCATCATAACGTTCATCAGTACGGGAGGCATCCTCGGCGTTAACCCCGACGATTTCCACGCCTTTATCTTTGGCGGTTTTAACAGCCTCTACCATCATCTTAATTACATCAGAGCGATCCATGCGACCGCTAAACTTCCCTTGGGTCATAATCTGGGAAACCGAAATAGACAGGTTTAAATGTTTCAACCGGGTTTTCTCCAGAGCTAACTCCACATCTTCTTTCTTGGCCCGACACCAACCAGAAAGAACTAACGGCTGTAACAGCCCCTTCTCCTGTAGTCTCAAGTTAGCTTCAATATAGTTCTTTTCATGGTCTAAAGCCGGGAAACCCATTTCACTCTGATGGATGCCCATCTGGTTTAGGTAGATATTGAGCATCGTCTTCTGGAGCTTAGATAAGCTAATCCGTGCAGTTTGTACACCATCACGGTTGGTAACATCCATTATATAGATCCGATTCTTACGTGGTTCGCCTACATCGTAACGAAATCCGTTGTTTTTCGTCTCC
This sequence comes from Firmicutes bacterium UBA5301, assembly GCA_002408345.1. Taxonomy (GTDB): domain Bacteria; phylum Bacillota; class UBA5301; order UBA5301; family UBA5301; genus UBA5301. The sequence goes on along the minus strand of DHRX01000150.1, from coordinate 8,785 downwards.
CCCACTACTCCCACCTCCACTTCCCTACGGTTCAATCTACGAATTTTAAGATATACTACCATTAATGACCCTTACTGTCAATTAAGACCGAAAACGGCAGAGGAAGACCAGATGGCCCTAGGGGACCCTCCGCCCTTCCTCTAAACGACGGTATCTTTACTTACGCTAGGTACTTCCGTAACAGCTCATTCACTAATTGGGGGTTAGCCCGGCCCTTAGTCTCTTTCATCACTTGACCAACTAAGAACCCGAGAGCTTTATCCTTACCATTGCGGAAATCGGTAACCGAACCGGGGTTGGCTGCGATGATAGCTTGCACAATCCGCTCAAGCTCAGCAGTATCGCTGATCTGGGCCAGCCCTTTTTCTTGAACGATGGCCTCAGGGTCTTTTCCGGTAGCAAAGACCTCTTCAAATACGCTCTTGGCTACAGTTCCGCTGATTGTTCCCTTAGCCAACATTTGGAGTAGCTTGGCTAATAATTCAGGGGTAACTGCGGCTTGGTCCAGCTCCTTACCGCTTACATTAAGCAACCGGGAGAACTCACCCATTAACCAGTTACTAACCATCTTAGCATCTGGGAAAAGGGCTACTGTCGCTTCGAAGAACTCAGCCATCTTCCGGCTGGAACTAATTAAATCAGCATCATACTCCGGTAAACCATATTCGCTAATAAACCGGCGGCGTTTGCTTTCTGGCAGTTCCGGAATACGGGCGGCAATCTGATCGATCCACCCCTGCTCGATAACGAGTGGACCCAAGTCCGGCTCTGGGAAGTAGCGATAATCTTCGGCCTCTTCTTTTGACCGCATCGAGTGGGTCTTCCCGGTATTCTCATCCCAGTGACGGGTCTCTTGAATGATGGTTTCACCGGCATCCAAAAGCTGGGCCTGTCGCTGTACTTCATATTCTAATGCTTTCTGGACCGCCCGGAAAGAGTTGAGGTTCTTGAGCTCTACTTTGGTCCCGAACTTCTCGGCACCTACCGGCCGCAGAGAAACATTAGCGTCACAACGCAAAGAACCTTCTTCCATCTTACAGTCCGAAACCTCTGTATATTCCAGAATACTCTTGAGGGCCACTAGATAAGCATAGGCCTCCTCTGGTGAACGCATATCCGGTTCTGAAACGATCTCTATTAACGGAATTCCACCCCGATTATAGTCTTCTGAAGAGTAATCAGAGCCGAGGATATTGTCTCCGGAGTGTACGCTCTTGCCGGCCTCTTCCTCTAAATGGATACGGGTAATGCCAAGCTCCTTATCTTCTCCGTTAACGTGAATCCGTACCTTACCATTTAAGGCTACCGGCAAATCAAACTGGGAGTTCTGGAAAGCCTTAGGCAGATCAGGGTAAAAATAGTTTTTACGATCAAATTTACTATATTTCTGAATTGTACAGTTTAAGGCCAAACCCGCTTCGACAGCATACTCCACCGCTTGTTTGTTTAATACCGGCAGTGTACCAGGCAAGCCTAAGCAAATCGGGCAGACCTGGGTATTTGGCTCTGACCCAAATTTAGTGGAGCAAGAACAAAACAATTTAGATTTGGTCCGTAACTCAGCATGAACTTCTAAGCCGATAACGGTTTCATACTTAGCGCTCATCGGGCGGCACCCCCTGTCTCCGTTAGCTGCTCGACCATATAGGCGGTTCGGAGAATCTGCCCCTCACCAAAGGCCGGCCCCATAATCTGTAGCCCAATAGGTAACCCGGCTTGATCAAAACCACAAGGAACCGAGATAGCAGGTAAACCGGCCATATTCGCCGGAGTAGTTAAAAGATCTGACAAGTACAAAGCCTGGGGATCGTGAACCTTTTCTCCCTTCTGAAAAGCGGTAGTCGGGGTAGTCGGCGTTATAATCACGTCACACTTTTGGAAGGCCTCTTGAAAATCGGTGGTAATTAGGGTCCGAACCTTTTGAGCCTGTACAAAATAAGTTTCGTAAGCATCAGCGCTTAAAACGTAGGTTCCCAAAAGAATACGACGTTTAACCTCAGCGCCAAAGCCCTCGCCTCTACTCTCCTTATACATGGTCACCACATCAGGAGCGGTCTCACTCCGGTAACCATACCGCACACCATCAAAGCGGGCTAAGTTAGAGCTACACTCTGCAGGAGCGATAATATAGTAAGCGGCCAAGGCATACTCGGTATGAGGTAAGGAGATCTCGACTACTTCGGCTCCAGCCGCTGCTAATTGCTGGACGGTCTGGTTAATCCGGTCTTTGATCTCCGGGTTGACCCCCTCAACAAAATACTCCTTGGGCAAGCCGATACGCATCCCCTTAACATCTGGCTTCAGAAAAGCGGTATAATCCAAAGTTTCCCGCTGAGCGGTAGTAGTATCCCAAGGATCAGAACCCGCAATAGCATTTAAAACTAAAGCGGCATCGGTAACATCCTTAGTTAACGGTCCGACTTGATCCATCGATGAAGCAAAGGCAACGACCCCGTACCGGGAAACCAAACCATAAGTTGGTTTCAGCCCGACTACACCACAGAAAGCGGCCGGTTGCCGGATTGAGCCACCGGTATCGGAACCTAGAGTGAAAATAGCTGTACCAGCAGCTACGGCAGCAGCCGAGCCACCACTAGACCCGCCTGGTACCCGTTGGAGATCCCGGGGGTTAGCGGTGGTAAAGAAGGCGCTATTCTCTGTCGATGTGCCCATGGCAAACTCGTCCATATTCAGCTTACCAAGTAACGGCGACATCTGCTGCATTAACCTTTGGTAAACGGTACTATCGAAGGGGGGGATATAGTTCTCTAACATTTTAGAAGAACAAGTTGTCCTGACCCCTTTAGTACTCATATTATCCTTTAACCCCATGGGGATACCGGCTAAATCAGGGAGCGCCTCCCCCTGCTTTAACCTTTGATCCACTACTCGGGCCATAGAGCGGGCCAATTCTGGGGTAGTTGTCAGATAAGCTTTAACCTCTGGCTCTATGGTTTCAATGCGTTCCAGCATCGACTCGGTTATTTCAACAGCCGTAGTTTCCTGGCGGCGGAGCATATCCCGAAGTTGATGGGCTGTATGTTGGTAAAGACTCACTATGACTCCTCCTCTAGTCCATAATCTTGGGAACCCGGAAGAATCCGTCTTGCGGATCGGGAGCATTACTTAATGCTTCCTCCCTAGGTAAGGACGGCTCGACGATATCCTCGCGGAGAATATTTTGCATGTAAACGGTATTAATGGTGGGTTGAACCCCGTCAGTATTTATTTCCTGCAACTTCTGTGCCAACTGTAAAGTAGCTTTAAGTTGTTGGGTAAATAGTTCTGCTTCTTGGTCGGAAAGCTCTATCCGAGCATTATCAGCGGTTTTCAAAACTTCAGCCTTAGTAATCATTCTGGGTCACCTCCTTGTTGCTCTAACAGACTCGCTAATTGCGCTTCAGTTAAAATAGGTATACCTAACTCCTGGGCTGTAGTGTACTTGGAACCAGGATCAGCTCCAGCTACAACATAGGAAGTCTTTTGCGAAACACTGCTGGTTACCTTGCCGCCCCTAGCCTCGATAGCTGCTTTCGCTTGGGAGCGGGTCCAACCGGTTAGGGTTCCGGTTAAAACAAAGGTTTGACCGGCTAAAGAAGTACCTTTACTGACTACCTTCTCGACAGTATTGACCCCAGCCTTTTGGAGCGCCTCTATTACAGCTAGATTCTGGGGCTCTTGAAAGAAATCACGGACACTTTCAGCAATTCTCGGACCGATCTCAGGGATAGTCTGGAGTTCCTCTAGCTCAGCCTCGGCTAAAGTACTAATATCCTGGAAATGCTGGGCTAAAACCTGACCGACCCGCACCCCTACATAACGGATTCCTAAAGCTACAAGCAATCGGGATAGCGGTCGACTTTTCGAGGTTTCGATAGCCTGCAGTAAGTTCTGTACCGATTTTGTACCCATCCGCTCTAAGGCCAACAAATTAGCGGCGGTCAGATAATAAAGGTCGGCAACATTATGAACTAAGCCGGTTTCTACTAACTGCTCAACTAAAGCTGGCCCTAGCCCCTCGATATCCATGGCATCTTTGGAGGCAAAGTAAACAACTTTCTCCTTGAGCTGGGCTGGACAGGCCAGACCGACACAGCGGGTAACCGCCTCCCCCATTTCTCGTACCGCTTTGGCTTGGCAAGCTGGGCACTGCTGGGGCATAACAAAGAGGGTTTCGGTACCGGTCCGTTCTTGGGGCAGCGAATACAGGATTTCCGGGATGACATCCCCAGCCTTTTGAATCACTACCTTATCACCGATCCGAATATCCTTGGCTTTAATATAGTCTTCGTTATGGAGGGTGGCCCGGCTCACTGTAGATCCGGCAATATGGACCGGCTCTAATATGGCCAGCGGGGTTAAGGCCCCGGTCCGTCCGACTTGGACAATGATATCTAAAACTGTAGTCGTCTGCTGTTCCGCCGGGAATTTATAGGCCACATTGGCCCGGGGGGTCTTACCGGTAGCCCCTAAACCCTGGGCGGCCGCTAAAGAATTAAGTTTAACGACTGCCCCGTCAATCTCGTAGGGTAAAGTAGCCCGCTTACCCGTCCAATCACTACAAAACTGAATAGCCTCTTCAATATTAGCACAGAGCCGCCGTTCAGGGTTAACAGGGAACCCCCAATCCTGCAATTGATCCAAGGCCGCCCACTGGGTCGCTATATCCACCGTCGGTTCAGTAGCTAAGATATTATAACAATAGATTAAGAGCGGTCGGCCTGCCGTTACTCGGGGATCGAGTTGCCGGATTGTACCGGCTGCAGCATTACGCGGGTTGGCAAAGAGCGGTTCTCCGGCCTCAGCTCGGGCTATGTTCAGCTCCTGAAAGTCCTGAATCCGCATATACGCCTCACCACGCACCGCTAATCTTTTCGGATAAGGCGGCCGTAGCTTCAAAGGTACCGCCTTAATAGCCCGAACATTAGCGGTAACATCCTCACCTTCTTGACCGTTACCCCGGGTCGCCGCTAAGGTGAGGGCGCCATCTTCATACGTCAAAGCAATAGTCAGCCCATCTATTTTCAGTTCGGCAACATACGGTAGATCTACTGTAGTTCCTAGTAGTTTTTTTAACCTCCGGTCAAAAGCCCGGAGATCATCTGGAGAAAAAGTATTCCCCAGGCTTAACAGCGGCACCGGATGGACCACCGTTGCAAAGTCAGAGCTTAGTCCGCCGCTAACCCGTTGGGTCGGGGAATCGCTAGTAATCAGCGTCGGATATTGGGCTTCCAAAGATTGCAGCTCCTGCATTAGTCTGTCGTATTCAGCATCGGTAATCTGCGGAGCATCAAGAACATAATACTGGTAATCATGGAAACGAATCTGTTCCCGTAGTTCTTCTACTTGTTTACGCACTGATTCTAACGAGGTCATAGTAACCTTCCTTACTTAATCTACATTGATACCGGCTAAGACCTCAGGTCGCTTGATTGCCTTGAGTTTAGTTAAGGGCCAATAGCGGACAAGGGCCCGGCCTTCAATTAGTTTGTAGGGCACATAACCGACCAGGGTATACCTGCTATCCTGGCTATTATTCCGATTATCCCCAAGAACAAATACATGCCCTGCCGGTACTTCAAAAGGACCAAAACGTTCTCGAACCGGTTCGGAAACATAGCTTTCATCTAAACGCACATTATTTAAGTAGACGCTACCGTTCTCAATCATAATTTGATCCCCAGGCACACCGATTACCCGCTTGATGTAGCGATATTTCGGGTTTGCCGGGAATTTAAAGACAATTATTTCGCCCCGTTTGGGCTCGCTGAACCGATAGGTTAGCTTATCTACCATCAGCCGTTCTCTGTCATGTAGAGTTGGTACCATACTGGCACCGTCGACCACATAAGAGCGACCGATGAAAGTCATGATAAACATAGCTAATAAAACAGCTATAACGATCGATTCCACATACTCTAAGAAAACAGATTTTCCCCCAACAGTATTCATTTTGCGTCTCCTTTCGGATTCAGCCGATTTTGCCATTAGATTTGAACCTCCTGTACAGCCTTGCCCAACGGTGGAATGACCTGCTTTTTCCGGGAAAGTACGCCAGGTAGGAAGACCTTGTTACCCTGGAGGGGGTAACCAAAAGCCTTCTCCACAATATGTTGGGCCGGGCCGGTAACTAGTAACTCACTGCCCTGACGAAACAGATCGGTAACTAAGAGTAGAAAAAGGTCTAGACGGTTATTCTGCCGGTAGCGTTCCATCTCCTCCATTAATTCAGAACCCCGCTCTAAAAAACGCTCCAAGTTAGAGGTTTCCACTTGGGCTACCCCTACTGTAAAATCAGCGCCAAAAGCGAAGGTTTTTAAGTCCTCAGTAATTAACTGTTCTGCTGTTAGGTGGTCGGTATCGGACCCGGCTTCCAGTAGTTCTCGCCCCAAAAGGGTTAGGTCGGCAATCCCAGCTAACTCAGCTAATTCTTGAGCTATCCGCCGATCTTTAGCTGTCGTCGTTGGCGACTGGAAAATAAGGGTATCACTGAGAATAGCGGACACCAATAACCCGGCCATCTGAGCAGAAATAGCTACCCCTTCTTCATGGTAACACTCTGCTACTAAGGTAGCGGTGCTACCTACCGGTTCATTCCGGAAGAATACCGGGTTATCGGTCTGAACATCACCTAAGCGGTGGTGGTCAACGATCTCCAGAATTTCGGCTTGGATCAGGCCTGCTACCGACTGACCTAACTCGTTATGGTCGACTAAGATTACTTTCTTGGCTGGACCAGCTAAAAGATTACCTCGACTCAGTAAGCCGAGGAGCCGTTGCTCCTCATCGACGACCGGATAATTACGGTGCTTATACTTGACCAGCTTCTCCCTGACCTCATCTAGTAGGTCATCTGGACCAAAGGTCAAGGCCCCTTGGTTCATCGTCGAACTCACCGGCAAACTCATATTAATCCGCCGAGCAGCGGTATAGGTATCTAAAGGGGAAGAAAT
>DHRX01000150.1:545-1619 GCA_002408345.1 Firmicutes bacterium UBA5301 | reverse complement strand
CCCCCAGCAATAGCGGCAGTTTGAGCATTCTCCCGGTCACCGATCAGCAAGATATCCCCTGAAGAAAGATGAGAAACCATGGTTTCCGGGCTCATTGCTCCGATTAATACCCGTCCCGACAAAGTTGTAGACCGCTCACTGGCGGTTAATAGCGTTCCTTCTACCGCCTGAATCAGGTTATCTACTGTTAAGGGGATCTCACTCTGGCCGATTTGATTCTCTGCAAAATATTTTTTGGCTACATCACCAACGGATACGATCCCTTGTAGCTGTAGCTCTCTATCGACTACGGGAATCGTCCGCAGATCTTTTTCCCGAATTAGCCGGCCGATCTCAATCAGCGGGGTATCGGGGTAAACGTAAGCCACATCCTTTTGCATGACGTCCCGAACTCGGGCCCATAAATCAGGTAATAATTCGGGGACTTCTGCTGCAAAACGCTGGAGAATATATTCAGTTTCGGCATTAAGAGAGCCTAAACGACCTGGGGTCGCAAAGAGAGGGCTCCCCTCCCGTCGCCAAATTTCGTTTTTCAAATGGCTGTAGGCAATAGCTGAAACAATAGAATCTGTATCTGGATTGCGATGGCCAATAACCCAAACTTGATTACTCAACTGCTGATCCTCCTGTTTAACCGTTTACAATCTTTAAAGGGGCAAAACCAGCTAGCAGCTTCTTAACCCCTTCGCCGGGGAAGGCAATAACTAGTACGGCATCAGCACCTTGGCCATCAACGGAAACCACAGTACCAGTTCCCCATTTATTATGGGCCACTTTTTGGCCTGGCGTGTAAGTAACCCCAACATTTTGCTGGGGAGAGAAAACTGTTGACGGGGTAGCGCTGGTAACTTTAGGAGAACCGATCTCCTCCCGGAGTTCTTTAGGTATCTCTTCGAGAAAACGAGATGGAATACGGTTTTCGGTTACCCCAAAGATAGTCCGGCGACCAGCGGTAGTCAGGTATAAGCGTTCCTGGGCCCTGGTTATACCGACATAACAAAGACGACGTTCCTCTTCTAACTGGTCGATCTCCCAGGTCGCCCGAGAGTGGGGGAAGATCCCTTCTTCGAGCCC
>DHRX01000150.1:0-300 GCA_002408345.1 Firmicutes bacterium UBA5301 | reverse complement strand
AAAGAGGCCAATGCCTTCGCCAGGAAGCTCTCGGTCGTACTGCTGGGTAGCTGAAAGGAACTCGGTAATATTCTCCAAGCGTCCCCGGGCCTGTTCATCCTTGTTTAGCTCTAACTCGGCTCGATAGCCAGAACGATCAATAATCTCTTCGGCCAAGCTAGTTAAGGTCGCTTCAGCTTGTTTCCCACGCAATTCTTCCATCAACTCAACAAAATCGACTAAACTCTGTTTAGCCCGACCCTCAAAGTCGATTCGACCTTGGGCTATGTCTAGTAAGGTTTGGTAGATACTCTGACCCTG
>DHRX01000162.1 GCA_002408345.1 Firmicutes bacterium UBA5301 | reverse complement strand
TAATTGGCATTGCTAATGCTGCTAATACCATTATTCCAGGGCACCAACACCTGCATACCATTGCGGAAGCGGTTCGGGCCGGTATTTGGGAAGCCGGGGGACTGCCGGTAGAGTTTGGAACAATCGGGGTTTGTGATGGTATTGCTATGGGGCACCAAGGGATGCACTATTCTTTAGCCAGCCGGGAGTTAATAGCCGACAGCGTTGAGGTGATGGCCCAAGCCCACGCTCTCGATGGTCTAGTCTTGATCCCTAACTGCGATAAGATTGTACCGGGGATGATTATGGCGGCTGCCCGCCTAGATATTCCAGCTATTGTTGTTAGCGGTGGACCAATGTTAGCCGGTCGGTTTCAAGGTCAAGCTGTTGATCTTAATTCTGTTTTTGAAGGGGTTGGAGCGGTTCAGGCTGGAACTATGGATTCGGCAGAGCTGGCGGAACTGGAAGCGGCAGCCTGTCCCGGGTGCGGTTCGTGTAGCGGTATGTTTACCGCTAATTCAATGAACTGTTTAGCAGAGGTATTAGGGTTAGCTTTACCTTTTAACGGCACCGCTCCAGCTGTTTCCGCCCAGCGACTCCGGCTAGCCAAAGCCACTGGTCGCAAGGCTGTCCAGCTAGTTCAGACCGATCTGCGACCGAGCACTATTTTAACTAAGGCGGCTCTAACTAACGCTTATACAGTCGATATGGCCTTAGGCGGTTCGACCAATACCATTCTGCACTTAACGGCGATAGCCCATGAAGCTCAGGTACCTTTTACGCTCCAGGAGGTTGACGCGATTAGTAAGCGGACACCATATTTAGCTTCGCTACGGCCAGCTGGTCCATATCATCTCCAAGATCTGCATGAATCCGGAGGGATACCGGCTCTGCTTCAGGAGCTAAACTCGTTGGGGTTACTGGAGACCGAGGCTAAAACTGTGGCTGGAACTTTAGGGGAAACTGTGGCTACCGGCCGGAACTTTAACCCTGAAGTGATTCGGACCCCGGACCGAGCCTACCGTTCACAAGGCGGTCTCGCGGTTTTATGGGGTAATTTAGCTCCTGAGGGAGCGGTGGTTAAACAAGCGGCGGTACAACCAGAGATGCTGGAGCATACCGGACCGGCTCGGGTCTTTAATTCGGAAGAAGCGGCGGTGCAGGCTATTTCAAACCTCGAAATTAGACCAGGGGATGTAGTAGTTATCCGCTATGAGGGTCCTCAAGGGGGGCCGGGGATGCGGGAGATGCTGACCCCTACTTCTGCTCTCTGCGGTATGGGCTTAGATGAATCGGTGGCTTTAATTACCGATGGGCGTTTTTCCGGGGCAACCCGGGGGGCGGCTATTGGGCATGTTTCCCCAGAAGCAATGGCCGGTGGTTTAATGGCCTTAATTGAAGAAGGGGATCAAATTCAGATTGATATTCCAGCACGGAAATTAGAACTATTAGTGGACCAGGAGGAATTAAGTCGGCGTAGAGAGAAGTGGAAGAAACCACAGCCCAAAATCGCCAGCGGTTACCTGGCTCGGTATGCCAAACAGGTTACTTCGGCAGGTCAAGGGGCGGTTTTGGCCGATTAGGATATCCTTTGAAGGTGGCATAAACCCGTGAATATTCGCTTTTTACAGACTTTTCTCACAGTTGCCGAGGAAAAGAGTTTTTCGGGGGCAGCTAAACGTCTGCATTTAACACAACCAGCGGTAACCAAACATGTTCAGACCCTGGAAAAACATTTCCAAGTTACCTTGTTTGATCGTAAGGGGTGGCAGTCTGAGCTAACAGAAGCGGGGCTGGTTTTATATGGTTACGCCCAACGGATTGTTACCGGATTTGAGGAAGCCGAGTTGGCTTTGAAAAAAGTGGGGTTGGAGTTGCAGGGTATACTGCGGCTGGGAGCTAGTACTATCCCTGGTGAGTACGCGCTACCTCTCTTAGTCGGCGAATTTACCTTTCAATACCCTGAAGTCCATCTCCAGTTAGAAATTAGGGATTCTGGTAGTATTCGCCGTATGGTTATCAATAACGAGTTGGATTTGGGCTTAGTTGGGGCTAGCTCTGCTGATCCCCAGCTAGTCTACTTCCCTTTTGCCCACGATAAATTGGTTTTAGTCGTCTCACCTCAACATCCTTGGTCTGACCGCTATTTTGTGGAACCTAAGGAGTTAGAGGATGTAGCCTTAGTTTGGCGTGAGAAGGATTCAGGCACCAGACAGGTAGCAGAGGCGGCTTTGAGTGAACAGGGGGTAAACGTGGAAGATCTCAAGGTACGTATGGAGTTAGGTAGTACCGAGGCGGTACTTAATGCTGTTGTTACCGGTATGGGGGCTTCTATTATATCTAAACATGCCGCCGAACGTTATTTTAAACTGAAACGTTTGGTTGAGGTGCCGATTAAAGGCCTGGAAATTACCCGTCCCCTTTATTTAGTCTACAAAAAGGAAAAACAATTAAGCAGTGTAGTCGAAGCTTTTGTTCGCTATGTTAAATCTAATACACCAATTCCATCTTGACGACACCAGACTGGTTCAATATAATATGTAATAATTATCTCAATTGCAGACCAATTTACTTTTTTGGCTGAAGTTACCTCTTCCCTTGTTCTGAGGAGAAGAGGTCAACTTATATTCAGACAACACCTCCGAGGAGTGAGTAGAGTGCAGTTATCAGGAGCGGAGATGTTAGTGCAGTCCTTAGTACGAGAAGGGGTCGAAGTTATTTTCGGCTACCCCGGTGGAGCGGTAATGGAGATCTATGACCGCTTAATGGACGCACCGCTACGTCACATTTTAGTCCGACATGAGCAGGGAGCAGCACATGCAGCAGATGGGTATGCCCGGACTACCGGACGACCCGGGGTCTGTTTGGCTACATCTGGTCCAGGGGCGACTAATCTAGTTACCGGGTTAGCAACCGCCTATATGGATTCGGTGCCCTTGGTGGCTTTTACGGGCCAAGTTGCCACCGGGCTTTTAGGGACCGATGCCTTTCAAGAGGCCGATATTACCGGCATTACCTTACCGATTACTAAACACAATTACCTGGTTAAGAAGGTTGAGGACCTACCTCAAGTTATCAAGGAAGCTTTTCACATCGCGACTACTGGACGGCCAGGACCAGTACTAGTTGACTTGCCTAAAGATATAACTATCGCTAAAGCACCTTTTGTTTATCCGGATACGGTAGAGCTAAGTAGTTATAAACCAACGAAAAACGGACATCCCCGCCAGATTGAGCGGGCCCTTAAGTATATTCTCGACTCGAGGCGACCTTTGCTCTATGTCGGTG
>DHRX01000086.1:5216-5870 GCA_002408345.1 Firmicutes bacterium UBA5301 | reverse complement strand
ACCTACGATGAAGCCATTACGGATTGCCCTACTAGGAATGGGTACTGTAGGAAGTGGAGTATATCAAATTATTACCAAGCACGGTAAAGAATTGGCCCAACGGGCTGGACGCCCTTTGGAAATCCGGCAAATATTAGTACGGGATCTCGCTAAACCACGACCGGTAGACGTCCCTGATCACCTTTTAACGACTGATTTTTCCCAAATCGTTGCTGATCCAGATATTGACGTAATTGTAGAAGTCATGGGTGGTGTAGTTCCGGCTACTGAATATTTGCGTAGCTCGATTTTGGCGGGTAAACATATTGTTACTGCCAATAAAGAATTATTGGCCAAACATGGCCAAGAGCTACTTAGTCTTGCTGATGAACAGAAGGTTCACTTTCACTTTGAAGCCAGTGTGGGAGGGGGCATACCGGTAATTAAAGCCCTCAAAGAGTCTTTGGTTGCTAACCAAGTCTCAAAAGTAATGGGTATTATTAATGGAACTACAAACTATATTCTAACTAAAATGGCTACAGAGGGTACTCCTCTAGAAACAGCCCTGGCTGAAGCGCAAGCCAAAGGCTATGCTGAGGCTGACCCTTCTAGTGATGTAGACGGTTATGATGCTGCGTATAAACTCTTGATCTTAGGTAGCATTGCTTTTGGCTC
>DHRX01000086.1:4745-4989 GCA_002408345.1 Firmicutes bacterium UBA5301 | reverse complement strand
AAACTTTTAGCTATTGCTAAAGAGACTCCAGATGGGATTGAAGCCCGGGTGCACCCCACCTTCATTCCTAATCAACATCCTTTAGCTGCTGTTTCCGATGTTTTCAATGCTATTTATATTGAGGGGGATGCGGTAGGGGAGTTGATGTTTTATGGAAGAGGGGCCGGTGATATGCCTACTGCTAGTGCTGTTTGTTCTGATATTATGGATATAGCTCGTGATAGTGGCGCTAAAAAAGCCTGCT
>DHRX01000086.1:4372-4557 GCA_002408345.1 Firmicutes bacterium UBA5301 | reverse complement strand
AAGAAGCAGTTAGCTATGGGTAGCACCGTAAGCAGATATTATATTCGTATTTCAGTTTTGGACAACCCTGGGGTTCTTGCTCAAATTGCCACAGCCTTTGGTCGTAACCGGGTTAGTCTCCATTCAGTTATTCAACAAGGAAGAGGGGAACCTGTTCCATTAGTCTTTGTTACCCATGAAGTAAG
>DHRX01000086.1:0-4167 GCA_002408345.1 Firmicutes bacterium UBA5301 | reverse complement strand
AACATTATTAGAGTAGAGGGAGAAGCATAATGTGGCATGGATTAATTGAAGAATACCGCCAGTACCTTCCGGTTACGGAAAATACCCCAGTAATAACATTACAAGAAGGAAACACCCCTTTGATTCCAATTGGATCGGCTATTGGCTTAGATTTCCCGGTCTATGTTAAGTATGAAGGCCTTAATCCTACCGGTTCTTTTAAAGATCGGGGAATGACTATGGCCGTTTCAAAAGCTATGGAAGATGGGGCAAAAGCAGTTATCTGTGCTTCCACAGGGAATACTTCCGCCTCAGCAGCTGCCTATGCAGCTAAAGCCGGATTGCGTTGTTTTGTATTAATCCCTCAGGGAGCCATAGCTATGGGAAAACTTTCACAGGCTTTAATTCATGGCGCTGTAGTCGTTGCTATTAATGGGAATTTCGATGCTGCCCTGCGGATTGTTCGGGAATTAGCCGAGAAAGAAAACATCACTCTAGTTAACTCTTTAAATCCATACCGAATTGAAGGACAAAAAACAGCTGCTTTTGAGATATGTGATCAGTTAGGTCATGCTCCTAGTCATCTCTGTATTCCAGTTGGCAACGCTGGAAATATTACCGCCTACTGGCAGGGTTTCCAAGAATACAAGGAAGTTGGCGCTATTACTTCTTTACCGGTAATGCTTGGATTTCAAGCTGAGGGAGCAGCCCCCATAGTCCAAGGCCATCCTATAGAGAATCCAGAAACAGTGGCTACCGCTATTCGGATCGGTAACCCAGCGAGCTGGCAACGGGCAGTAGCGGCTCGTGATGAATCGGGTGGTAGTATTTCTGCTGTTACCGATGCTGAGATTCTTGATGCCTATCGTCTATTGGCTACTAAAACCGGTATCTTCTGTGAGCCTGCTTCGGCCGCTTCAATTGCCGGCTTACTTAAATTAAATGCTGCCGGTTATTTTCAGGGGAAACGTGACCTATCGGTGGTTTGCGTCTTAACCGGCCACGGCCTTAAAGACCCGGATAACGCTTTAAAACAAGCTCCTGAAGTAATTACTGTATCCGCAGATTATTCGGCTATTCGGAAAATCGTTTTGGAGGGGTAAGATGGCCTTAGTATCTATTCGTACACCAGCTACCACCGCCAACCTGGGGCCTGGTTTTGACTGTGTTGGTGTCGCTTTAGAATTATATAATGAATTGGAAGCCTCTTGGCAAACAATTACACCTTTTAGCGGTTCTGAATTAGAGTTAGCAGCTTGGCTCCAAGCTAATTCGAAAATCAAAATAACTGGAGAAGGAGCAGATGAGCTTTTAGACAGTGGAATAGGCTTGTTTTTCCAAGCTCTGGCTAGACTCCTTACTCCGGCGGCTAGCTGTCCTGTAAATCTGACTTTATCGTTTAATAATGATATCCCTTTAGCCAGAGGATTAGGTAGTAGTGCCGCCTGTATTGTTTCAGCTCTCTGTTTAGGCCGAGAAATATTAGCTACCGTCGGACAAAAAGTTGAGCTGGCTTTATTAGCTGCAGAAGCTACAAACTTAGAAGGACATCCGGACAATGTCTTACCAGCTTTATTTGGCGGGGCCTGCTTAAATATAGTACGGAGCAAAGCGTTACCATTAACACTGCCTTTACAGATACCCTCTCAGCTTAGCTTCGTTTTTGCTGTTCCGGAGCTACGGATTCGTACTACCGAAGCGCGTCGAGTACTCCCACAGTCAGTCTCTCTATCGGAAGCGGTCCATAATTCGGCTCTCCTTGGCGGCTTAGTTTTAGCTTTAATGGAGAAGGATCTGACCCATTTAGCTGAGCTAATCCAGAGCCCTTTACATATTCCTTATCGCTCCCAGCTAATTCCAGGTTACTCAGACGTAGAAAAAGCAGCTTACCAACTTGGTGCTGTAGCCTTTACTATTAGTGGCGCTGGCCCTAGTGTTTTAGCCCTAACCGTTAATAATTCTAAAGAAATCGGTGCTGCCATGGTCGAAGCGTTTAAAAAAGCAGGGGTATCTGCTCGTTACTTTGTCAGTAAAGTAGATAATAACGGGGCCATGGTGGAGAAAGGACGACTGAAAGCTTGAATATTGTAGTTCAAAAATTTGGAGGTAGTTCCGTAAAAAATAGTGAAAGAATTAAAGCTGTAGCCCAACGGGTCTGTACAGCAAAAGAAGCTGGCAATCAAGTTGTTGTGGTTGTTAGTGCTATGGGCGATATGACCGATGAGCTTTTAGCTTTAATCCATGAGATTTCACCGGATCCGACCCCACGGGAATTGGATATGCTTCTTTCCACCGGTGAACAGATTTCTATCTCACTTCTGGCTGTAGCTATTCAAAGTTTAGGACATACCGCTGTTTCTTTAACCGGCTGGCAAGCAGGGGTGAAAACAGAAAACTTACACTGTAAAGCTAAAATTAAAAGTATTGATGCCCAGCGGATTAAACAAGAGCTGGACAAGGGACAGATTGTTATTGTCGCCGGTTTCCAGGGAATAAATGAGTTGGGGGATATTACCACTTTAGGCCGTGGTGGCTCTGATACATCGGCTGTAGCTTTGGCTGTCGCTTTACAAGCAAAAATTTGTGAGATCTATACCGATGTTGACGGTGTTTATACTGCAGATCCTCGCATTCTTTCTGAGGCCCGTAAAATCAACGTTATCTCCTACGGGGAAATGTTAGAGATGGCTAGTTCGGGTGCAGGGGTATTACAACCACGTGCTGTTGAATTTGCCGCCGAGTATGGTATGAAAATTCATGTCCGATCTAGTTTTAATGATAAGCCAGGAACTATTGTCAAGGAGGTTTCAGATTTGGAGCGGGAAATGTATGTTAGTGGTGTTACGCATGACCTCAATGTAGCTAAGTTAACTGTGATTGAAGTGCCGGATAAACCCGGTATCGCTTTTACCATCTTTGAAGCTCTTGCTAAAGCCCGCATAAATGTAGATATGATTGTTCAAAGCACCAAAGCTGAGACCGTTACAGATCTGCTTTTTACGGTCTCTAAAGATGATGCGACACAAGCTATGCAGATTGTTCAAAATCTGATACCCCAGTTAGGGGCTAAAGGCTTGCATTGTGACGATTCAGTAGCTAAAGTATCGGTAGTAGGAGCAGGGATGGTTACCAATCCTGGTGTAGCCGCTTTGATGTTTAAAGCCCTTTGTGAAAGTGGAATTAATATTCAGGTTATTAGCACCTCGGAGATCCGTATCTCCTGTCTAATCACAGCAGAACAAGCTCAAGATGCTGTTCGAGCCATTCATAGCGCCTTTAAGCTAGATGCCGATATATCCGGACCGATTAGACCTGCTGTCGATTTACTGTGAAAGCATTGCCTTCGGAACTGGACTTTGCTATAATATAAGTTGTTAGAAAATCGGGGCGTGGCGCAGCTTGGTAGCGCGTTTGACTGGGGGTCAAAAGGTCGCAGGTTCAAATCCTGTCGCCCCGACCATTTGTAATTAAAGGCTCTGAAGCACATTATGGCTCAGGGCTTTTTAGTTATTTATACTAAGTGCAGGAGTACTTACCTTGGCAGGAATAGCATCTATACTGTGGAAGAATATTATTACAAAAGATAGACCCATATCGAAGGATGGTAATAATTGCGAATTTTCCTGCGCCGGATAATATTAATAATCTTTTGTGCCATATTCTTAGCACCTGTCAATGCTGAGGCAGCATCAGATTACCTTCTGAAAATTGAGGAGGGTTACTCTTTCCCGACTGCTCACAATGGGGATCCACTAACTTTAGTGGGACAAGGGGATTTCACCGGGGATGGAAATTTTGAATGGGTCTTCCGCCACGATAATACAATTGGACTCTACCATATCAACCCCCTTAATCAATTTGTTCTCTGGGAAGAATATATTTTTGAATCCCCGTTAACCGCTGCGATTCTAGCAGATTTGGATGGTGATGGTCTCCCCGAAGTCATTGTCGCTCACGATGACATTGGAGTTGTCGATGTTGTCGGATGGACTGGAGAAGAGTGGTGGCGATCATATTCCCGNNGAAGGTTACTCTTTTCCGACTAACGATAGTGGAGATATACTAATTTTAGTCGGAGAAGGGGATATTACCGGGGATGGAAAATCCGAATGGGTTTTTCGTCACGAGAATAAAATTGGACTTTACCATCTCAACCATCTCAATAAATTTGTTCTCTGGGAAGAATAT
>DHRX01000165.1:12327-13229 GCA_002408345.1 Firmicutes bacterium UBA5301 | reverse complement strand
GCAGTGATGAAACCGGTAGAGGGTACTGTGCTTACGGTGGCTCGGGAAGCTGCTGATGCTGTTGTTGAGGCGACTAAGAAAAATACTGATATAATTGCCATCGCCCAACTTTATTTGTTAGAAGGAAACAAGGCTTTGGCCAGAACGCCAGATTTATTACCTGTTCTCAAAGAAGCAGGTGTGGTTGATGCCGGTGGAAAAGGGTTATTAGTGGCCTGGGAGGGCGCTTTAAAGGCGTTAAAAGGTGGACAAATTGATTGGGAATCAGTGGCTCAAGATCAGGCCCAGAAAAGCGGTGGGAAAGCGGTAACTGAGCGAGCTGAGTCCGCGACTGTAACTGGCGATCAGGCCTTACAATATAAGTATTGTACTGAGTTTTTGGTGCGGGGAGAAAATATAAATATTGATGAAATTAAATCGAAACTCGAACCCCGGGGAGATTCCTTGTTAGTAGTCGGTGATAGCAATTTAGTCAAGGTACACGTACATACTAATAACCCCGGCTGGGTTTTAGAGTTTTGTGGTGCTTTAGGTGATCTTTTAGAGATTGATATTAACAATATGGCTGAACAGAATAAGGAATTTACTGAGCGTCAGAGCCCTC
Source organism: Firmicutes bacterium UBA5301 (assembly GCA_002408345.1). Taxonomy (GTDB): domain Bacteria; phylum Bacillota; class UBA5301; order UBA5301; family UBA5301; genus UBA5301. Next base: position 12,625 of record DHRX01000165.1, on the reverse strand, counting down.
AACCGGGGGCAGAAGGTGAAGTCTCGACCCTATATGAACATGAGATTGATAACTTTCCAACGCTACTTGAGGAATCTGAAGTTTCGGTAGTTTCTGTTGTTGCAGGACCTGGCTTGGAAAAGATTTTTCGCTCTTTAGGGGTAGAAAGTATTATTCACGGGGGACAAACGATGAACCCCAGCACTCAGGACTTACTTGAAGCGGTAGAAGCTTGTTCAGCTGATAATGTAATAATTCTACCTAATAACGGTAATGTGGTGCTGACCGCTCAACAGGTACCCCAGGTAACCGAGAAAAA
>DHRX01000165.1:11828-12067 GCA_002408345.1 Firmicutes bacterium UBA5301 | reverse complement strand
ACCTATGCTGTACGGAACTCTCGATTTAATGGGGTTGAGATTGAAGAACAGGATATAATTGGTATTACGGATGGGGAGATCCGTGCTGTGGGCAAGAATATTACTGAGGTTACTCGAGATTTGCTAGAGGAAATGATTGCTGAGGATACGGAATTAATCAGCCTGTATTACGGTTCAGAGGTATCATCTGATGCTGCTGAAGCTTTTTATGCGGAGTTAGTGCAGGATTATCCTGATTT
>DHRX01000165.1:0-11689 GCA_002408345.1 Firmicutes bacterium UBA5301 | reverse complement strand
ATTATCCTGATTTTGAAATCGAATTACATTACGGTGGCCAGCCACTTTATTTTTATTTCGTATCGGTGGAATAGTTATCCGACAAGGAGGTTTTAGGGACCATGGGTGTTAAAATTGTTACGGACAGTACCAGCGACCTGCCCAAAGATTTAGCGGAAGCTTTGGGGATTACTGTAGTGCCGTTGAATGTGCATTTCGGTGACGATGTTTTTGTGGACGGAGTAACTATATCCCCGGATCAGTTTTTGACTAGACTAGCAAAATCTAAAACAATACCACGTTCTTCGCAGCCTGCTCCAGGGGTTTTTAAGGAAGTTTATGAACGTTTGGCAGCTGACGGATCGACGATAATTTCTATTCATATTAGTAAAGACTTAAGTGGTACTTTACAATCGGCTCAAATGGCTGCAGAAATGTTACCGAATATTGATATTACGGTAGTTGATTCTCGGAGCGCTACTATGGGTTTAGGGTTGCTGGCCCAGGTCGCTGGTGAAGCGGCTCAGCGTGGGGCGACTAAAGATGAGGTATTAGATTTAATTAATAAGCAAATCTCAGAAATCGGTGTTATTATCTTGGTTGATACTTTAGAATATTTAGAGAAAAATGGCCGTATTGGTAAAGCAGCTAGCCTATTAGGATCGCTATTAGCAGTTAAGGTATTAATTACTGTAGATGGTGTTGTCCACCCAGCCGGGAAGGAACGTGGTCGTTCCAAGGCGGTCAAAAGTTTGGTAAACTACGCGATGGAAAAAGTCGGTCAAAAACCGATTCGACTTGCTGTTGCCCACGTAGCTGCTAGAGAAGAAGCGGAACGGATTGCTGAACAGCTAAAAGCGAAGCTGAATATTGTTGGTGAGGTTATATTCAGTGATATGGGTCCGGTGATTGCAACACATACTGGACCAAAGACTGTAGGGGCTTTCTGGGTACCAATAGATTCTGAGGTTTAAGTAAGGAACGAGGTTAGTTATATGCCACGTTATAGTGTTTTTGATATTATGGGGCCAATCATGATTGGCCCCTCTTCTTCACATACAGCTGGAGCGGTACGACTTGGCCGAATGGTTCGTAAAATTGTCGGGGTCCAACCGAGTAAGGTTAGCATCCAGCTCCATGGTTCTTTTGCTGATACCTACCAAGGACATGGTACCGACTTAGCTTTAGTGGCCGGGTTGCTAGAACTACCAGAAGATGCTATGGAAATTACCCGTTCTTTAGAACTGGCAGCAGAACAAGGTTTAACCGTTGATTTTCAGCTCATTGATTTAGGTGCAGAGGTTCATCCTAACACAGCTAGATTTATCTGTACTTTGCCTGAAGGGCGAAAGATAGTGATTTTAGGTCACTCCACCGGTGGGGGCTCTATCTTAATTTCAGAAATCAACGGTTATCAACTAACGCTTACTGGTGAACTATATTCTCTAATTACTAACCACCGAGATGAACCGGGAATAGTGGCAGCGGTTACCCGGATATTAGCCGAGTATAGTGTAAATATTGCTTTTCTCAGCTTAGCTCGGACAGCTAAAGGTGAGGATGCCTTAATGACTATCCAGGCTGATGAACCTATCCCAGTTGAAGCCTGTTCTCAGATTCTTGAAATTAAAGGGGTCCACGGGGCTACTGTTGTTCCAGCACTAAACAGTTAACTTATCAGGAAGTGAGAAACTGTGAGTAATAATTTTCGGACGGCTGAAGAATGGTTAAACCTAGCCTACAAGCAAGATCTTAGCTTAGCACAAGTTGTTATTGGTAGTGAGGTAGCCAGATCCGGATTATCTCAGGTAGCGGTTCTTGATAAAATGCGCTTACATTTACAAACGATGCGTGAGGCTGTTCAAGCTGGGATTAGTGAACCAGCTATTTCACGATCGGGTTTGACTGGTGGCGGGGCCTATAAATTGGCCCAAGCCCAAGCCAAAGGAGAGACACTAACTTCTGGTCTTTATCTTCGGGCTAGTTTGTATGCCTTAGCGGTAGCCGAAGTAAATGCTGCTATGGGCCTTATTTGTGCTGCTCCTACCGCTGGTTCAGCTGGTGTTGTTCCAGCAGTATTGTTAGCTCTAGCTAAAGAGATAGATATCTCTGAATCGACCTTATTAGAAGCCCTTTTCGTAGCTGCTGGAGTTGGCCAAATTGCAGCTGAGCAGGCCGAGTTAGTTGGCGCTGCTTTGGGTTGTCAGGCGGAAATCGGTGTAGCCTCAGCTATGGCTGCATCTGGAGGCGCTTATTTGATAGGCTGTACGGCTCAGGCGATTTTAGATGCCGGAGCCTTAGCATTACAAAACCTACTGGGTTTAACTTGTGACCCGGTAGCGGGTTTCGTTGAGATTCCTTGCGTAGCTCGGAACGCCTCTGCAGCTACTAACGCTTTAACCTGTGTGGAACTGGTCTGGGCTGGTTTTTCTAGTCCGATTCCTTTGGATGAGGTTATTACCGCAATGGTCGATATAGGGAAGCGTCTTCCTGCGGAATTACGGGAAACCTCACGGGGCGGGCTGGCTCTGACACCAACAGGACAAAGGTTGGCCCGAGATTGCAGGTTGAGGTAAATGCAGACTCTAGAGATAGCCCAATTAAAAACAATCCCAGTTACTAATGTTAAAGGGGTTGGTCCCGCCCGGCAGAAAGTCTTGTCTAAGTTAGGAATTACCAGCCTTTACGACTTACTTTTTTTCTATCCTCGTACTTATGAAGATGCTAGTCGAGTGGTACCTATTGCGGACTTGGTGCCCCAAGAGAAATATCAAGTAATTGGTCAGGTAAGTCGACTGCGGGAAAATTACGCCCGAGGGCGGCGGGGGCTAATTATTACCAAGGCTGTGCTAACTGATGCTACCGGGGAATTAGGGCTAATTTGGTTTCAACAACGGGTACCTACCCCCTCCCCAATCTTAAGAAAGTTAGAAGGGGGGAAAGAGGTGCGAGTATTTGGCAAAGTAGAAAAAGACCGGGGTTATCTAGTAATGAAAAACCCGGAGATTGAAAGTGCTCAAGTCGTAGATTCACTACATGTTGGTAGGATTACCCCAATTTATCCTCTTACCGAGGGTATTACCCAGAAAACTTTACGCCAAATTATCCGGGCAGCACTAGATGAATATCGGTCCCAGTTGGTGGATCCTTTGCCAGAACCGGTGCGTCAAAAAGTCGAGCTTTTAAAACTACCCCTGGCCTTAGAAGAACTTCATTACCCTACTACTAGTGAACAAGCTGAGAAAGCCCGACAACGTTTGGCTTTTGATCGGCTGTTTGCCTTGGGTTTAGAATTAGAGAAAGAGCAAAGGCAAAGGGCGTCTGACGGTATAGAGCATAGCCCACCAGGGCAGTTCATTCGAAATTTCTTAGCCGAACTACCTTTTAAACCAACTCAGGCCCAGTTAAGGGCGGCCCAACAGATTTGGAGTCAGATGCAGCAACCATACCAAATGCAACACCTACTTATGGGCGATGTTGGTTCAGGAAAAACTTTAGTAGCAGCCTTAGCTGTCTTAAAAACAATTGAAGATCAACATCAGGCGGCTGTAATGGCTCCGACCAGTATTTTAGCCCAGCAGCATTATGCAAGTCTGAGTCAATATTTAGCAAAACTCCCGGTGCGAATCCGACTATTGGTCGGGGAAACACCTGCTAAAGAAAGAGAGGAGATTTTGCAAGAGTTAGCAGAACACCGTTGTGACTTAGTAGTAGGTACTCATGCTCTCATTCAAGAAACTGTTGTTTTTGCGGATTTAGGGTTAGCGGTTACCGATGAACAGCACCGCTTTGGGGTACGCCAGCGTGAACAGCTTAGTACTAAGGGGCGTTCCCCTGATGTTTTAATTATTTCAGCGACACCGATACCACGAACCATGGCTCTAGCTGCCTATGGCGAATTAGGTTATTCAGTTTTGGATCAACTTCCTCCAGGGCGTCAGCCGGTAATAACCAAGTGGGTTAATACTCCCCGGTTAGAACGGGTTTGGGCCTTTGCTCAGCGAGAGGTGGCTGCAGGGTATGGCGGTTATGTGGTCTGTCCCTTGGTTGAAGAAAACCCGGATTTACCTGGTGTACGTGGGGTGGTGGAGTACGCTCAAGAGCTACAAATGGGTCCCTTAGCCGCAGTAACAGTAGGGGTACTCCATGGCGGGATGGGTGCTGAGGAGAAGGCTACCGCCCTGAACCGGTTTAAAGAGGGGCAACTAGGTGTTTTAGTGGCAACAACTGTGGTTGAGATCGGTGTTGATGTTCCCAGGGCTACCTTTATGGTTATTATTAATGCCGAACGTTTTGGATTAGCCCAACTTCATCAGCTGCGGGGCCGGGTTGGTCGGGGACAGCGCCAATCTTACTGTATTCTTTGCTCAGATACTACGGTAGAAACGGCCCGACAGCGCTTGCAGATAATGGAGGAAGTAGCTGCAGGTGATGAAGTTGCTGAATTAGACTTAAAGTTGCGGGGGCCAGGGGAGGTCTTTGGTTTAAAGCAACATGGCACCGAAGATCTGATTTTTCAAACGATGCTCTATCAGCCAGTATTGTACGAGAAAGCTTTTGCCTGTGCTCAGGAATGGGCTAAACAAGAGCTAGGGGCTGTAGAGGAGGTTTTTAATGCGTATAATAGCTGGTTTGGCCAAGGGGGTTCCCCTGAAAGCACCAAAAGGGGTTAATACGCGTCCTACTTCTGATCGAGTGCGGGAATCGGTTTTTGCGATTCTTGGCGATTTTAGTGACCGGCGGGTTCTTGACTTATTTGCCGGTTCCGGTGCTTTAGGGTTAGAGGCTTTAAGCCGAGGGGCTGTTGCGGCTTTGTTTTTAGAAAAAGATCGGGGAGCGGTGCAAGTAATTCGGGATAATATAGAAAAAACCCGGTTTACTTCTCAGGCCCAAGTACTAGCGGTAGATACCCTTAAATTTTTAACTAATCCGGCTCGTTATTGGTCGGAAGCAAACGAGGAAAAATATGACTTAGTCTTTATTGACCCGCCGTATACCGCTGGATTATATACAACGGTTTTAGCTAAGCTGATATCTTCAGGGTTGCTGGTAGATCATAGTATTGTAGTAGTTGAGACGGCTAAATTCCAGCTTCCACCTGAAGTAGAAGGATTCAATTTGTGGCGCAGCGAACGCTATGGGGATACAGTGGTTTATTTTTATCGCTTTTGTAGCACCAAAGGAGATCCAGTGAGATGAGAATAGCTATTTACCCAGGTAGTTTTGATCCTATAACTAATGGACATTTAGATATTATTCAGCGTTGCTCCCACTTATTTGATCAAGTTATTGTAGCGGTTGCCCAGAATCCAGATAAACGTCCGCTCTTCTCTGTTGGAGAAAGGCTGGAAATATTGGGAGAGGTACTGGCTGAGTTTAAAAATGTAGAGTGTGATGCATTTAGTGGGTTAACAGTAGAATACGCCAAGCATAAAGGGGCAACGGTTATCGTTCGAGGGTTGCGTGCTATCTCTGACTTTGAAAATGAGTTTATGATGGCGTTAATGAACCGAAAAATTGCTCCTCAATTAGAGACGGTTTTTTTAATGACCAGTACCGAATATACTTTTTTGAGTTCCAGCGCAGTGAAAGAATTAGCTCGTTTTGGCGGTTGCGTAACTGGTTTAGTGCCACCAATTGTACAAGCTGCTTTAGATGAAAAACGTAAACAGGGTTGGGGCTTTTAGGGGGATAACAATGAAAAACAGCCTTATAGAGTTGCTGGAACAGTTAGAGATGGTGATTACTGAAGCGCCTCGTGTACCATTAACTGATAAAGTAATTTTAGATGCAAATTTATTACTGGATTTATTAGATCAAGTCAGGTACAGCTTACCTGATGAATTTCATCGGGCCAAGCAAATTGAAAGTGAACGTGATCGTTTAATTTCTGCTAGCCAGAAAGATGCCGATAAGATAATACGGCAAGCTGAGGAATATGCCAGAAAATTGATTGATCAACATGAGATTATGCAGGCAGCTAAGGGAGAGGCTCAGAACCTCAGAAAAGAAGCAGAGATGCAAGCAGAAGAGCTCTGTCAAGGTGCTGATAAGTATGCGGATTCGACTTTGACAGAACTTGCCGATTTGTTACAGCAAACCTTAGCGGTTATTGAAAAAGGGCGCCAGAAACTTCGAGCAGAACAGGTAGATAATAGAACTGAGCACTAAGAAAACGAAGATTATACCAATAAGAGTTACTACTCGGGCTTGGAGTAAAGGTAAATTCAAAATCCAATAATTTTGGAATGGTTGCCAAAATTTGGGGGTAGCTAGAAAAACAGCTTTTGTCGGGTTATAAATGTAATAAGTGACGATTGCTGCGTAGAGACCATGAATTATTCGGGCTACCAAATAAGGGGTATAACGAATATCGGTAGAACTGATAATAGCGGCAACCTGACCATGGACGGAAAGCCCACTCCAAGCAATAATTGCGCTAGTCAGTGCCAATTGAATACGGGGATCGAGTAAAGCCAGACTGGCTTGATGAGCGCCTAAGGTTATTTCGAAAACTCCACTAGCTAAGGGTTTCATTATTTCCGAACCGATTTGTAGCGGTTTAAGTAGCCAAGTTAAAGGAACAGCCAATAAATTAATGGCACCGATATTAACTAGAACTCTTACGAGTACGGCGAATAAAATAATAAAACCACCGACTAAAAGCATGGTCTGCATAGAACTGGTAACAGCATCGCCGAGGAGTTTGCCGATCGGTCGACTATCCCGGTTGCGGGCGTTATAAAGTTCATCTAAGGCATACTTGAATAGGTTACTTTGTCGGTGTTGTCGCTGATTAACAACAGTATTTTCTTCTTTCCCCCAGAAGCGTAAGGTTAATCCGACTAGAATACTACTGATGTAGTGAGCAGCAGCGAGAGTAGCTCCAAGAGCGGGGTTGTGAAACATGCCAACGGCGACTGCCCCTACCATGAACAAAGGGTCTGCCGTATTAGTAAAGCCGATTAAGCGTTCTGCTTCTAGGCGAGTACATAGGTTTTCTTCCCGCAATCGAGTAGTGATTTTTGCCCCGATCGGGTATCCGGAAGCAAGGCCGATAGCGACAACGAAACCACCGACCCCCGGTACTTTAAATAGCGGCTGCATAAGGGGTTCCAGAAAAGCGCCCATAAAGTGCACTACCCCTAGGCCCATTAATACTTCCGAAAGGATAAAGAAGGGGAGTAAAGCTGGGAGAACGATATCCCACCAGAGTTGTACCCCTTCTAATGAGGCGTTATAGGTTTCCTGGGGGTCGATAACAATAGAGACAGTTAGGATTGCCACAAGTAGTGCTAATAAATAGGTATTTAATCGTTTGGTTTTAGTCATAAGAATTCTCCTCTACGTAGTCGGGTAATTTATATTTAGGCTAGAGTCAAATTATGCTATAGAGCAGGATGGTTTGAGGTTGGGGGTATTTAATTTGAGTGAAGGAAAAGCTAGGATCGGGTTAGCTTTAGGAGGCGGGGCAGCCCGTGGAATGGCTCATATTGGAGTATTATCAGTCTTAGAAGAGCAAGGCATGCCAATCGACATTATTACCGGGATCAGTATTGGTGCTATTATTGGAGCTATTTACGCTGCCGGTACAGATTTAAGTTGGCTAGAAAAGCTTGCGGTCACGCTAAATTGGGATCAACTAATAGATGTAACCGTACCGCGCATGGGCTTTTTTAAAACCGAGAAACTGTATCAACTCTTAGACTTATTGTGTAAACATAAGCAGACTGAAGATTTGGATTATATATATAGGGCTATTGCAGTAGATATCCAAACCGGTAGTGAAGTAGTATTGGATAAAGGTAATGTAGCCAAGAACGCGTTAGCTAGCGCATCGATCCCTGGAATTTTTTTACCTCAAGAAGTAGATGGTAGGCTGTTAGTTGATGGTGGAATTAGAAGTAGAGTACCTATTGATCCGGCACGACAAGTTGGAGCGGATATAGTGATAGCGGTAGATGTCGGCAGTTCGGTACAAGAATTAACCCCTACCTCAGTAATCGATATTATTTTACAGAGTATTGATATTATGCAGCAAGAAATTAATGTGGATAAGGTTTGTAAAGCTGATGTAGTAATTCGACCCGATTTGGAACAGGTCAAACCTCACGATTTGCGTTTAGCTCCTGTAGCTATTGAAGCAGGTCGGAAGGCCGCCCAAGAGAAGTGGCCTGAAATTTATACTCTTCTGGAGCGTGCAGGCAGATTAGGGAGTAAAGAGCGAGGTCGGTATAATGCAAGGCAGTCTATTAAAAAACAGAGGGTTAGCTCTTAGGCTACTAGTATCGACGTTAAGTATGATTTTAGTAGTTCTTCTGTGGGCACCGGCTACCTTTGGTGAACAACGTTATCCTGTATTACGACTTAATGATAAAGGGGCTGCTGTTCAGCAGGTTCAAGTTGTGTTAGCAGCGTTAGGGTTATATAAATCAACTGTTGATGGGGTTTACGGACGGGGAACAGAACTAGCTGTACGTATTTTTCAATCTAATTTAGCGCTCCATATTGATGGGGTTGTTGGCCAAAGAACCTGGGAAGCGCTGCATCCTTTTTTAACTGGAACGGAAGAGCCGATAACAGTATCCAGAAGTTTGCAGGTAGTACCCTGGGAACAGGTCCATACTCTATTTCGAGTAGGCCAGACCGCTAAGGTTATTGATGTGCAGAACGGCGAGTTTTTTATGGTTAAAAGGTTAGGCGGACATCTGCATGCTGATGTTGAACCGGCTTCTCGTAATGATACAGATCTGCTTAAGAAAATTTATGGTGGACGTTGGTCTTGGAACCGCCGAGCAATCATCGTCGAATTTAACGGTATGCGTATTGCCGCTTCTATGAACGGATACCCCCATGGATCTCACCGTATTACCAACGGTTTTCCTGGACATTTTTGTATCCATTTTTACGGGAGCAAGTTACATAAAAACAGGAGAGAGGACCTTGACCATCAAAGAATGGTATTAGCTGCCGCTGGTTTAACCCTTTACTAGCTGTTGACAAGGCCTGCTTGGCTAGGTATAATAATTCCAGTTGTCAGGGAGGAAAATCATGAAAATTGATATTTCATCAATCCAAGGGGCTAAAGGTGCCTCTTTAGATTTTTCCGTTACAAACAACCGGATCCCCTTGGTGTTTCCTGCTGCCGTAAAGAAATATGTAGAACCGGTACATGTTGTTGGTCAAGTAACCAATGCCGGTAAGTTTTTTTTGGTTCAAGGCCAAATTCAGACTAAGTTAGCTACCGTTTGCGATCGGTGTTTAGAACCTTTTGAGTATCCGGTAGTTTTAGATTTTGAAGTTGAGTTTGGTCAAAAGAATCAGGTTACAGAGATGGTGCTACAGGAAAAGGAACTTGGTTCTTTGGATGATATAATCTATCCTTATGAAGGGACAGTTATTGATTTATCTAGATCCGTGGAGGATGAGTTGGGGGTAGGTCTACCGGTCAAGATACTTTGCTCTCAGGAGTGTAAAGGGCTTTGTTCTTCCTGTGGTCAGAACCTTAATGTTGGCGACTGTGCGTGTACTGAGGAATCAATAGACCCTAGGATGGAAGCATTACGAAGTTTATTGCCAAAAACAATTGAGTAGTTAATATTTGTTGGTTTAATTGGGAGGTGTACCAAGATGGCTGTACCAAAAAGAAAACAATCTAGTACTAGAGGTGCCAAAAGACGTACTCATTGGAAGGCCAGTCGTCCAACTTTGGTAAAATGTCCGCAGTGTCACGAAGTAAAGATGCCGCATCGGGCATGTCCAAGTTGTGGTTACTATGATGGTAAACAGGTATTAGAAGTTGCTGAATAAGAAGATTTTAGAGTCTAAAAAGGGTGTGGACCTACGGGTTCACACTTTTTTTTTACACCCATAGAGGGATTTTTCAAATTAAGTAGAATAATACTAGCTATTAAGAGCAGCTACTAGGATGAAGGTGTTTTATTGGTGTCCAGAACGCGTAAAGCCCAAAGACAACAGGGTTTAGTTGAACTTTTGGCAAGTGATCCGTTTTTTACTGATCAGGAATTAGCGGAACACTTTCAGGTTAGTATTCAGACTATTCGCTTAGACCGCTTAGAATTAGGCTTGCCCGAACTACGAGAAAGAGTGAAGCACGTAGCTGAAAAAGCTTATGGCCGAGTTAAGTCAGTGGCTTCTTCTGATATTATCGGTGATCTTATAGAAATAAACTTGGACAAATCTGGTATTTCAGTTTTAGATACAGATACTAGCATGGGCTTTGCTAATTCTAATGTTGTTCGGGGGCACCACATATTTGCCCAGGCTAATTCGTTAGCGGTTGCTTTAGTTGATGCGCCTTTAGCTTTAACAGGTTCGGCAGAAATTCGCTACTTGAACCCGGTTAAAACAGGAGAGCGGATTGTTGCCAAGGCCTATGTTTTACAGGTGCAGGGAAAAAAACGCATAATCAGAGTAGAGAGTTTTGTTAGAGAGCGCCAAGTTTTTCAGGGCGAATTTATCCTTTTTTGTAGAGAAAACATAACGCAGGGGTGAAAACATGGTTAGAATAGTGATAGATGCTATGGGAGGGGATTTCGCTCCCGAAGTTACTGTTGCTGGAGCAGTAGAAGCGTTACAGGATTTTTCTGATATTCACTTAATTTTATCCGGACCAAAAGAAACTTTAGTAGCAGAATTGGCCAAATATACTTATGATCAATCGAGGATTGAGGTAGATGATGCGCCAGATACGGTAGGGATGGACGAGCATCCTGGTAAGGTTGTACGTTCTAAACCTAACTCTTCTATTGTCCGTTCAGCTCAGTTAGTTAAAGACGGGATTGCTGATGCTGGTTTAAGCGCTGGTAATACCGGTGCGGCTATGGCTTCTGCGCTGTTTAAGATTGGCCGAATTCCAGGTGTGGATCGTCCGGCTATCGGGATCCCTTTACCAGCAGCAGGACGTTTCTTTTTGCTGGTAGACGGAGGAGCTAATGCTGATTGTCGACCAATTCACCTTATGCAGTTTGCGAAAATGGGTAGTATATATGCGGAAGAAGTATTAAAGGTGAAAAATCCTAAGGTTGGTTTATTAAATATTGGTGAAGAAGCGGAGAAAGGTAACGAATTGGTTAAAGAAGTACACCAGATGCTTGTTGACCAAGAGGGCTTAAACTTTATTGGCAATATTGAGGGTAATGATATACCTGCTGGAACTGCTGATGTAGTAGTTTGTGATGGGTTTGTAGGTAATATTGTTCTTAAACTGGTCGAAGGGATGTGGAGCCAGTTTGGCCGTACCCTTAAACAAACGATATTTAGTGGCCTTACAGGAAAATTTAGCGGTTTATTGGTGAAAAACAATCTAACCAAGATGAAAAAAAGTTTAGATTATGCTGAACATGGTGGGGCACCGTTATTAGGTATTAACGGAGTTTATATTATTAGCCATGGGCGCTCCAATGCAAAAGCCATTAAAAATGCTATCCGGGTTGCTCGCGATGGTGTGCTTAGTGGTTATGTTGAAAAGCTTAAGACAGCGATAGAAAGTGAAAATAATTAAGATTAGGAAGTATAGATGATGGAATATGATGTTGGAATTGTTGGTATGGGTTCATATGTACCAGACCGTATTTTAACAAATTATGACCTTGAAAAGATGGTGGATACATCTGATGAATGGATTGTATCCCGTACTGGGATAAAGGAACGAAGGATTTGTCAGAAAGACCAGGCTACTTCTGATTTA
>DHRX01000046.1:1309-3309 GCA_002408345.1 Firmicutes bacterium UBA5301 | reverse complement strand
TCCTCAGGATCCTCGGCGGTAACCAAATCATACCTGCTAGCCACATTATAAAGGAGGCTACGACTGCTTAGAATCCCAGCCATATTGGCTACCCGTGGTTGACCCAGATTTAAAACTTCACTCAAAGGGTTCTGTAGTGACGGTCCACTTTCCACGAGCAGCGTAGTACTGGCTTCATAGACCGGTGGTAGGAGTAGTGATACCGCCAGACTGGCACCTACCGCCCCGAGGAAAACCAACCAAACAAGGGCCCGGTACTTTTTGAGAATTGACAACAGGTCTTTAAGGGTATAGGTATCTTCCATCAGACTCTCCCTTTACAGGTTCAATAAATCTCTACTGACGACCAGAACCGTTAAGAATGTTAGGATCTTTTGCCAATTAGGTTTCTTTGTCTCTGGAATAAAAACAATATCCCCCGCTGCTATCTTCGGATTATTCCTGTACATCTCCTTCAAAAAGCAGGTTCGACCGACCAACGACTACCGCTTGGGGATCAGTTAAATCTGCTCCCCGATAAACTCGAACTTTATTAAGCTGAGCCCGATCCGTTGGACCACCGGCCCGGGCTATAATCTCTAAAACACCATCATCAATTTTAACCGAAACTTGCCCTGGTTTCCGAACCTCCCCAAGGATTGTCACCTTGCGTAATTCAGCAACTACTATCTCATCGCCATCTTCTACCCGGCGGTTCTCAGGAACATCCTTTAGATAATAGCCCGCGATGTCTAAATATTGGGACCTTCCTTGTTGGGAAATAACCTTAACCCGAGATAGATCTCCATCATCGGTTACGCCACCGGCTACAGCAAGCGCATCAGAAACGTTGCTGGAGGGACGCAGATGATAAAGGCCAGGGTTGCGAACCGCACCATTGACCTGAACCATAACTGTACGAAATTTCTTCACAACCACCGTCACCTGAGGAGCTTGGACATACTCAGACAGCTCTTTGGTCAGTATCTCTTTAACCTCAGCCGGCATCAAGTTCTTAACCAATACATCTGCTACTAAAGGAAATGTAATCATTCCATCTGGCCGGACCTCAACCTCTTGAACCAGCTCGGGGTAACCCCAAACCGAAATTTGAAGTACATCACCAGGTCCTAAGCGGTATACGGGGATATCCTCTGCCAATGCCGTTTGAGTGAAAAGTAACAGTACTGACATGAATATAATCGCAACCCGTCCCATAAGCCCGTCCCCTTCCTGCATCCTCTATCGCAACTACTTTACTAGAAAATTCGATAAATACAATAAATTTCCTCTAAACCTAGCTACTTATAGCGCCGGTCTGCCTCCTATTTGCCCAGGCCTGCTCTAGGAATACCCAAAAAACTCCCGCAAAGAAAGCTAAGAATGCAGCAATAATAATATTTAGCGCTTTATTAGGTTTAATCGGCTTTTCTGATGCGACCGCTTGCTGCAGCCACTCTACATCATCTAACCGCTTCGATTCTAAAACCTGCATCTCTAACCGTTTTTGTGACAGGATTATATATAATTCTTCATTAACAGCTATTTCCCGGTCTAGTTCTTTTTGTTCAATTGCACTGACTGTACCGATACTCTGACTATGCAATTCGCTTAATGTATTACTGACCATCTCCAGCTGGTTAGTAATAAAATTCCGAGCATTTTGAACTTCTTTTAATCGGATTTCCTTGAGCAAATCTATCCCTTCACTAACTACGGCATTGGCCGTAGTTTCGGCTTGCTTAGCCGAACTGGCCTGAGCCTTCACTCTAATTGAGCTTGTCCCTTTAATTGGTTCAATAGTAAATTGATCAGATAAATAAGCCAATGACCAATCTGTTAACCCAAGCTTCGCTATTACACGGTTCAGAACTGTATAACTTTGCATTATCTCTACCTTGTTAGCCAATGACGTGGTAAAAGCCGGGTCAAGACCTGCTAACCCAGCATAAGGAGCTACAGCACTTTCTGATAAAACCATAGGTTGGTTGAATATTTCTTCTTCCTTAAATACTACCATG
>DHRX01000046.1:661-1158 GCA_002408345.1 Firmicutes bacterium UBA5301 | reverse complement strand
ATAAAAACATTAATAATGCCGGTAATTACAACCGTAACTAAAACCAGAAGAAATAGTAACTTCCAGCGATTCTTGAGAATATCTAGTAGTTCAAATAAATCCAGTTCCTCTTCCATTCTTTACGTCCTCCCTATTTCCGCCCGTTAATTCACCAATCTAATTACTTTTTATACTTTAGTGGATTTAACCTTTATTCCTGTAAATATTCGAATAAAAAACAACTCGTTTATAAAAAAGGGAAATTTTAATTATTAAGTAAGTAGTAGTCAAAATTGTTCGACTGGGAGGTTTTGTTATGAAAAAAATATCTCTAACTTTTTTAGTTCTACTTTCCCTAGTACTGGGTTCTGCTTATGTAAGCGCGCAAGGAATTGAAGTTGATGGGGATCTAACATTCTCTTCATTTACTAATTGGAATAATAATACGTATACCTCACTATTAAAAAACATTAAAGGTGAAATTAATTTTACTCCTAATATTAATGTCTTTGCCTCTT
>DHRX01000046.1:0-506 GCA_002408345.1 Firmicutes bacterium UBA5301 | reverse complement strand
AAGGATTACGACTTATCCAAATTAAAAATCGGTGGCCAATATGAACTTCCTATAAATTCTTTTACTCTCACAGCCCGAGCTGGTTTAGCTACATATAATGCCGAAAGAGAAGATGGCTATTACGTAAAAACCTCGGCATTTTTCCTAGGCGGTAAAGCAGAGACCCAAATTACACCAGATTTAATTTTTTACGGTCTCTTAGATTACTCACCTTTTGCAAAAGCGAATTATCCTGACGAAAGCAAATACGACGCTGGCTATACAAGCTTTGAACTGGGAGCAAAATATAACCTCAGTCAGTTTCAACTAGTTGGTGGTTTGCGTTCTGAAGCAGTCGTATTAAAGGACTACACCGATTATAACTGGGCCGACGGCGGCCTCTTCGTTGGTGCTAAAGCGATGTTTTAATAAAACATTTTTGCTAGAAAGCCCGCCATAAATACGGCGGGCTTTCTCTCTATCATTCTCTACTCCCTTGCTATACCCCTACCCCCAGCTGACCTCCC
>DHRX01000024.1:8187-8905 GCA_002408345.1 Firmicutes bacterium UBA5301 | reverse complement strand
TTCTCTTTTCGGTAAAACCATGGGCTCCACCAGTATACTGATAATAAAGTACTGAAATACTAATGAATTCAGTTGTAATTTGATTGATTTGTACCTGGGTTAGTATCTGATAGGGGCGCAGTTCCCACCCCTGTGTTGCTACATCCTGAGCATACTCGGTGGCTTCAGTGGTTAGGTTTTGGGCAAAGTCTATAATCTCTGTAGAGAAGACGGAGTTAATTTTATTCTGGATGGCCTCATTACCTAGGTTACTAATTCTGGGTATTTCTAGGTTAGTCTCGTAATTGGCATTTGTTTCGCTCCTAAGTTCAATAGCAACTGTTGGGACGGCGCCTGCTGAAACCGGTGGTAATATAATGGTTAATAGACTGATAAAAGCCACAATCAAATAGGTGGGTTTCATAACGAGACTCCTTTTTCTATTAAAATACTACTTGTCCATTCTATGTTATCATACTTTGGGTAAGACCTTTGTGGGAAAAATCTAGTAGTAATAAAAATACTGCTGACTTGCTTAGTCAGCAGTATTGTACTAAGTAATATAGTATCGCTATTGCGAGTTAGGCCGAGGTTGGAATACAGACCTGTTGTCCGATCTGTAGCCGATTGGGGTCAACCCCTGGATTAGCAGCTAATAATGCGTCTAGGCTAACATTGAAACGCCGGGCCAGGCTAAAGAAAGTATCCCCAGCTTGAATTGTATAAATAGTTCCTCCTA
>DHRX01000024.1:6856-7969 GCA_002408345.1 Firmicutes bacterium UBA5301 | reverse complement strand
TCCACCCCGGGGTTAGCCGAAAGGAGAGCCTGTAATGTAATCCCAAAGCGTCGGGCTAAGCTAAAGAAGGTATCACCGGACCTAATTGTATACAAAAACCCACCGGGACAAGGACCAGGAGCTGGTGCTGGTGCGGGAACACAGATCTGTTGACCAATCTGTAGCCTGTTTGGGTCAACGCCAGGGTTAGCTGCAGCTAAAGCATCGACGCTAATTCCAAAGCGGCGAGCGATGCTAAAGAAGGTATCTCCCGCACGAATAGTATAGAGGAAACCGCCTGGACAAGGACCGGGGGTCGGAGCTACCGGAATACAGATTTGCTGTCCAATCTGTAAATTAGCCGGATCAATTCCTGGGTTAGCGTTGAGGATGGCTTGAACAGAGGTGTTGAAGCGTTGAGCCAGAGAAAATAGGCTATCCCCTGGTCTAATGGTATAGATGGTGCCACCAGGGCACGGAACCTGCTTGATACCAACATTCTGATTAAATTTCATAAGATTGCGTCCCTCCAATAGTTCAGATACTACAGGATACGCAAAAGCAACTTAATTGGGGACAAGGTGAGAAAATAGGAAGTTGCTTTTTACCTTCAATTATGCTTATAATACGGCGTTATATCGTGATTTTCTATGTTGTTAGGAGCAATATTATGGTTTTTGGTCGACATAATCTGGAGTTAACTAGGGAATTGGCTATCTTGGCTCTACCTATGGTGATTTCCAACCTAGCCTATACCTTACTTGGTGTTACAGATATCCTTTTTTTAGGGCGGGTTAGTGCTACGGCGTTAGGGGCAGCTGGTTTAGCCAATTTAGTTTTCTTAACTATTAGTTTAGTTTTCCGTGGTGCGGTTAACGGGGTTACTACTTTTGTCGCTCGTGCTTATGGGGCTAAAGATTACGTTGCAGCTGGACAATATCTTATTCATTTTATTATCTTTGCGTTGTTATTGACCCCTGCGGTAGTCTTTCTACCTCAGTTATATCAGTGGTTTTTTCAGATCATGCAACCTGATTCTACAGTAGCCCAGCAGGCTTTGGTCTATCTACATATTCGAAATATCAGTATGCCTTTTAACCTTGTGTTCACCGCCTTTATCGGCTTTTTGATTGG
>DHRX01000024.1:5242-6571 GCA_002408345.1 Firmicutes bacterium UBA5301 | reverse complement strand
GCGGTACTTGTTTTCCGATTTTATAACGAACAATACCAGCTTAGTCAATGGTCTTGGCCTAACTTAGTTAGGCTTGGCAAAATGGCTAAAGTCGGTTTCCCCATCGGTTTAGCAGATGCTGTGGATGTAGGAGCGTTTGCTACGTTTATGGGCCTAATTTCTCGATTAGGGACGGCAGAGCTAGCCGCTAGTCAAATAGTAAACCAGATTAGTTCGGTTGCTTTTATGCCCGGTTTTGCTTTATCAGCAGCTACCGGGTCGATGGTTGGGCGTTTTTTAGGAGCAAAAGAACCACAGTTGGCTGAAGAGGTCGGCTACCAAGGTGTCCGGTTAGGGCTTAGTTTTATGGGTTTGTTAGGCGTTGTTTTCTGGTGCGTTCCCCGTCAGTTAACCGGTTTTTTTACCGCTGACCCGCTACTACAAGAGGTGGCCATATTACCTATGCGGTTAATAGCAATTTACCAAATCTTTGATGCGATGAATATCGTCTTCCGGGGTGCCTTGAATGGGGCAGGAGATACTAGGTTTGGGATGATTTTTACTGTTATTGGTGCCTGGGGTATTTTTATTCCTACGGTTTACCTGTTAACCTTTAGTTGGGGATTAGGGCTAGCTGGAGCTTGGGGAGGAGCTCTGACTTATATCTTCTGTTTAGGGGTAACTTTCTTAATTCGCTTTCGCAACGGACGTTGGAAGGAGCTGGCTCTCTAAAAGGAAATTGTATTGAGTAGAGTGTAGGAGGGAGTAATATATGAAAATTAGAGTTGGAATTGTTGGGTACGGAAATTTAGGGCGGGGGGTTCAATTAGCCATTGAACAGAACCTCGATTTGGAGTTAACGGCTATCTTTACCCGTCGGCAACCAGAATCACTTGGGGCATCGGGCCCTTTTGTATCTCTGGAGCATGTTAGAGAATACCAAGAATTGATTGATGTGCTAATTCTTTGCGGCGGCTCAGCCAAGGATCTTCCAGAACAAGGACCTATGCTAGCTGCGTATTTTAATACAGTTGATAGCTTTGATACTCATGCTAGGATACCTGAATATTTTGAGCAGATGGATGCAACGGCTAAAAAGGCCGGAACTTTAAGCCTTATTTCTATAGGGTGGGATCCTGGTCTCTTTTCTTTGATGCGTTTGTTAACCGGGTCGGTGTTACCTCAGGGCCAAAACTATACTTTTTGGGGTCCAGGGGTTAGTCAAGGACACTCTGATGCCATTAGGCGGCTATCTGGTGTTAGAAATGCAGTTCAGTATACTGTTCCTATTCAAGACGCTATTGACAAGATACGTACAGGGGAGAATCCGTTGTTGACCTCTGGAGAAAG
>DHRX01000024.1:0-4935 GCA_002408345.1 Firmicutes bacterium UBA5301 | reverse complement strand
GCTGCCAATAAACAGCGGGTAGAATTCGGTTTGCAGTTAGGTAGTAACCCTGAGTTTACCGGAAGTGTTCTAGTTGCCTATGCTCGGGCGGCTTATCGACTAGCAAAAGAAGGACAGATAGGGGCTCGTACTATCTTTGATATTCCTTTGGCTTATCTTTCCCCAAAATCCGGAGCGGAGCTGCGGCAGGAATTACTGTAATTCGTTCCTGAAAGTACTAAATTGACAAAAGATTCTAAAAACGCAGGAACTCTAGTAAATCTGCCGTATTAATATTTATTGGCGATATGTCCAAAAAGACACAACGGAAAAGAAAGGGGTAATCAAGGATGAAAGCGTATAGGAAAAAATGGCTACTAATTATAGTTCAGACTGCGGTGTTTATGTTGCTGGCAACGGTTATAGCTGGTGCTGGAGAAAAACTAGTTATTTCAACAGGTAGCCCCTATGAACTGGGCTTAGTAGAT
This sequence comes from Firmicutes bacterium UBA5301, assembly GCA_002408345.1. Taxonomy (GTDB): domain Bacteria; phylum Bacillota; class UBA5301; order UBA5301; family UBA5301; genus UBA5301. The sequence goes on along the minus strand of DHRX01000024.1, from coordinate 4,468 downwards.
GCGTTGGCTCAACCGTTTACAGAGCGGTATGGAATCGAAGTGGTTTGTGTTAAAAACGGTACCGGTGCTGCTCTCAAGGGGTTAAGAGAGGGACAGTTTGACTTAGTAATGGTACATGACCCAGAAGCAGAAGCCCAGATAGTTGCCGATGGTTTTGTTGTAGAACGCCGTTTCTTTGCAAGTAATGATTTTGTAATTGTTGGGCCGGCTTCTGATCCAGCTAAAATTAAAGGTAGAACCAGCGTCGTCGATGCATATAAACGTATTGCCAAGAGTAAAAGTAACTTTATTTCCCGGGGAGATAACTCGGGAACCCACGTTAAAGAGATGGCAATTTGGCAGATGGCTAAAACTAAACCCAAAGGGAACTGGTATGTGGTGACTAATGATTTTATGTCTGCTTCATTGGCTAAAGCTGATGAGATTGGCGGTTATTTTATGACCGACCGCTCGACTTTTTTAACTGATCGCCAAAATGTACCTAACTTAGAAATCCTTTTTGAGGGAGATCGGTATTTAATTAATGAATACCATGCGTTAGTAGTTAACCCGGCCAAATACCCGGAACGTAATTATATGGCAGCTATGACTTTTTTGGGTTGGCTTACTTCTGTGGAAGGGCAAAGGATAATTGCTACGTTTGGTATTGAAGAATACGGTGCACCTCTCTACTTTGCAGAAGCGATACCATTAGTTAAATAAGGTTTTAATATTTAAAATATAATTAAAGGACCTGTTCTGATCAGGGGTTAAATTAAATGACAGTCCTCGATCTCTGCGGAATAGGTTCTTTATTTTCTGTCCAAAGGAGCGGTAATAAATGGGTAATTATAAAGTTATGTTTTTATGTACAGGTAATTCCTGCCGTAGTCAGATGGCTGAAGGCCTGGCTAAACACTTATCCCAAGGAAATCTCGAGGTTTACAGCGCTGGAGTAGAGGCGCACGGTGTTAATCCACTGGCTATTGAAGTAATGCAGGAAATAGGGGTTGACATTTCCAACCAAAAGTCTGAATTGATCAATCCTAATCTGGTAGCGACCATGGATTATGTAATTACTTTATGTGGCGATGCTCGGGAACGTTGTCCGGTTATACCCGCCCAGGTTAAAGTACTCCACTGGCCTTTCCCTGATCCAGCTAAAGTAGAGGGGAATAGTACCGAAATTAGAGCAGCCTTTCGCAGTGTACGGGATGGACTTGCTAGCAAAATAACTAATTTTCTCCACGCTAACTGAGCGTGGTTTTTTCTTGGGCCTTTTAGCCATTCAATATGATCCTAATAGGTAAAGAGCAACAATATTAATTGAACGGTGATTATTCTAATGGTAGTTCTGGACAAGCCTGGTTAGCAGCCCTAGCACGGGCTGACAAACTTGTGATTTTGTTGCTAAAATTGAAAGGGCTGAAAGAATTGGTTCCGGAAAGGGGATTTTGTGAAAGTGCGGGATATGCGTCTAGTTGGCCCAGTTTTGGCAGCAACAGTGACTATTTTTAGCGTTACTTTTCCTTGGTCGGTGCAAGCGGCAGAGGCCATAGCTTCTCCCCAGGAATTACAAACTATTAATAAGTTAAGAACCGATGCTCTTGCAGTGGGACAAACTGTTCCAATTATTAATAGTGAGGTTAATTCAAGTGGTATAAAATTAGCCGGGGTTTATCCAGCTAATCAAGGGGCAGAGGTTCTTCAATATTATACGGTGCGTCCTGGTGATACTTTATTCTTCATTGGCCAGCGTTTTAACGTTACTATTGCTGCACTACGGCAGCATAATAATATTTGGGATGATTACCTTGCGGTGGGGCAGCGGATTATTATTCCGTCAGCGGTTAAAGGCAGTAATGAAGAAAGCTGGGAATATACGGTGCGTCCTGGCGACACATTATTCCTAATTGCCCAACGGTATAATACGACGATTACAGTTTTGCGCCAATTAAACAATATTTGGAACGACTATCTGAGCATAGGGCAAAAGTTACTGATCCCTTCAACGGCAGCCCCAATACCTAAGCAAATGAAGCTTACTGATAGCGAGTATGACCTATTAGCACGGCTTGTAACGGCTGAAGCAGCTGGTGAACCCTTTGAAGGACAGGTGGCTGTGGCGGCAACTATTATTAGTCGGGTACTGGATTCCCGATACCCTAACGATGTGCGGGGGGTAATTTATCAGGTGGTAAACGGTTATTACCAGTACGAACCGGTGCAAAACGGGTATATCAATCGACCGGCAGTTTCATCGGCTTATTTAGCTGTTGATGCGGCTTTGGGCGGTAAGGATCCTAGTAATGGGGCTAATGGTTTCTTCAATCCTCAGACGGCGGTAGGCAGTTGGGTACGTTCCCAACCGGTAACAGCTCAGATCGGTAACCATGTCTTCTTTCGGAGTTAGTTCAAAAAGAAAAGATAAAAGAGGGAAAGACCCATGGGCCTTTCCCCCTTTATTTTTTAATCTAGTTCCAAGATTCGTCTTATAGGGCTGCTTTAGCTTCTTTAATGAATACTTCAGCAGCGGTTAAGACTTCTCGGAAGTATTCAGGGTTATGTACACCCTTACTGCCATCGGACTGAACGAAGCCGAGGTTGACATTGGCTTTTTCGAGGATAGCTAGAGCATTGTCGTTACCGGCTGCTTTAGCTTTAACAGCTTCGTACTCAGCGACTAACGCTTCGACTCTCTGCATATTGTTTTCCTGGAAAGTAGCTAGCCGCTCAGCGGTCATAATGCTTTCGCTGTGACAGCCAACACAGGAGTTGAAGACGGTCTCTCTGCCATGGGGGGTTAGAGTAATCTCTGGCGTGCCAACCTTAAAGATATGGTTGCCATTGGTCATGTGACAGTCAGCGCAAGTAGCTTGACTGTGGGTAGCAATGCCCTCGGTTACACCTAAAGCACCCCGACCACGGAGACCCTCAGCCTGAGAGTGTTTTGGGGCTTTGGCAAAGAGCTCGCCGGCAGGTAGTGGATTTTGGAAGTTGCTAGTAGCGGTATGACATTGTACACAGGTAGTCTGGCTATCGGTCTTGAGCTGTCCACCATATTCGGTGACTTTATGGGGATCGTGGCAGACTACACAGGTAATACCGTAACGATCATTTTTGAGGCTACCGGTTCTAAATTCGTCTACGCTTGGTACCTTTTCACCCTTTTGAATAGCCAGAATTACTGTGGCCGAGTGGCAGGTGGCGCAGCGATCAGAGTAACCGTCGCCCCGTTCGATTAAGGCAGCTTCAAAGATACCTAAGTGACCTGGTTCGTTCATCATACCCATCTGCTCACCCTGACGGTTAGCACCGTGACAGCTGGTGCACATTTCGTTACCAGGGTTACAAATGATATCTTTAGCGGAGAAGGATTTTATATGTTTACTACCCGGACCGTGGCAGGATTCGCAACCGATGCCAGCTTCGGCAAAGGTTAGCTTCTTGGCATCATAACCGGTGGTATGACAACTAGCGCAATTTTGGAGCCAGCTACCGCTACGTGTGCTAGGCTCAACAGATTTAGTCGCGGAATTCCACTCTTTAGGAACATAATTGCCATCTTTGTCAACGAAATATTGATCAGCGATTAAGTATTTAAAACCTTTCCCTTTTTCGCCAACGACGGAGGCATCTTGAACGATAAGTGCGTGGCCGGTTTTTTGCCAGTTCTCAAACTGTTCAGCGTGGCAGGTGGCACATTTTTCAGAACCAACATACTGCGCTGAAGCGGCTAGAGCCACAGACGATAGGGCTACGAGACTTAGACATAAAACAGTAAGAATTAGTGCTTTTGCCCTCATGTAAAGATTCCACTCCTTTTGTAATTAATTGTTACCAGAACATTCAGACGACAGACGACAGACAACAAACCCTTCCGGCGTTACCAAAAACCACCCCCAAAATCTATCAACTATTATAATAAGTTACTTATTAGTATAAGAAATCCTTTGAGGACAACCCGGGACATTTGTCACTAAATTTACAAAGATTGGGTTTTAGGAGCGCAAAGTAGCCTTAATTCGGGTGGGATGTAATAATAAATCAAAGACATCTGTGAGGGAACTGACCACGATATCGCAAACTGTTAACAGTTGACCGCTGCAACCCTCTGGTCCGATCAGCCCAATAGATAGGGTAGCAAGCCGAGACATCACAATATCGTTAAAACCATTGCCTACAGATAAAGTTTTTTCGGGACCTAACTTTTTAATGATGGCTGCCTTTTGTTGGCCGGCGTCAGTTCCAGGAAAAGTAGAGACGTGTACCGCTAAACCAGAGCACTGTTGGCGGGCGGTTCCGTGGGTATCGGCGGTTAGAATGTAGACATTTACTAATTTGGCTAATTTAGCAAGGCTATCTTTAGTATCTGGCGTCATCACACCATCAACAGCTAAGGTTCCGTTATAGTCAAAAACAACATTTTCAATTACCAAGCGGTTACGGCCAGGTATTTCTAGTATGAGCATCGGTCTACCTCCAAACA
>DHRX01000151.1:6007-6153 GCA_002408345.1 Firmicutes bacterium UBA5301 | reverse complement strand
GTAGTCTTACCATGATCAACGTGGGCAATAATTGCCACATTTCGTAACTCCATCGTTTAAGAATCCCCTTATCAAACCTTAATTTAAAGCATAAGAAAGATTTTATCACTTTCCGGGCAAAATAGCCACATGCTAATAGTCTTCAC
>DHRX01000151.1:2384-5784 GCA_002408345.1 Firmicutes bacterium UBA5301 | reverse complement strand
CCCTTTGAATTCGTTCTGGCTTTATTACTTGCAGACCTAGCTGCCGTTCCCATGCAAAACAAGGAAATTCCTCTGATTAACGGAATTATTCCTATCTTTGCTTTACTACTCATTCAGGTCTGTTTGGCCTATTTAAATTTAAAAAACCAACGAGCTCGAGCCTGGATCTGTGGTACTCCTAGCATCTTAATCAAAGATGGTCTGATTCAAAAAAAAATTTTAGCTAACCTCGGTTACAATATTAATGATCTTCTAGAACAATTACGTAGTAACGGCTACCCTAACCCCGCCGAAGTGGAAGTAGCCATATTAGAGACCAATGGTGAGCTTAGCGTCATTCCCAAATCCCAGTATCGGCCGGTACGCCCTCTTGATTTAAACTTACCTACTGAATACGAAGGGTTGCCCTTAACTCTAATTATCGACGGACTCGTTGACTACCGGGCTTTGAACAAAGCTGGCTTAGATTGGACCTGGCTAGAAGCTCAATTGCAGCAAGCTGGAGCTCAGAGCCCTACCGATGTTTTATATGCCGTTTTAGATACCTCTGGGCACTTTTTCTGCCAATTACACCACCAAAATTAAGCGTTGAGGAAGTGGTTCTTCTGACTAAACTAAGGGTACTACTAATTCTTTTAATCATTTTTATCGCTGGCGGGCTTTACACTCAGCAGCAGTTGGAACAGAGTTCCGAAAATCTGCTGGCCCAGATTCAAAAGGTTGTCGCTGCTGTTCAAACCGAAGCTTGGAGCGATGCTCAAGAACACTTCAAAGAAACCGCTGATCAATGGCACCGAGTAGAGAAACGTTGGGCTTTGGTTACTGACCATGAAGAGATCGACGAAATTGTCCGATCCTTGCAAAAGACTAAAGCCTACATCCATTTTCAGACAGCCCAAGATACCCTAGCCGAATTACAAACTCTCATTTATTTAATTAAACATATCCCGGAAAAAGAAAAGTTGACCCTTTCTACCCTTTTTTAGCTAAAGGCACAAATCTTGTCATTGTACCATACCAGCTTTAGAGCAATATATATATGGTGTGAACTCATATTGTTTATGGCTAGGAGGAACCTTAATGACTTACCAAGATTCACCGCCGAAAGTAGCCTACTTCTGTATGGAGTATGGTCTAGACGAATCATTCCCTATTTATGCCGGAGGATTAGGGGTACTGGCCGGTGATACCATTAAGGCCGCCCGGGACCTTAATGTACCTCTAACGGCAATAGGCATGCTTTGGCGGGAGGGTTATACTAACCAGTTTATCGGTGATGGGAATTGGCCCTACGACCTGTTTTCAGCCTATGAAACCCCTTACCTTCAGGATACCGGGGTCCAGATTACAGTAACAATTAAAGGTACCCAAGTACCCGTTAAAGTATGGAAAACCCAAGCCTTCGGTAATGCACCCCTATACCTATTAGATACCGAGGTTCCTGGTAGCGATTTTGGTTGGATTACTAAACGGTTGTACGGAGGTTCTGGCCATGATCGTATCGCCCAAGAAATCGTCTTAGGCATTGGTGGAGTTAGGGCAATTCGGGCGCTCAACCTTGATATAGAGATCTTTCATTTTAACGAAGGGCATGCGGCTTTAGCTGGCTTAGAACTGATCCGTGAAAAAATGGAGCAAGGTCTCTCTTTTACCGCTGCCTGGGAGCAAACGCGTCAGGAAATTGTATTTACTACCCATACCCCAGTAATGGCAGGGAATGAAAGCCATGGACATGACCTGCTCCGGTACATGGATGCTTATAATGGCCTCACCTACGAGCAAATGACTTTTATCGGTGGCGATCCTTTTAATATGACCGTCGCCGGATTGCGTCTAGCCAACTTGGCTAACGGGGTTTCCAAATTACACGGTTTGACAGCCAGAGCCATGTGGCAAGATGTAACCGACCATGCCTCAATTCTAGCTATTACTAACGGCGTACACCAAAGAACTTGGCAGAACGAAGCGATTCGAGCAGCTTATACCGCTAAAAGTGACCTTTGGGAACCACATCAAAACGCTAAAAAAGAACTGCTTAATGAAGTCAGAACAAAGACAGGGGTTGAACTAGATCCAGATAAGCTGTTAATCGGATTTGCCCGACGGGCAGCCCCCTACAAACGGAGTAATTTAATCTTTAGTAAGCCAGAAATTATCGGTCCCCTCTTAGAAGAACGCCGAATACAGATGGTTTTTTCCGGCAAATCCCACCCCCAAGATCACGCCGGCAAAAATATCGTTTCCTCTATTGTCGGTATGGCTCAAAAATACCCCCAAAGCGTGGTATTCCTCGAAAATTACGACATGCGGATTGGTCGGTTACTAACTAGCGGTTGTGACCTCTGGTTAAATAACCCCCAACGACCTTTAGAAGCTTCGGGAACATCTGGAATGAAGGCCGCACTCAACGGTGTGTTAAACTTCAGTATTTTAGATGGTTGGTGGCCGGAAGGATGCCTCCACGGTGTAACCGGCTGGCAATTTGGTGGTGGATACGATGGGCCCAACCAAGAACTTCACGATCTGGTTGAACTCTATGCCATTCTGTTAGATGAAATTATATCTACCTACTACAATGATCGGGTTCGGTGGCAAAAAATGATGCGAGCCAGCATCGAAATGGCGGCTGGGATCTTCACCACAGCCCGCATGCTCCGGGAGTACTACAATCTTATGTATCTACCAGCTGCTACGGCAAAACGAATTAATGCATTAAACGTTCTGCCTTCCCTTACGTAACTGATAGTAATGAATAGCAGTAGGAATCACCGCTAAACCAATAGCTAATACTGACGCTAATACTAAGCGCCAGGTTAAGCCTTCCTGTAAAGTACTACCGAGAAAACAATACACGAAAGTGCCGGGAATAATCCCTAAAATTGTTCCGAGACTAAAATCTCCTAAGGAAATCGGAGCTAGTCCCGCCGCATAACTAATCGCATCACAGGGGAAAAAGGGCATTAAGCGCATAAAGAAAATAATACGTGCGCCCTGCTCCCCTTCTAAAAGACGGCCCCATTTTTCTAGCCGACCCTTAGAGAGCTTAAGAACCATCTCCCGGCCTAAGTAACGAGCAATAAGAAAGGCAACCAAAGCACCTAACGTTGAACCGGCAACAGTAAAAACAGTTCCGTAGATAGGGCCAAAAAATAAACCGCCGACTACTGAAAACAAACCTGAAGGGATATAGAGCAGAGGGCGTAACGCATTGATTAGAATAAAAGCCAACGGAGCCCAGGCCCCGCAAGAATCTAAAAAAGCACGTAGCTCTTCAGGTTTTAACTTTTGGGTTAGATTAGTCTGGTACGCTACATATATACCAGCAATTATTAAAACAACAAAGGCTAACCCTTTTATTCGTGAACGCATCTTATCCCTCAATTTAGTCGATAACTATAAT
>DHRX01000151.1:0-2075 GCA_002408345.1 Firmicutes bacterium UBA5301 | reverse complement strand
ACTGCTCAGGAGATTATGGTTACTTCTGACTCCATGGGAAACGACCTTCCTGATTCTTTCGATGCTCCCCAAGCCTCAACCGCCGACACTACGCCATGCAGCTCTTGTATGGAAACTTGTTGCAAAACTTTTGTCGAAAAAGGCTCTTCAGCGATTGAAAGTGACGGGGTTTTCAGCGAATAAACACCGGTACTAGGCACCCTTTGGGTGCCTTTTCTATTGCAGGGAAGAATCTGCGTATGTCGAAGTCCAAAGTATGGCACACCCAGGTTGGTTACCCAATAAACTGATCGGTTTAGAACTCCCCAATCGCGGGAAATTAGCGACCAAAGTATTCGGTCTACAGCACCGGACCCTTGTACTTTTGGCTCCAGCCGAAAACGGAAAAACAGTCTGGCCGAATGTTGGATCACCGGTAGTTGTTAGTATACCTGGGAACCATAGCCAAGCTACAATAACCGGCACCATTATTGAACGTAGACTAAAACCACTCCCGCTTATTTTTATCCGCTTAGAACAGGACATTCCCTTAATCGCGGCCGTGGAAAAACGACCTAACAAAGTTATTGCGGTGGCTAGCGGTAAAGGGGGTACAGGCAAAACTTTTTTAGCCTTAAATATTGCTTGGGAGCTAGCATTACGAGGGTTCCGAACGCTAATGGTCGATTTAGATTTAGGTACGGCCAATCTTGCTATCGCTTTGGGCTTAGCCCCCTTGCACAACCTTAGTGATGTTATCCAAGGTACGTTAGAATTAGACCAAGTAATCTGCTCTATTTCCCAAAACTTGGCTCTAATCCCTGGCGCTGCTAAAAGCAAAGAGTATGCCTCCCTTTCCCCTTGGCAGTTTCACCGGTTAGTAAACGGATTAGCCCAATCAGAAGAAAACTGGGATTATCTTATCTTGGATACAGGAGCTGGCCTTTCTCCAAATACCACCACATTTCTTTACCTTGCTGATTATATACTAATGGTAATTAACCCAGAGCCAGCTTCGCTTTTAGATGGATACGGTCTACTTAAGGCGATTGCAGACCAGTTTTGGACCCCAAAAACGGGGTTGATCGTTAACCGCATATTAGATCTTGGCGAAGCAAACGATTGTGCTTCCCGTTTTAGTGGAGCTGCTCAACAATTTCTAGAACTTGCTGTTCAATATTTAGGCGGAATTCACGAAGATCGTGATATTCTTGCTAGTTTAAAGATGGCTCGACCGGTATTAGCTGCCTACCCTAATAGTAAAGCTAGCTCTGATTTAAAGTCGGTAGCTGATAAGCTAATAGTAGCACTAAACGATACCAAAACTTATTATAGGAGGCTACGGCCTTGAAAGGAATAGCAGGGCATGGAGAGGGGGTTCGGTGTGCACAGTTTTCAATTCCGGGTACGTTACCAAGAAACAGATCAAATGGGTGTAGTTTATCACGCTAACTATTTTGTTTGGTTTGAAATGGGGCGAGCCGAACTATTTAGGCGCTCAGGATTTAGATACCTTGACTTAGAAGAAGCAGGCTTTCTCACCCCAGTAATAAAGGTTAACTGTAACTACCTCAAACCCGCTTTTTATGATGATTTATTATCTGTAGAAACTCAATTGGATAAGTTAACTCCGGTAAGACTTGAATTTTCGTATCAAATTAAACGTGAGACAACACTATTAGCTACCGGTGAGACTGTTCACGCCATTATAGATAACAATGGTAAACCACAGAATCTAAAAAAGAAAGCGCCTGAACTATGGTCTCAGTTACAACAAGTTTAATAGACATTAACCACAAAAGGGGGATTTTTATGTTCACAGAACTACCGTATGACGCTTCCATAGGAGAAGCCATAGCCGCCATTAGTACTAAGGGAGCTTTCTTAACAGTCTCCGATGGGGAAACTACCAACACTATGACCATCGGATGGGCCACAATCGGCTATAGCTGGGCTAAACCAATCCTAGTCGTTATGGTCCGTGAATCACGCCATACCTACCCTTTATTAGAACGAACTGGGGAATTTACGGTTAGCATACCACTCAACGGTTTAGAAGAAGAACTCCATTTTTGTGGTACTAAATCCGGTCGGAA
>DHRX01000102.1:4172-4441 GCA_002408345.1 Firmicutes bacterium UBA5301 | reverse complement strand
TGCTCATTAATCCTACCGGCAACTGCGGCTTTAGCCAGCCGTGGTCCGATGTTTTGGGCTAAATCCAATACGGTGCTTCCATGCGGTAACTCCTTGGATGCACCATCAGGGAGAATAACTTTAATTAAATCCCCAGACATCTCCATACACCCCTTTAATATAAAAATCCGTCCCAACTAGGGACGGACTTAACTCCGCGGTTCCACCCTGATTAACAGTAATAGATACTGTCCTCTCAATAAGCTTTAACGGGCTAACCCGGTACCCTT
>DHRX01000102.1:3325-4033 GCA_002408345.1 Firmicutes bacterium UBA5301 | reverse complement strand
GGCTAACCCGGTACCCTTAAGGAAGATTTCCTGTTCAGGTACTGCTCACAGGTGGTTTTCGCTGTCACGGCAACGGACTTTCAGCCAAGGGTCCGCCTCTCTGTAATAATTGTACAGCTACTCGTCCTGATCATCACTAATCTAAATTATTAGCACTAATTATACGAAATCTACCCTCAGCTGTCAAATATATAGGGTTAAAAATGCTTGTATTACCCCGATCAAGGCGCCCAGAACCCCTCCCAGAATCTCAATATGCTTTAACTCTCGACCAGCAACCTCCTGTACCATCTGCTCCAACTGACTAAGGTCAAAAGTATTAACCTTCTGCTCTACTAACTCTTTAACTTTAGCCTCCTCAGTAATAAAGCCCTCAACACCAGTTAACAGCTTGTCCAATAAATGGGAAGCTTCCCGGCGAATTACCGGCATAATTAATTCTGCCCCCAAGGGTCTAACCAGTCGGGGCAACTTCTCTGTAAGAGCCACCTCTACTTGAGCTGAAATCTGCCCAAGTATGTGATCTTTAACCGGTTCAGCCTGTAACCGTTGGGTTAAGTCCTTGACAGTAACTAGTTCCTCTTCAACTATCCGGCCAATACTAGCTGCCAATTCTTTTTGACGTTTGGGTACTACCCCTTGTAGCTTAATCGGCCCTAATCCCATGGATTGGCGGGGATGAAAGAGTGATTTAATCGCCAACCAATT
>DHRX01000102.1:0-3299 GCA_002408345.1 Firmicutes bacterium UBA5301 | reverse complement strand
ATACTAGCTGCCAATTCTTTTTGACGTTTGGGTACTACCCCTTGTAGCTTAATCGGCCCTAATCCCATGGATTGGCGGGGATGAAAGAGTGATTTAATCGCCAACCAATTAGTTAGCCAACCGATTAAGGCACCGGTAGCTGGCATTAGTAAAAAAGCGCTATTCATTGGTCGCCTCTCCTAGCCTGTAGCCAATCTAAGATGGTTTCTACAACCTGATTATACGTCTGCTTATTAGCCATTTCTGAATGAAAACTTTCCTCCAATATTACCAATTTCTTTTCCGAGGAAGCGGCCAAAGTAAAGATAGAATGGGCATCAGCAACCGGAATCAACCAATCCTCTGATCCATGGATAACTAACATCGATTGTTTTACTTGGTCAATATACTGGGTTAGATCTAAATCCGGAGCAAATTCCGGAGCAATTATTCTTAAGCCAAAAAAGTTGCGTGCCATAAAAGGTACTGACTGAACAGCAACACCAGTCAACTCCTGAACTATGTGGGCTGGTTGATCATAATTAATATAAAAAGGGGCGCTAACTGTAATTAACCCGCTAACCTCCTCTGGATAAAGGGCTGCCGACTTAATAGCAATGGTACCACCCATCGAAAACCCGAGGAGTATCACTTCTTGATATCCTTGCCTCTGCGCAAAATTTAGGGCTGCTCGGACATCAGTCGGTTCAATATGGGTACCGGTAAATATACCGGTACTTTTACCGTGGCCCCGAAATTCTAGTACTAAAACATCGGCGATAGTGCTAATCTTTGTAGCCAAATGATCTTTCTTTAAATTTTCTTTGGATGAACCAAAACCGTTAAGAACGATGACCAAAGCTGAACCAGCATTCTTCTGGCGGTACCAATTGCCATATAACCTTTGTTGATCACTAGTTCGTAGTATCACTTCCTGAAAATCTTGCTTAATAAAGGGGTTTTTCGATTGCAATTGCCAGTGTTTGGCAATTTGAACCCGGTAATCTTGGTCCTTAGCCGCATAGCCAGCTTGAACAGACCAACCCCGATTACTATAGCGTAAATAAGAGAAATCCCCGGCTTGTCCCACCCCTGCAGAGGTAATTGGGGTAAAATCAAAACTAACCTCCCAATTCTGCTTATGCAAATCCCGATCAGAGGCTAAAAATAAATGGGTTTTTCCGGAAAGCAGTTGCATAAAATAGATTGGATTTTCAGCTATCCGAATACCGGCCAATTCTAAAGCGTCTAGTGCATCTTCATTTACATAACCTATTTCCCAGCCTAAGGGTGTATAGGCAAAAGCAAAAGGCCCGGCAAAGTAAAAGGCCGGGTGAACCCAAAAGCTATCCCTATCCACGCCTGCCCTCAAGCTTGCCCCATGATTAACTCGGTATAAGTATTCAAGGCCGCTCTTTTCCCCACCGATATTTAAGCCAAAACTAGAGCGCTCTTCCAGCAACCAACGCAGTTCAGGCCAACTTACGTTAGCCTGAACTAAATTGGCGCTGAACAGTACTAGCAAAGCGATGGTTATCCCACATAGTATTTGTTGCCGCATATTCAATCCTCTTCGTTATCCGACCAGTAATTACATAAGGAGCACTCTGTGCCCTGAAGGCAGTTCTGGGCTCGATCGGTAAAAACCTTGAGAACCGTCGTGCTAATCTTAGCCTTCGGATCTAAGTGCAAAACTATCTTTACTGGAGCCAATGTTATCAAAGCACTTAACAACAAGTCTTCATAATCAATTTGATTTTGGACAAGTTCAACAACAAACCCTTCTAAGTATTCATTTTTCACTACCCGTTGGTTGCGATCCAATATACGAAATAGACCGCTTTTCCGGGCCACAATGTGGGCTTCGCCCATTTTGGGATCTTGGACTTCTACAAAGTACCGGAGTAAAGCAACAAACTCCTCATACTCGCGATCGACCATAAAGCTATCTACAGCCTGATCGACATAGTCATTTAGTTCATCACAAAATTCTTTCAACCGAAAGCGGAGAAACCCTTCTAATACTAGCTCGTTGTTCAAGTTTAAATATTCTAATAAACTAGTGGCAATTTGGTTTTTCCGCTGAACCGTCTTATATAGATTCCCTTGGGACATATCGGTTTTAAAAAGTCGAACTGCTCTGGCTATAATTTCGTCCCTTTCCGCTTCGCTAAAGTGAGCATAGTTATGCCGGATTAACCGGGGGATTACCGAAAGAGGTAATTCGTTAGCGATAAACTCAGTTAAAGCTTTTGCAATATAATAGCGGAAAATTGTACTCGAGTTGGCGGTCTCACCATCGACGTTACAACCGATATATTTTATCATACCATAGTCTCGCTCTTCCATCGAAACTACAATACCTTTATTTTTTAAGGAAGTCAGTTCTTCATTTATGCGGTTTTTAACCAAATCGACATTTGAAGATGCACCTATGGAAATTACATCCCTCATACCGCCTCACTCCCTTCTTGGACTTATTATATGTGGTCATTTAACTGAGATATACAGCTCATAAATACCAAGACCTCGGATAAAATCCTACACTTGACTTTTCTGCTTAATTTATTTATAATACATTTTGTTCGGGCGATTAGCTCAGATGGTTAGAGTGCTTGCTTGACATGCAAGAGGTCACTGGTTCGATTCCAGTATCGCCCACCAATATTTACTATTTTAATACTCCGTTACTTACCAGTAGCGGAGTATTTTTTCCTTGGAAAACACCTTTACCGCTGGATAAAACTAATAGGCATTTTCCCTTCGCACCTCCGGATAAACTAGAGATGCAAATTGAAGGAGGTGACTCAGAATGGCTCAAGGCTCTGATACCAGTAACCAACCGGTTGTACCACAAGCTTATAACGCTTTAGAACAGTTTAAATATGAAGTCGCCAGTGAGTTAGGTATCAACAACGAATACCAAACCGGGTACTGGGGTAATATCTCCTCGCGAGAATGTGGAGCTGTTGGCGGGCATATGGTACGTCGGATGATTGCTGCTGCCGAACAATCGCTAATCGAAGGTGTAACTGCAGGGGTTAAATCCGGATTTGAACAAAGTCTAAACTTAAATCCGAATAGAAACAAACTAAACCCATAACATAAAACAATTAGGGGTATCTAAACGCTTTTAGATACCCCTTTATTAATCTCTATTCTTAATTTAAATGGTGCCGGAGACCGGACTTGAACCGGTACGGACATATCATGTCCGAGGGATTTTAAGTCCCTTGCGTCTGCCAATTCCGCCACTCCGGCCAAAATACATTTGGAGGCGGCACCCAGATTCGAACTGGGGAATAAAGGTTTTGCAGACC
>DHRX01000190.1:4078-4417 GCA_002408345.1 Firmicutes bacterium UBA5301 | reverse complement strand
ATAAATTAAGCAGAAAAGTCAAGAGTAGGATTTTATCCGAGGTCTGGGTATTTATGAGCTGTATATCTCCGTTAAATCACCACATATAATAAGTCCAAGAAGGGAGTGAGGCGGTATGAAGGATGTAATTTCCATAGGTGCATCTTCAAATGTCGATTTAGTTAAAAATTGTTTAAATGAAGAACTAACTTTCTTAAAAAATAAAGGTATCATAGTTTCAATGGAAGAGCGGGACTATGGTACGATAAAATATATTGGTTGTAACGTCGACGGTGAGACCGCCAACTCAAGTACAGTTTTTCGCTACTATATTGCGAAAGCTTTAACTGAGTTTATCGC
>DHRX01000190.1:0-3857 GCA_002408345.1 Firmicutes bacterium UBA5301 | reverse complement strand
TTTAAAGCCGATATGTCCCAAGGCAATCTTTATAAGACGGTTCAACGGAAAAATCAAATTGCCACTAGTTTATTGGAATATTTAAATTTGAACAATGAGCTAGTATTAGAAGGGTTCCTGCGTTTTCGGTTGAAGGAATTTTGTGATGAGCTCAACGATTATGTTGATCAGGCTGTAGATAGCTTTATGATCGATCGGGAGTATGAGGAATTTGTTGCTTTGCTCCGCTATTTTGTAGAAGTTCAGGATCCTAAAATGGGCGAAGCCCATATTGTGGCCCGGGAAAACGGTCTCTTTCGGATATTGGACCGCAACCAACAGGTAGTAAAAAATGAATACTTAGAAGGTTTTGTTGTTGAACTTGTCCAAAATCAAATTGATTATGAAGATTTATTATTAAGTGCTTTGATTACATTGTCTCCGGTAAAAATAGTTTTGCACTTGGATCCACAGGCTAAGATTAGCACAACGGTTCTCAAGGTTTTTACCGACCGTGCTCAGACCTGTATTCAAGGCACAGAGTGCTCTCTATGTAATTACAGGTTAAAGAACGAAGAGGATTGAATATGCGGCAGAAAATACTATTTGGGATAATTAGCGTTTGGCTATTATTGTTCAGCACCAATTTAGTTCAGGCTAACGCCAGTTGGCCTGAACTTCGTTGGTTGCTAGAGGATTGTTCAAGTTTTGGCCTAAATATCGCTGGAGATAAGAGCGGTCTTGAATACTCATACCGAGTTAATCACGGGGCTAGCTTACGGGTAGGTGTTGATAAAGATGGCTTTTGGGCTCACCCGGCTTTTTACTTTTCCGGTCCTTTTGCTTTTGCTTATACCCCTTTAGGCTGGGAAATCGGCTATGTAAATGAAGATGCACTAGGTGCTTTGGAATTAGCCGGCATTCGCATATCTGAAAACCCAACTTATTTTTTGCAATTACTTTCTGGGAAAACCCATTTATTTCTAGCCACTGATCAAAGTTTGCATAAGAAAAATTGGGAGGTCAGTTTTGACTTCAATCCAACTATTTCTGCAGGAATGGGACAAGCTGGGGATTTCTCTTATTTACGCTATAGTAATCGGGATTGGTCTGTCCAAGCCGGCTATGCGGTTAACGGTCAAGATTATCGGGTTCAAGTTGCCAAACGCTGGCAGTTACAATCGAAAAACCCCTTTATTAAGCAAGATTTCGAAGAAGTAATACTGCGAACCGGTGACCAACAACGGTTATATGGTAATTGGTACCGCCAGGAAAATACAGGTTCATCGCCTTTGGTTATTGTTCTCAACGGTTTTGGTTCATCTAAGGAAAATTTGAAAAAAGACTACTTGGCTACAACGATTAGTAGCATTACCGATGTCTTAGTGCTGGAGTTTCGTGGCCATGGTAAAAGTACCGGTGTATTTACCGGTACCTATATTGAACCGACAGATGTTCGTGCTGCTTTAAATTTTGCTCAAAGGCAAGGATATCAGGAGATAATCCTCTTAGGATTTTCGATGGGGGGGACCATTGCTATTAAGTCGGCTGCCCTCTATCCAGAGGAGGTTAGCGGATTAATTACAGTTAGTGCTCCTTTTTACATTAATTATGATCAACCAGCTCATATTGTCCAGGAGTTAACTGGTGTTGCTGTTCAATCTGTACCTTTTATGGCTCGTAATCTTTTTGGTTTAAGAATAATTGCTCCAGAATTTGCTCCGGATTTAGATTTGAATCAGTATATTGGTCAAGTAAACCAACCGATGTTAGTTGTTCATGGGTCGGAGGATTGGTTGATCCCGGTTGCTGATGCTTATTCTATTTTTGATTTGGCCGGTTCCTCAGAAAAGAAATTAGTAATTTTGGAAGAAAGTTTTCACTCAGAAACAGCTAATAAAGAGACGTATAATCAGGTTGTAGAAACTATTTTAGATTGGCTACAGGCTGGGAGAGGGAACTAATGGATAGCGTTTTTTTATTAATGCCAGCCACCGGTGCCTTAATCGGTTGGTTAACTAATTGGTTGGCGATTAAATCACTTTTTCATCCCCGTCAATCTATAAGATTAGGTCCGATTAAGCTACAAGGGGTAGTACCAAAACGCCAAAAAGAATTGGCAGCTAGTATTGGCCGGATAGTTGAGGAGGAACTAGTTACTGTCAAGGACTTAACCCAACGGCTACAGGATGAACCGGTTAAAGACCACATACTTGGGCAGATTTTAGTTCAAGTGGAGGAGGCTCTTACGGAAAAATTACCTAGACTGGTCAGACCTTTAGGTACAGAATTAATTATGCCGGTAATTCGCCGGGAAGCTTCTCAGTTATTGGACAAGCTGTTAACCGGTGTTGAAAGTTTCATTACTGAAGAGGCTAAGGTTAAAGAGTTAGTAGAGCAGAAGGTTAATACATTTGATTTTAGTCAGTTGGAACATTTAGTACAAGAAGTTGCTGGCCGTGAGTTAAAGCATATCGAGATTCTCGGAGGAGTTCTCGGTGCCTTAATTGGGATAGTACAAGCTTTTTTAACTTTATATATTTGACAAGTAGAGGGTAAATTCCGTATAATTAATGCTAATAATTTAGGTTGGCGATGATCAGGACGAGTAGCTGCACAATCACTACAGAGAAGCAGAACCTGGCTGGAATTCTGCTATCGTGACAGTGAAAACCACCTGTGAGCAGTACCTGAACAGGTTGTGATCCTTAAGGGTACCGGGTTAGCCCGTTAAAGCTTATTGAGAGGACAGTATCTATTACTGTTAATCAGGGTGGAACCGCGGAGTTAAGTCCGTCCCTAGTCGGGACGGATTTTTATATTAAAGGGGTGTATGGAGATGTCTGAGGATTTAATCAAAGTTATTCTCCCTGATGGTGCAGCTAAGGAGCTACCACAAGGAAGCACCATATTGGATTTAGCCCGAAATATCGGACCACGGTTGGCCAAAGCAGCAGTTGCCGGTAGGATTAATGAGCACCTAGTCGACCTCAATACCGTTTTGTTAGATGGGGCCAAGGTTGCTATTATTACCGTTGAATCTCCAGAAGGTTTGGAGATTTTACGGCATAGTACCGCTCACGTAATGGCCCAAGCGGTAAAACGTCTTTACCCTGAAGCTAAGTTAGCTATCGGACCAGCTATTGAAAATGGCTTTTACTATGATTTTGATCTACCAGAGCCGCTCTCTGTTGAAGATTTGACTCTTATTGAGGCGGAAATGAATAAAATTATTAAAGAAGAGTTGGTTTTTCAGCGTCAAGAGGTGCCAAAGGCCCAGGCAATAGAGCTTTTTACCGAGACCAACGAACCTTATAAAGTAGAACTGATTGAAGATTTACCACCTAATGAACATATTAGTCTTTATCAGCAAGGTGAATTTGTTGATCTCTGTCGTGGACCCCATTTGCCTTCAACCAAGGTAGTTAAGGCTTTTAAGTTGCAAAGCGTGGCTGGGGCNNATCAAAGGCTCGAGCAGTAGAGTTTTTTACGCAAGCAGACGAGCCCTACAAGGTGGAATTGATTCAAGATTTACCTGATGAGCATATTAGCTTTTATCAGCAGGGTGATTTTGTTGATCTCTGCCGTGGACCGCATTTGCCCTCAACCAAGGTGATAAAGGCTTTTAAGTTACAAAGTGTGGCCGGGGCATATTGGCGTGGTGATGCTAATCGTCCAATGTTACAGCGAATTTATGGGATTGCATTTCCGACAAGTAATGAGCTTAATGATTACCTGCGACTCTTAGAAGAAGCAGCGAGGCGAGACCATCGTAAACTTGGCAAGGAGTTGGATCTTTTTAGTTTACGTGAAGAAGGTCCAGGCTTTCCTTTTATTCACCCGAAAGGTATGGTAATTTGGAATACCCTCCTCGATTT
>DHRX01000031.1:820-5645 GCA_002408345.1 Firmicutes bacterium UBA5301 | reverse complement strand
GCAAGTCATCTGTAACTGCCCAGATAACTTACCTGAGTTACAGCCTAAACAGGAAGTCCAAGTAATACGCATCATTCAGGAAGCGCTGACCAATATTCGTAAACACGCTGCCGCTACTAAAGTAACGGTTAATGTTAGCTGCTCTGAGGGTAAATTAAGCATTAGTATTGCTGATAACGGTAATGGGTTCGATACCACCAAAGAAACGCCTGAGGGACACTATGGTTTAGCCAGTATGCAAGAACGAAGTTCTGAGATTAACTCCTCCTTGCAGATTAGTAGCCAAATCGGTTACGGAACCACCGTTAGTCTCGTTGTTCCCTTAAATGGAAAGGAGATTACTCATAATGACCAGAGTTCTGATAGTCGACGATCACGCGCTATTCCGGGAGGGTCTGGCCAAATTAATTTCGTCCAAAGCTGATTTCGAAGTAGTTGGTCAAGCTGAAAATGGCTTAGATGCTATCAATAAAGCTAAACAAGTTAGCCCCGACGTAATATTAATGGATATTAGCATGCCGGTTTTAGACGGTATCGCTGCCACTAAGGAAATACTTAAACAAAGCCCCCAGTGTGCCATAGTTATTTTGACTATGTCTGAAGATAGCGATGATTTATTAACGGCCTTAAGCTGTGGGGCCCAAGGATACCTGTTAAAGAGCTCTTCCCCTACCGAGCTCTTTCGCCAATTAGAGCGTATTCTCCAAGGCCATTCTCCCGTAGTCGACTCTATGGCTGGCAAAATTATCACTAAAATGGCCCAAGCTCCAGCTCATCCCAACGATCTCTCCGAGCGAGAATCGGAAATTGCCGCTTTAGTAGCCAAGGGGTTAACCAATAAAGAGATTGCCACCAAACTATTTATTACAGAAAACACTGTTAAAAAACACTTAAGTAACATTCTATCTAAGTTAGGCCTGGAAAACCGCACTCAGCTCGCCCGCCATACTATCATTCACGACTCTTAAGGTCGGTAATCTCCGGCAAAGATGCCTTCCTTCAAACTAGCTTGAATCAAATAATGGTAGGGGCCGGCCTCGTCACTACGGCGTAAGCGGAAATTAGCCCGGTAAAGGTCTGCTACTAGGTCTTCCCGGCTTAAGCGCTCTTCAACCGGGGGCCCCACCTGCGTGTCCATAGTCCGCCAGTCGACAATGGTAATCCGCCCGCTAGGACGTAACAACCTCTGGAGTTCCTGCAGAAACGCAACCCGATCCTCAGAACTAATTTCGTGGATTACATCAGCCAAAAAGACATGGTCGGCGATCCGATTGTCTAGGGGAATCGCTAGCTCTTGAGACTTAACCGTCTTCAACTGTGGCTGTTCACCTAACACCGTAGCCAACCTGGCCAGCATCTCCGGAGCAGTATCTACTGCATAAACTAAACCTTCCGGCCCGACTGCAGCCAACATTGCTGCCACAAAGAATCCCGGTCCAGCTCCCACATCTACTACCGTCTCTCCCTGGGCAATTCCGGTTAGAGCCACAACCCGAACCGGATCAAGAAATTCCATTCTCTCCTCTGCCAAGAGTTTCTGCCAATTATCTGGGTTAAACTTGTGATTCATAGCTCATCACCATCTCTACCTAAACTGCCCATTTAATTCTGGTTATTCAACTGATTTCCTGCCTGTTACACTACTTTTTAGAGCCCGGTTTGGCCTAAAGCTAATACCTGTAGCATCTCCTCATGAATTAACCCATTGGAAACCACAATACGTTCAGCCAAAATATCTAAAGGTTCGCCACGAAAGCCGGAGACTTGACCACCGGCCTCTTGAACTAAAAGAATACCTGCCGCCACATCCCAGGCCGCAAGACCAAATTCCCAGAAACCATCTAGGCGCCCAGCTGCTACACTAGCTAGATCTAACGCTGCTGCCCCCATCCTCCGGATATCAGGACACCGGGCCAAAAAATTAGCGGCATGGTCACTATTATTATACCCGTGAGCATCGGGTTCGTAAGGGAACCCTGTTCCGACTAGGGCCTCAGCTAACACTTTGGTCTCAGAAACCTGAATTGGTTCCCTGTTTAACGTTGCTCCGGACCCTTGGATCGCCAGATATAGCTCATCCTTGGCTGGAGCATAGATAACGCCGATCGCTGGTTGACTGCCTTGCCAATACCCTAGGGAAACTGCAAATTGATCAAAACCCCGCAGATAATTGGTGGTACCATCTAAAGGATCGACAATCCAGAGGTGATCTTTAGTAGCTAACTCTGCGGCTGAGGCACCACCACCCTCTTCACCATACATTACATCATTAGGAAAGGTCTCTTTAATAGCGGTCCGAATAATATGCTCCGCCTCTTTATCCGCGTTGGTTACCCAATTACCATAGCCTTTAGCCTCTATTTCCAAATGGTTTCTCACCTTAAGTAGTAACTTTCCGGCAGCTTCTGCAGCCTCCACCGCTAAAGTTACCCGTTTTTGTAGCTCCTGGGTCACAACAATACCTCCCTTATAAATAACAGTACCACCAGCGCTTAACCGGAGCTATTCGCTGGTGGTAATCTACGGGATCCATTTCTAGATTATACCCTTACCCTCTGGCCGCAGCCATAAAGCGTTTGACCCGCTCTGGGTCTACCGGGTTCCAAGTATAACCGTCTTTTTTCAGTGCAGTACCGACAATACAACCGTCACCGACACTGAGAATATCCCGGACATTGCTCTCCCGTACCCCGGTATTAGCTAAAACAGGGGTATCTGGTACCGCATTCTTCACCAGCTCAATATCGCTAATAGTCCCGGTCTCCCCGGTCATCGGGCCGGAAACCAATACCGCATCGGCTAAGGAGGAGAAAACTGCGCTCTTCGCTACTTTATCTAAGGGGCGCCGACCGATTGGTGAAGCAAACTCAGCGTTAATATTGAAAAAGAGTTTAATATTATCGGCATCAATTAGTTTCCGGTAGCGGGAAGTCTGACCGACATTAGTATTCCATAAACCCATATCACTATCATAGACCCCGGTAAAGATATTCCGGACAAACTTAGCTCCAACCGCTTTACCTAAAGCTAAAGCTTGTTTGGGACCCCAAAGCATATCGACGCCAAAAGGAATTTTAATTGAAGGGATTAACTGGCCGATAACTCGGGCCATAGAAGCTACTGTTTCAACGCCAGGCTCAATATTATAGGGGCGGTCCCCTTCGTTACAGAACATCACCGCATCTACCCCGTTATCCTGCAACGCCCAGAGATCATTACTAACCACTTCGAAGATCTTTTCCATACCACCGTCATCATCATACAACGGCGATCCTGGGTTAGCTGGGAAGTGAACCATGGCGATTACCGGCTTTTCAACCCCGAAAATCTCTTTAAACATCTGACTCATACTTTTTGCCTCCCTATACTGATTTTTCTCCCGCTCACTATCAGGCCAAATGGTATTGAATACCCAACCGTTCCAATAGCTCTTGGTGCTCTGAGCTTAGGCCATTATCGGTTATGATGGCATCAAATGCATCTATACCCTGAACCCGAGCCAAACTGGTTTTACCAAATTTACTATGATCAAGGACTAAGTAAACCTTTCTAGCGGCTGCGGTCATAAGGCTTTTTAGAGCCGCTTCAGCAAAATTAGCGTTGGTTAGCCCTCTAGCTAAATCTATTGCATCACCACTGATAAAGGCCTTATTTACATTGACTGTACGGAGGAAGGCCTCAGCTACAGCACCACAGAGAACGTTGAAACCAGGGCGTAAGCTACCACCGGTAACCATTACCTCTGTCGTTGGATCATACTGAATTTCCGTAGCAATCATCAGATCATTAGTGATTATAGTCAAATTTTTCTTGTTGGTTAAGTTACGGGCAATTTCTAGAGTGGTAGAGCCGGAGTCAAGAATCAAACTTTCCCCATCAACTACCATCTCTGCGGCTACTTTGCCGATACGTCTTTTCTCAGCCAAGTTTAAGGCCCGTTTCTCGGAATACAAATGTTCAAAGGAAGTACTCTCTTTATTCAAAACAGCGCCACCATGGGTCCGACTAACTAAACCGGTTGCGGCTAGTTTATCTAAGTCCCGGCGGATTGTACACTGGGAGGTGCCAGTAACTTCAATTAATTGCTCCACAGTGGCGCTGCCTTGTTCTTGGATAATCTCTAATATGGTTTGTCTTCGTTCAGCAGGTAACATTAAAACAACCACCCTGTCGCTCGTTTTTGCGCATTACTGATTGTTTCTGATTGTTAATTACACACTCAGCCGCTAAATCCTGCTAAAAAAATTAAATTACTTCATCTGTTCGCATATAACGGAAGAGGACTAAAACCATGACCAAAACTATCAACAACAGGACCCAGCTAATAGCTGAGGCTTGGGCCAAATCCAGGCCCATAAAGGTCTTCTTATAGATATAGTAGCTAAGAACCTCGGTACTAACACCGGGGCCACCTTTAGTCATAACATAAATAATATCGTAAGTACGGAAAGCCATAATCGTACGGATTAGAAGGGCCGTGGCAATTACCGGACGCATTAGAGGTATAGTAATATGGGTCAAAATTTGCCACGAGTTGGCACCATCAATCTTAGCTGCTTGATAAGGCTCATTAGGTAAGGAAACTAAACCCGCCAATAATACTAAAATCATAAAGGAAACCTGGTGCCAAATATCAACAAAAAGCACAGACCAGATCGCACCTTGAGGATCCCCTAACCAGTTAACCGGCCCCACTCCAACTAAGGAGAGTACATAGTTAACAATCCCTAATTCTGGATGAAGCAACATCTTCCAAATCAAACCTACCGCCACCGGTGACATAACCATAGGGATCGTTAAAATTGCGTAATAAACCCCTTTAAAC
>DHRX01000031.1:0-648 GCA_002408345.1 Firmicutes bacterium UBA5301 | reverse complement strand
AAACTCTAAGCCGACGACAATTACGACGAATTTAAGGGTAACTAAAAGGGAGTTCCAAAAATAGGTATCTTCAAAAGCGTGTTTAAAGTTCTCCAAACCAACAAAAGTCGAGATCGTCGGGCTGAGAAAAGTATAGTCGGAAAAACTGATCACCAGGGAATAGAGCAGGGGGATCAGTACAACAACAATTAAGCCAATTAGGGTGGGGGAAATAAATAGTGCGCCAGTTAGTTTCTCTTGGACCCGTAAATTTTTCCGTGAGAACCCTCGGTTTTTCATCTTTCCACTACTCCCAGTTGAGTTTGTTTTTGGCCGAGGCAACCGCAGTTACCCCGGCCCAGTACCATGACTGCTCTACTTTTGTAATTTTGCTTGTTTCGAGAGTCTATCAAGACCTTTAGCGGCTTCATTCAAAGCAGCCTCTACCGATTTAGCACCGGTGGCAGCCAAAGAAAGCTCCCGTCCCATAATCTCAATCATTTGGGTTGAGAAGGTAAACTCAGGAACCGGTTCTGCGCCAGCGAGAATCTTCTCGACCTGAGGATACCAAGGATACCTAGCAATTACATCTTTGTTCCGCAAAACGTCGCTCCGAGTAGGGGCGCCGCCCATCAGACCTCTCCGTGTAGCCATCTCTTTGGATTCGAT
>DHRX01000004.1:2613-9179 GCA_002408345.1 Firmicutes bacterium UBA5301 | reverse complement strand
TTTTTTTTTCTTTTTTTTTCTTCTTTTAAATTTTTTTTTTAAAAATTGGGTTAATCCCCCCCCTGCCGCTACAGAGCCCCCAAGAAGGTTTGGCGGTTGTAATTCCACCGGTACCAGTTTTGGAGCTAGAACAATCCGTTTTCCTAACTAGCTACCCATGTGATTGTGAGGGCGACCGCCAACTGCAGCTAAGAGAACCTTGGCTACGAGGTGAAGATGTTTTAGAGCTACAAAAAATCTTGCAGTCTGCTGGTTTCCCAGCGGTGAAAACAGATGGTGTTTTTGGGCCCGGAACGGCCAGCGCGGTACAGATGTTCAAAAAAAAGCATGGTTTACCCGCTGATAACCAGGTAGACCTTGTGGTTTGGAAAGCTTTGGCTGATGAAGCTTTACCTGCTGCTGAAGCCAAGACCCTTCCTCCCCCTGGTGAAGTTAGAATATTAGTCGATTTAAACTCCCGTCGTCTAACGGTTTACTCTGACGAAGTCCCATATAAAAGCTATCCGGTAGCTGTAGGCAAACCCGAAACTCCGTCACCTGTCGGTTATTTTCGGATTACTTCTAAGGAAAAATGGGGCGAAGGTTTTGGAACCCGTTGGCTTCGTCTTAATGTAGGTTACGGCATTTACGGGATTCATGGTACCAATAAACCTTGGTCTATTGGTCGTTTTGAATCTGGTGGGTGTATTCGTATGCATAACCGCCATGTAGAGGAGATTTACGAGTGGGTCAAGATTGGAACTAAGGTCAATATTGTCAACTTTCCATGGGATCAGCTTGCTAACCGACCGACCTTACGCTTAGGAGATAAAAATAGCACGGTGATGGTAGTCCAACAAGCCTTGAAAAAGTTTGGTTATTACCAACAGGGGATTGACGGTGTATATGGTTGGGGGACCCAAGATGCCGTCAAAAAACTCCAGGCTGAACAGGGTTTTCCTGTTACTGGAGAGGTAAATCAGGCAATATATGATGCTCTCGGCTTATTTTATTTCGAATAAAGTATACCTTGGAAAAATCATGGCCATACTGTGAATGAAATACAGTGGGGCTGTGATTTTTTCTTTTGCCACATTGCGCGGGAGGATTAGCTAATGAATAAGGTCGAAATTTGTGGAGTTAATACATCGAAGCTCCCGGTTTTAACCAATAAGAAGATGCGGGAGCTATTAAAAAAAATGCAAAATGGTGATATCAGCGCTCGTGAGGAGCTAGTCCAAGGTAATTTACGCTTAGTTCTTAGCGTAATCCAGCGGTTTAACAACCGTGGTGAACATGTAGACGATCTTTTTCAGGTTGGGTGCATTGGACTAATGAAGGCTATAGATAACTTTGACCTCAGCCAAAATGTCAAATTCTCTACATATGCGGTGCCTATGATCATCGGTGAGATTCGTCGCTATCTCCGGGATAACAATCCGATTCGGGTTAGCCGGTCGTTACGAGATGTCGCTTATAAAGCTTTACAGGTTCGTGATACATTGGTCCAAAGAAATGGCAAAGAGCCAACCATGGCTGAAATTGCTAGCGAATTAAACTTACCCCAGGAAGAGATTGTTTTTGCTTTAGATGCTATTCAGGAACCAATTTCTCTTTTTGAACCAATTTACCATGATGGTGGGGATCCTATCTTCGTCATGGATCAAATTGGTGATGAAAAAGCCCAAGATAGTGAGTGGTTAGAGGGGATTTCTATCCGTGAGTCCCTGCAACACCTTTCAGAGCGGGAAAAATTAATTTTGACTTTACGTTTTTTTGAAGGGCGAACTCAGATGGAGGTAGCCGATGAGATTGGTATCTCTCAAGCCCAAGTTTCTCGGTTAGAAAAAGCTGCTTTAAAACATATGCGCCGCTATATTTCGCCTTAATGACCAGGAGGTTTGCTACTATGATAGCGATACGCAACCGAAAATTTACCCTTTGGGTTACAGTAATAGTATTAGTGGTTTTAGGTTTAATGGTTACCCCTAATTTAGGTCAATCTGCTCCGGATCCAGTTCAGGTTGCCTTTAACCAGACTAATTTAATTCGACTGCATGTGGTGGCTAATAGCGATTCAATAGTAGACCAGGGTTTAAAACTGCGAGTACGAGATGCTATCCTACTAGCTACCGGAGAATTGCTTCAGGATATAGTTGACGCTAATACTGCTTGGCACATATTAGCCAGTAACTTAGATTTCTTGAAAGCCACAGCTACTCAGCAGATATTAGCTGAAGGCCAAAATCATTCTGTGCAGATTGAGTTGGGTCAGTACTCTTTTCCTAGTAAGGCTTACGGAAATTTTGTATTAGCTGCCGGTACCTATCCTGCTTTACGAGTTACTATTGGCAAAGGTGATGGACATAATTGGTGGTGTGTTTTATTTCCACCGCTGTGCTTTTTAAATATGTCTGGCCCTATTGCTAGTGAACGGATTCAAAAAGAACCACAACCAGCTACTAGTGACGAAAATAAAGTTAGTTTAGAATTTAGCAGTCCTTTCGGGTTACCGGTTAGTCAGATTCCGGTAGTCACCCCTGGATTTAAGCGGTAATAAAAACCAATATTTATTGGAATGAGACTACAC
This sequence comes from Firmicutes bacterium UBA5301, assembly GCA_002408345.1. Classification (GTDB taxonomy): domain Bacteria; phylum Bacillota; class UBA5301; order UBA5301; family UBA5301; genus UBA5301. The sequence goes on along the minus strand of DHRX01000004.1, from coordinate 6,610 downwards.
CTCTGCGTCTTCTCAAACATAATATATTGAGAGTGGCGGGAGGTGTCCGCTATGTTGTCGAGAATATCAGACTTGAAGCTGAAAGAAGTTATTAACCTTAATGATGGTAAACGATTAGGGTTCATCGAAGATGTGGAGCTGGATTTAGAGACCGGCCAGATTAAAGCTATTATTGTACCGGGCAAAAGTGGTTTTTGGATGTTCAAATCAGATAACATTGTTATTCCTTGGGAACAAGTGCACCGTTTAGGTGCTGATGTAATCCTAGTTAATCTCCCCGTCTCTACGAAGGACAGCACCAACATTTATCTTGGTGAACCATACAATACGTCTTACAAGTAAGGACGGTAGGTAGATGAAGTGCCCATATTGTGGCTACGCGGATACAAAGGTCTTGGACTCTCGGACTTCGAATGAAGGTGAATCGATTCGACGACGGCGAGAATGTAACCACTGTAGTCAGCGGTTTACTACTTATGAACGGGTGGACAAACTCCCTCTGATTGTAATTAAAAAGGATTACCGTCGTGAAGCCTTTGATCGGAATAAAATTTTAATCGGTTTAGTTAAGGCTTGCGAAAAAAGGTCAATCCCCTTAGCACGGTTGGAACAGCTAGTTGACGAGGTCGAACAAGAGTTACTTAATGAGTATAGAGAGGTTTCTTCGGCGGTTATTGGTGAAGCAGTAATGGATAAACTGCGAGAGTTAGACCAGGTGGCTTATGTTCGATTTGCTTCGGTTTATCGCCAGTTCAAAGATATTAACCGTTTTATGGAAGAATTACAGCAGCTTTTAGATGGGTGAAAAAGATGCTTTTTAATAAAAGAATTAGCGGTCAAGTTATACAAGGCTTTTCAACACGAGAGGGAGGGGTTAGTCCACCTCCTTTTTCTTCGTTAAACTTAGCTTTTCATGTTGGTGACCGCCCTGAATTTGTTCGGGAAAATAGGCACCGTTTTTTTGCAGCCTTAGGTTTAGATTTACAGCAATCGACTTGGGCCAACCAGGTTCACGGTAATCAAGTGGCAATAGTCGACAGAAGAACGGCCGGATCAGGTGCTTTAGACCCAGCTGATGCATTATTTGGAATAGATGCTATGGTTACCAATCTTCCAGGTATATCTTTAGGTATTATGGTAGCGGATTGTTTGCCGATTCTAATATATGACCCAAAGCATCAGGCGATTGGTGCGGTTCACGCTGGATGGCGGGGAACTCTCAGTAAATTGGCGGCTAAAACTATTACTGTAATGGGAGAGGAGTTTAGTACTAAGCCCAGCGATTGCCAAGTTACTATTGGTCCGGGAATTGGAGCCTGTTGTTTTCAGGTTAAGTCAGATGTTATTGCGGCTTTTCAAGATCAGCTACCCCAGGTTCTTCAAGATTGTTTGGTTTACCGAGATGGTACTTCTTTTCTCGATCTTTACCAGGCCAATTCCCTAATTTTGCAGGGAATTGGAGTAATTGGCAAGAATATTTTGGGTGATTCAACTAGCTGTACTATGTGTGAACAAAATCTGTTTTTTTCTTATCGGGGAGCAGGGGGAGTAACAGGACGACAGGCTGGTGTTATCGGTATAATGGAGTGAATTAACTAGGATGACTAGAAGTAAAAAAAAGCAGAAAAAGACTACTAAACGATCTAAAACTCAAAAACAGTCAACCATTATCCAGGAGATTAACGGAATACTTTTCGCTGCTGTTCTGGTTTATGCTTTGGCTAGCCTATATGGTTTGCAGACCGGCAACGTTGGCCTATGGCTAGCAGGGGTGTGTCTCTACTTATTTGGCAGCGGAGCTAAGCTCTTGTTATGTCTTCTTTTTTTAGAAGCGGCCCGCATTTTTCGGGGTCAAAAAAGGCGGATTGCCGGTAGACAGTTAGGTCTAACTTTACTAACTTTGGTTTTCTTAACCAGCTTACACTTGCAAACGCAAGTATTAGACCCGTGGTTGGTTATTCCAGTCTCTTGGCAATCTGTTTCGGCTTCTGTTGGCATGGACCATGGGGGCGGAATAATAGGTGCTATAGTTACTTTTGTCTTCTTACGATTTTTTGATGTTATCGGTACTTATGTGGTCCTAATAACCCTGGGACTTGTTGGGTTACTATTATTTTTAGATAAACCGATGCGGCGTTTTATCGGTAAGATTTTTAGTTTTTTTGGCCAAATTTTGGGGCGAGTTTTTTCAGGGGTAGCTTATCTATTTAAACTATTGGGCCTAGGTTTGGGCAAAATATTTGCCCCTTTATTTTTGCTGGAAGAAAAGGAACCGGTTGTTTCAACTGAATCCAGGAAGAAGCCAGAGGTTGCGGTTACAGCAGAGACCTCTGAAATCTCTATTTCCGCCTACCAAGGACCTACCCCTACTGGAGATAAATCTGATTTTGAATGGGCGAGATTAGCTAAGGATAGCCAGTATCAGTTACCGAGTTTAGATTTACTAGCTCCACCGGAAAAGACGGGGGCTGCGACGGCCAAAACAGAATTAGTGCAGATGGGCCGACTTTTAGAACAGACCTTAGCTAACTTTGGAATTGAGGCTAAGGTAACACATATTGACTGTGGACCAGTAATTACACGTTACGAACTACAACCTGCGCCAGGAATTAAGGTTAGCCGGATTGTAAACCTAGCCGATGATTTGGCTTTAGCTTTAGCCGCCGAAGATATTCGAATTGAGGCACCAATCCCAGGTAAAGCAGCAGTAGGAATTGAGGTTCCCAATAAAAAGCAGGAACTAGTTAAAGTATCCGAAGTTGTTGCTACTCCGGAGTTTCATGAACCACGACTGAAACTTCCTTTGGCGTTAGGAAAAGGGGTAGCCGGTGATACTCAAGTAGTCGATTTAAGCGGCATGCCTCACTTATTGATTGCTGGAGCTACCGGTTCTGGCAAAAGTGTTTGTATTAATACAATCATTATTAGTCTGCTGTATCGGTTGCGTCCTGATCAATTGCGTATTTTAATGGTGGACCCTAAGCGTGTGGAATTGGCTTTGTATGATGGTATTCCTCATTTATTAGCACCGGTTATTACTGACCCCAAAAAGGCAGCAACCGCTTTAAAATGGGTAGTTGAGGAAATGGAGACGCGATATCAGCTTTTTGCTGATGCCGGTGTTCGGAATATTGAGAAATACAACGAATATGTTAATCAGACCCAGCCTAAACCTGATCAGGAACCTTTGGAGTTACTGCCCTATGTAGTAGTAATTATTGATGAGTTAGCCGATTTAATGATGGTTGCCTCTTCTGAAGTTGAAGACGCAATTTGCCGTTTAGCCCAAATGGCTAGAGCTGCTGGAATTCACTTGATTGTAGCTACCCAGCGCCCTAGTGTTGATGTAATTACCGGTTTAATTAAAGCTAATATTCCTGCAAGAATTGGTTTTGCTGTTTCTAGCCAGGTTGATTCACGAACTATTTTAGATGCTGCTGGTGCAGAACGGTTGATCGGTAAAGGTGACATGCTTTACCTTTCCCCAACCTCATCTAAAACTGTGCGGATTCAAGGAGCATATATAAGTGATAAAGAAATCGAAGCGGTCACTAAGTTCTGGAAAAATCAAGGACAACCAGAGTACCAGGAAATTGAAAGTACTAGTTTACTCCAAAGTCAGTCAAATGTTGATAGTGACGATGAGTTATACCCGGAAGCGGTTCGATTAGTAATAAATAGTGGACAGGCTTCTATATCACTATTGCAAAGACGGTTTCGAATTGGACATTCTCGAGCCGCTCGATTAATGGACACAATGGAACTGCGTGGTATTGTTGGGCCGTATCAAGGTAGTAAACCGCGGGAGGTATTAGTTTCTGCTTCTGATAATGATGAATTCTAGACAATAGCAGGAGGTGTCTATCATCGAAAATTTAGGTAAACGTTTGCAGGAAGAACGGGTACGTCAGGGTTTAACCCTGGAAGATATTAGCGAGAAGACTCATATCCGCATTCGATATCTAGAAGAAATAGAGGCAGGGGATTACTCGCATAT
>DHRX01000004.1:1951-2431 GCA_002408345.1 Firmicutes bacterium UBA5301 | reverse complement strand
CTGAAGCGCTAGGGTTAGATGGTTGGGCGTTTGTGGAAGAATATAACCGGGGTAAGGCTGCTCTAGAAGCTCAAGAAGAGGAGGTAGCTGAGGCACCAGCGGCGGAAGAACCAGAGAAGAAAAGCCCATCGATTTTCCAAAATCCTCTGTCACACCCAGCTCAGGAAAGGTTCCGTTTAACTAAAAATCAGCAAGATCGGCGCATTGTAGTTTGGGGCCTAGTGGTTTTATTAGCTGTCAGTTTATACTTTTTCTTGGTACCAGGCAGTATAAATGCTCCTGAACCAGACCTGAACATTGTTGAAGTTCCCCCGGAACCGTTAGCAACAGAACCGGTTACGGTTGAAGTTAAAGATAGTTTCCAGGTTGAGGAGCCGACCCTACCAATTAAAGCAGAGGTTACTCCTCCGTCTATAGTGGAGGTAGCGGCACCGATAGTAGTAGAGATTGTAGCTAAGGAAGATTGTTGGTTAGAAATTT
>DHRX01000004.1:0-1754 GCA_002408345.1 Firmicutes bacterium UBA5301 | reverse complement strand
GGTCAGCAGAAGGTACAAGTTCGTTTTGGAAACCCAGCAGGGGTGGAGGTAGTTCACAATGGTCAAGCAGTTACCGGTTTAGGAACATCGGTTCAGACTAGGGTTTTTACAGCAGATACAAACTATGCTATTCAAGATTTGCGTAGAGCGGAACCTACCAGAACTGATGTTTGAGCCGTAGTTGAAGCAGGATTTGAACTACTAATCCAGAAAATTAACTAGATACATTTGATGATATTAAGTTTTGGAAGGGGAATTAGACTTTGGATCGCTTGATTTCCATGTGTAAACAGCGTGGCTTCATTTTTCCAAGTAGCGAAATTTATGGTGGTTTAAATAGCTGCTGGGATTACGGACCGCTAGGGGTAGAGTTAAAAAGGAATGTTAAGGAGGCATGGTGGTTCGCTAATGTTCAGCTACGCGATGATGTAGTTGGGGCAGATACAAGCATTTTAATGCATCCTGATGTTTGGAAAGCGAGCGGCCACTTAGCCAACTTTACTGATCCTTTGGTAGATTGTAAAGCGTGCAAGAGACGCTATCGGGCAGATCATTTAACTACAGATAATTGTCCTGAGTGCGGTGGAGAACTTACAGAAGCACGTCAATTTAATTTAATGTTTAAGACCTTTTTGGGGCCGGTGGAAGAGGATGCGGCTGTAGTTTATTTGCGGCCAGAAACGGCTCAGGGTATTTTTGTTGACTTTAAATTAATACAAAGTGCAACTAGATTACGTTTGCCTTTTGGTATCGCTCAGATTGGTAAAAGCTTTCGTAATGAGGTTACCCCGGGAAATTTCATTTTCCGGACCCGTGAGTTCGAGCAGATGGAGCTAGAGTTTTTTGTTGCTGATCACGATGCTGACCAGTGGTTTGATCGTTGGGTAGAGAGCCGCTGGAACTGGTATTTAAGTTTAGGGGTTGACCCTGCCAAATTGCGGCGTCGACCGCATGGTCATGATGAATTAGCTCATTATGCTAAGGCCTGTATCGACCTAGAATATTTATTTCCTTTTGGCTGGCAGGAAGTTGAAGGTATTGCTCACAGGAGTAATTACGATTTGAAACAGCATATAGAACATAGCGGCAAAGACCTTAGTTTCTTCGATGATCGTACTAATGAGAGGCTTGTGCCAACTGTAGTTGAATCTTCGGCCGGTGTTGATCGGGCTTTATTAACGTTCTTGGTCAATGCTTGGGTTGAAGAAGAAGAGCGGGTCGTATTAAAATTGCACCCTCGCTTAGCACCAGTAAAAGTAGCTGTATTTCCGCTACAGAAAAAACCGGAGCTTCAAGAGATGGCTCAAAGGATCTTAAAGGACTTGCGTTACTCGTGGCAGGTAACCTACGATGAAAGCGGTAGTATCGGCAGGCGTTACCGGCGGCAAGATGAGATCGGTACTCCCTATTGTGTCACCGTTGATTTTGATTCACTAAAGGATGGTGCAGTGACTATTCGGAACAGAGATACTATGGCTCAAGAGCGGGTCTCTGTAGAGGGACTAACTCAATACTTTGGTGAACGGTTACAGTGGCGGCCAATTAGTGAGTAATTGATAGCCGGATCCACAGAGAGTTCGATAGAGGGGGAAGAACTAAGATGTTTCAACCATTAAGGCAAGTATCTGGTTTAGTCGTAGCCCTATTTTTTCTATTTCTATTTTTACTCTATGCTGGTTCCGGCTTTTATACGGATTTGCTGTGGTTTCAGAACCTTGGCTACGCTGCGGTATTTTGGAAGTTACTTGCTTCTC
>DHRX01000103.1:3143-3614 GCA_002408345.1 Firmicutes bacterium UBA5301 | reverse complement strand
ACCGGGGTTTTGAGCGCTATTGGTGATCGACGAACTTAATAAGTATTAAACAATATTACTTGGTTTCCCCTTTTCTACTCCAATAGTTTCCCGCTTTGTATACTTTTTTGTACGAAACACATAGGCTACTACACAGTCTTTATCATCCTCAATTATTGCTTCTATTTCCCGTTTTAACATCCTGTATTTTGCATCGGTTAATTCTCCTTCGAAAACAGAGTTCTGAACCCACGTAAGATAACGTCTGCATAGTTTCAATATTTTAGGGTTTCTCTTTGCCTCTGTATCATATACCAATATAATATACACTTAAACACCCCATCTCACCATCGGGCAATAAAAGGAGTGTAATTTCCCTCACCCATAAAATGTTTCTGTAATTTATATAGTTCTAACCTAATTAGTTCCCGATAGGAAACTTTTCTGTTTAACTTGTTATGCTGAATAGTTTCTGCTAAACGTTCATCAAAA
>DHRX01000103.1:2763-3005 GCA_002408345.1 Firmicutes bacterium UBA5301 | reverse complement strand
CTTGGACAAATTTTTTCCGGGCAGATTCCTTTAAAAGTAATCCTTTCCGCTCTTGATCAAAACTTGTTTTTTGAATAATACGATGTCCTATTGTAGAAAAGATAAGTCGATCCGCTAATATTGGTTTGAAAATCTCTGCCACATCTAAGTTAAGAGAAAATCGACGATTATTTGTGCTATGGAGATAGCCAATTCTTGGATCTAAGTGGGTTTTATAAATTTCACTAAGAACTGTAGCATAT
>DHRX01000103.1:2293-2646 GCA_002408345.1 Firmicutes bacterium UBA5301 | reverse complement strand
AAGAACTGTAGCATATACCAAAGAGTTAGCAAAACTGATTAATACATTTAACTTATTTTGCGGCGGTCGACGGGTACGACTTTCAAATTGAAACTCTGGGTCATTTATAATCTGGTCAAAGCCTTTATAATACCAGTTGCGAACATTGCCTTCTATTGCCATTAACTCGTTGATAGTATTACAACTTTCTACTGCTCCTGCTAATTGGTCTATTTGCTCCAGTACCTCCTCAAGGTCCTTACCTCTATTTAAATAATAACGCATAACTCGCACCATATTCCCTATTGCACCTTTGACGAAAGCCTTTGCTAATACTAACCGCTTGTCCATATCCATATAATACTCTGCCTGCC
>DHRX01000103.1:1956-2150 GCA_002408345.1 Firmicutes bacterium UBA5301 | reverse complement strand
ACTCTGCCTGCCGTAAAATCATATAGCCAGAATTATAATGTTCCCGTGGATAAAATGTACCCATGTAGTAGCCATAATAATTGAAATAATGCAATAGTATCTCCTGTTTAGAGAGTAACTCTAAAACTCTTTTGTTAACACTAATTTCTCCAAAAGCCAGGATTGAGCCCACTGTTTCGACGGGAAGATATTTT
>DHRX01000103.1:0-1804 GCA_002408345.1 Firmicutes bacterium UBA5301 | reverse complement strand
ACGGGAAGATATTTTTTCTCCTCCTCACTATTCAGGCAAAGTGTATTACCCCGGCGTTCTAAAACACCATTACTAAAAATGTAAATCGTCTGGTCAGCCACCTAATCGCCTCCAACTCTTAAGCCCAACAAAAGAAAGCATAAGCACAACTCCGACACCACTTTGTTTTTTGGGGAGCAGGGGGGTTTTCGTCAACCATTATCCTTCGTACAGCGGCCCGAACACTTAGGACGTGCTGACGTAACTGGTCATCAAGAATTACAGTTTCTCGTTTACGCTCATCAGGAAAACGTAGTTCACCCTTTACGTATATACCGTTCTCTTCCAAAGTTAATAAGTAATGTGCTAATTGTAACCTATTACTTTCAATTGCTCGTGAAGATTTTTTAACTTCTACGACAATCATTTCACCATGAACTCGATCTAAAAAGTCCATTTTACTCCTATCTAAACTAACTTCCTTCTTTTCCCTACGATAAGCTTCTCTTTGCAAAAACCGGCCATATCCGAGATCTGGATTATCTTCGTCTGGATTTAACTGATGGGCCATTAGCCAAACTTGGCGTGGGCAAATCATGTAGTACCAGATTAACGTGCCTGGTATCGGAACATTACTTTCACCAGAAGATTCCGTCTGATTCATGTCCAAAAATCCCCCCCAAGCCTGTTTCACTAGAATATGCTTCTGTATCCACTAGTAGCCAAATACTCCTGTCTTCATCTTCAACCGCTACTCGTCGTGCAACTTTAAATTGGGCAGGTACTATAAACTGCATTAATAAAGCCATAAATAACTTGCGTTCTGCAAAACTAAGTTGGCTTAACCAGCCAAGTTCGCTATATTTCTGATACATTTCTCCAAAAGAATGGAAACCGAAGATAGCCATTGCTTCCTCTATTTCTGGCGTAACCGACCACTCACATTGGGGCACAAATACCTGGACTCTACCAGCATATTCTTTAAACACTTCGACCCCAGCTAATGCACTCCATTCACCGGCAGCAGCTCTCGTAATTAAATCCCTACCCCCTTCGGCAGGACAACGGGAGAAAAACAAGTGGAAATATTCGTTAATACCTTGATAAATTTCGCTTTCAGTTAATTCTATTCCCGGCGGAAGTAAGGTATCAGTAATCTCCCGACTCACTGAATTCCGATATACAGTTAATCGAGTATCCAGCGTGCCACTACGGCGGAAATCTACTACCTGCACCTTGGCTAAATCTCCTTCATTATGACGATTGGCTCTCCCAGCTGCCTGAATTACTGAGGGATAAATAGGACGGCAACGGAAAATTTGTTGAAAACTAAGATCTACGCCTGCTTCTATCACCTGTGTAGAAACCACGAGTACCGGAACTTCTTGTTCAAGAAAGCTATATACCTGTTTGATTTGGTGCTGCTTGTGTAGTGGAGTCATGGCCCCGTGCAAATTTATCAATTGATCTGCATTATCACCTAGCAACCTACAACAAAGGTTAAAAACATATACGGCATCTCTAATGGTGTTAACTATTACTGCGGTACTATTTCCAGACTGCAGAGAATCCACTGCCGCTTGAGCCAGTGCTTCTTCATCCCAGATTTCATCAAGAGTGTGAATCTTGTAACGTTCTGGCGGTCGTTCAGTTGTTACCAACCGACAAATAGGATTGCCAAATGCCTTTGTCGGCGGCATCGTAGCCGACATCAGAACTACCCGAGAATTAAATTCTTCCACCAAAACGCCTAACAAAGTAAGCACCAAGTTCCAAACCTCTGGTTCCATAATTTGTGGCTCCGCACGAATAATTACCGCCTTAT
>DHRX01000176.1:2554-5925 GCA_002408345.1 Firmicutes bacterium UBA5301 | reverse complement strand
ATAGACTCCCTAAGAGGGATAGAAACCGGAGCAAGTGCAAGGGTCCGGAAGACAGACTTTAAGCTTGTAGACTCCCTAAGAGGGATAAAAGATTATAAGAGCAATTAAATTAAAACTGGAAAATAAAAAGGGTATTATTGGAATATGTCTAAAGATGAGGTGAACTGAGAACAAGGAGGCTTTTTACCTTATGCAGCTTCATCTGGTTTTTTCTCCTGATACTAACGAAATCGAATTACCGTTACACTATAATCGACTAGTCCAGGCTTTAGTCTATAAATTAATGGGTCCCCATTTGGCTAGTTTTGTGCATAGTACTGGCTTTAAATCAGGTGATAGATCATTACGGCTCTTTGCTTTTTCACGGTTGCTAGGTAATTATCAAATTAATAGACAAGATTCAACAATCCGTTTTAATGGTGAAGTGCGTTTAATTGTCGCCTCACCAATAGGTGCGGTTTTACAAGAATGGGCCACTTCTTTGGTCGAAACCGATTTTGTTATGTTGGGAAAAAACAAATTACGGTTGGCTGAAGTTAGAGTAGAGGATCCTATCGTTAAAACTTCCGAAATAAAAATCCAAACTGCTTCCCCTATTTCTGTATATTCCACACTATATCGCAAAGATGGTGCTCCTTTTACCTGCTTTTTTGAACCAGGTCAGCCCGAATTTAATCAATTAATTTCCCGCAATTTACAGAATAAGGCTGAAGCATTAGGGTTAGATGCTGATGTGGATAATGGAGTTAATCTAGTACCTCTAGGCCGATTAAAACCATCGTTGGTTAAATATAAGGGCGGTGTTATTAAGGGTGTATCAGGTACTTTTGAAGCCCTTGGCGATCCAAAACTATTACAAGTAGGTCTTAATGCTGGTTTTGGGGCTAAAAACTCACAAGGTTTCGGCCTTTGTATCCTTAAAGGGGGATAGGGTTTATGATTATTTCCGATTTAATAAAAATTGGACAGGCTATTGCTCAGACAGATTTGGATCCCAAAGAGGTAATTGAGTTAATTACGTCTATTCAGGAGCCAGGGGCTCGAAATTTTTATCGCCATGTTTTCGTAGTCGAAATTGATAGCACTACAGATAACGACCAGATACACGTTCACCAATACTTAGATTGGACAGATTTACAGACTATAAACGGCAAAGAGATTCAGGTACCCAATCGTAATAAAGCCTGTGCAGCTCCCTTTATTTTACCTAGTGGTGGAAATCCCCGAAATGCCCAGGGAATTTACTCCCTACCTACTTATATTGTTTACGAAAAGGACTTTTTCCGATTTGCCCAAGATCCAACTGCGATTAAAAAATTCCTCGTTGCTCGTCTAGAACGAACAATTCAGATACATCTTACTGATGAAGAAATTACCCAAATTTCTCTTGGTTTAAATAAGCGTTTTGCCCAGTGTGATACTGATTCTAAGGAAAAAATTTTAGGAGTAATTATGCTTTGTAAAGTAGAGAGGTCTGGTGGTATCTTCTCTTATGGAGATGATCTTAGCAACTCAATTCGGTCGGTTACGGTTAATCCGAGCTATTTTTATCCAGGGGAAAACATAGTTGCCGATCTACAAAAAATGCTACCACTACTATGGGAAGCAAAAATAGCGGAAGGTGCGGAAAAAGGTCAAATAAACGAAGAAGATGGTGGTGAGTGTTGCTTTTGTAAGCGTAAGACAACCGTTGTCTCCAGCTATGCCAAGGCCTGGCCATGGTTGACAACGACCTGGGAGGCACCGCTTGCCCAATCTCTTAAAGACAAATTGTTGGTGGAAGCTATTGCTTTGTGCCAGGAATGTTATCAAAACCTGACTTTGGGAGCAAGTTGTTTTAATAGCATGACCGTATTAATGCCTACCTGGTTAACCCGGGAGATCTTTTCGCCTAATATTACTCAGTCCAGTCGAGACAGCGCTAAAAGGAAAATAGACCGTATTTTTGGTGGCGTTTATGTATTACCGCTACTGGATCAATGGTTTACTGGCCAGGAAAGAAGTCAGGAATTTATCGATGCTTACTTAGATATGCGTGGAAGCGGTTCGGCAGCACAAATACACTTGGATCAAATTATTGGGCTGGAATATGGGTTGCCAGTAGAGTTCTCCAGTGATTTATTTAGGCTAACCATTATGTATTATTCAGGTGATCCTGGTCGTGCTGATATCCATTTACGGGCTATTATTGAAGATCTGTTGCCATCGGTAGCAGTTCGATTAAAAAATATATTAGATGATGTACAAACTTACGCAGCTAGTATCTATTTGACCTTAATGCCATTGGCCAAAGAAACTCAGGTTGCTACAGTTCGGAGAAATTACGGTTCACTTCCATACCTGCTGGCTAACGCCTATGGTTCAGGGTATGTTTGGCAGGCTCTAGAGGCAGCTTTGCACCAAAGACCTCTTTCTGACCAACAGATGGTAAGTGCTACGCTAGTACGTATTAACGAAGTTTCACGTAAGTTGCCAGACCAGTTATGGCAGCTCAAGTTGGAAGTCCTATTCTATCTTGCTTTTCGTTATTTTTTACATTGTTATAATCGAGAAATTCTTAATCTTAAGGAGGTGACAGAGTTGAGATCTTGGCAGGAACTACAAGATCATATTGCTAGTGCACCAATAGCGGATTTAACCGTTGAAAGCGTGGAAGAACTAGGCTTTGCTTGTGGACAGTTAGTCGGAGATTTTTCCCGTAGATATTGGCATGCTACACGCCGCTCTACTGGTAGCGAAGGGAAAGATTATCTTCAGAGTCGGGTAATGACCTTTGGTTCTTCAATTACTCCAGAAATTGTTGTTCATAAAGCAATGCAAAAGTTTGCCGATTATGGGATGCGAGTTGGCATGAAAATGGGAACGCTTCAGGATTTGCTAGCTAGAACAGGGGTAATTCTGACTAAGTATGTGGAGCTGGAAGAACAAGTTAGGAGAGAACAGGACCGTTTTATGTTAGGCTTTTGGTCTGGTTACGCCCTTAGCGGGAGCCGTAAAGAACGGCAGAGTGAAGAATTACCAGCAAGTTAAAGATCTTCTTAGAGAGGAGCGATGTTAGTGGAGTCCCTAGCAAAGAGTGGAGAATTTATTTTCGTTAAAAGTGTCAAGGATGGTATTCCTAATCGTGATCCTTTAGCAGAAAGTGATGCTCGCCGGCTATTTGATGAAGCTGATGGTCGAATATCTCTTACAGATGTGAGTGTTAAACGGGATGTTCGAGATTATGTTTTGGACAAGTATACTGATGGTGGAGAGGATAAAAATTGTTTTGTCTTCGTTCGAGAAGAACGAAATGAAAGCGGCAAGTTATTAAGCCGTGCTGATTTAGCTAAAAGGACCAAGGAAATTAAAGGCTACGATAAAGATGTGCT
>DHRX01000176.1:0-2399 GCA_002408345.1 Firmicutes bacterium UBA5301 | reverse complement strand
GCCTTTGATGTCCGTGCGTTTGGTGCTGTTTATTCAGTGAGTAGTGAAGCATTTAACTTAACTGGTCCAGTCCAATTTGCTTGGGCTCATTCTTTGCATCCGGTCGAAACTAAATATGTTCAAGGAACTGTAGTTATGCCTTCTAGTGATGATAAAGGACAAGGGACAATATGGACTTCTTTTATTACACCTTTTGCTGTCTTTTCTATGTATGGGGTGGTTAATAATGCATTGGCTCAGTATACCCAGATGACAGGGGCTGATATGGATTTAGTACTGGAAGGATTATGGAAAGGAACCCAAAATCGACAGGCCCGTGGTCGCGGGTTACAGCAACCACTTTTTTTATTGCATGTTGAGTATGCAGATCCATTTTTCAGAATTGGGTATTTAGATGAAGGTGTGACCTTAATACCGGAAGCAGAAGAATGGCGAAAACCGGTAAAGCCTAGTAAAATTGATGAAATTCAGCTAGATGTACAGAACTTGGCTGCAACACTGGCTAAATATCAAGATAAAATAGCACGTTGTCGGGTTTGGGTTAACCCATCGTTACAAATTATAGGGGATCTACCTGCTGAAGTTGGGAAACCGTGGTAGTTTGCTAAAATGGGGTGAACGTTGTGAAACTTTTAATTTTTGACTTGCACGCTCCCCTAGCTCATTTTAGACGTCCAGATAGTACGGCAACGCACCCAACGTATCCGTTTATTTCTGGTACAGGGTTACGAGGTTTACTCGGCGCCATACTGGGGCTCAGCGAGTTTGAAGGCCATGCTTTAACTGGAATCCAAATTATTAATCCAGTACAGACCCGTTTTCAAGAGCTTTCGATGTTAGGGAAGGGTTTCTTAGGAAGTGGGCCAGCTTTTAACCGACCAACTTCCATAGAAATGGTAATTCAACCACATTACCGGATTTACTATATAGGCGACTATTTCGAGGAATTGGCTGAAAATATTAGGGGGCGGAAGAGTACTTTCTTAACCTATTTAGGAAGCGCTTTTGCTCTGTGTACACCCCAGTTTATTGATATTATAGAGGTTGAAAAACTAGAATCAGAACCCGAATCATTTTTAACTTCACTAACGGTGATTCCAACCGATATGGTTAGCAAATTAGAGAGTACTCCTGGATATCAATTTGCTCGTGCTAATGGATTTTCAGCCCGCTATTTAGGTGATAGAAGGTTTAGAGGGACCATAGATTTTATTTACGAGCGACAGGGTAAACCAATTAAATTCTTACCAATTATTGACGAACATAGCCTAGAATGTATAGCCGTTTTAGCGAGCGGAGAGGCGGTTGTTCTCTGGTGACACCTATACCATTGGAGCAATGTGTCGCCCGACCAGGGGAATCTGGTAACTATCTTTTGGTTGACCACTTAATAGCAGTCGCTTTTGCTTGTGGTGACCCTGCTAAAAGCCAAAAAGAACGATTAGCTTTTTTAGCTGGTTTGTTTCACGATGTTGGTAAGGTGCGAACTTCTTGGCAGCGAAAAATTACTTCTAATCAGCATAACTTACCTCTACATTCTTGGGTAGGGGCTTACTTGTTAGCTGTTAGCGCAGATTATTTAGGTTTCTCTGGTCCAGATATTGTTTGTAGAGTGTTAGATATAAGTGATCACCATTCGGTGTTAAGCGATATAGAAGAGTTATCCCCTCCTTGGCAGATTTATTGGGATCCAGCTGTTTGGGAGGAAATAGATTTAGAAGGACTTTGGCGCTTAGCGGGGCGGTTTTTCCCGGAACTAAGCGCTTTTTCACAATTGAACATTATAAATACAAAAGACTTTGAGCAGGGTATGGCTAAAAAGTGGTTCCGCTGGGTCAAACAGATACGGAGAAATTATAGAGAATTTAATAACCAGACAATTAAATCTGTTTTACGTATTGAGACGGCCAATCTAATTTCAGCAGATCGGTTTGATGCCGCTGGATTAGAAGAAGATGTATTATCCCCAAATAAATCGAGCAAAGCCCTGGCTAAGTTGGATGAGTGGGTAAAGCAAAAACAAGCCAAGACAGGGGCGAGTCAGGGGATGAGTCGTTTACGGCAGCGTATTCAGGAGCAGATAATGGTTCAATATCAATCCCACTCTGATGCCAGACTCTATTCGTTAGAATTACCTACGGGAACAGGAAAAACTCTTTTAGGAATGCGTATTGCCTTGCATATGGCTCAATCTCAGCAGGTTCAGAGAATAGTCTATGTGGCTCCCTACCTTTCGATTCTCTCTCAAGCGGCCCAGCAAATTAAAGAGGTAACAGGATTAAGAGTCTTAGAACATCATCATTTAGCAGCTTTGAATTTAGTTGGCGATTCAGGCTACAGGCACGATGATTTGGTTTTAGAATCATGGCAAGCTCCTGTAGTAGTAACAACCTTCAACC
>DHRX01000142.1 GCA_002408345.1 Firmicutes bacterium UBA5301 | reverse complement strand
CGCATAGTCTTGCGGTATTTAACACGCTTGGGCATTAACACGTTTCTCGCCTCCTCTAGCTACACCTGAGACCTCTTGCGTTCAGGAAGCACTTCACCTTTGTAAATCCAGACTTTAACCCCGATCTTACCATAAGTAGTGTTAGCTTCGGTAAAACCATAGTCAATGTCTGCTCTTAGTGTTTGCAAAGGGACCTTCCCCTCGGGGAACCATTCGCTCCTAGCAATTTCTGCACCGCCGAGACGGCCAGCAACCGCCACTTTAACACCTTGGGCTCCCAGACGCATAGATCTCTGAATAGCCTGCTTCATGGCTCGCCGGAAGGAAATTCTCCTTTCCAATTGTTGAGCAATATTCTCTGCAACCAGCTGGGCTTCAAGATCAGGTTGTTTTACCTCAATAACCTCAACCTTAACTTGTTTGCCTGTAAGCTGATTCAATTCGGTCTGGAGCTTCTCCACCTCGGCGCCGCCCTTACCAATGACCATACCCGGCCTAGCGGTATGAATCGCTACCTTTACTCGGTTAGCGGCCCTTTCAATGGTAATCTTGGCTACTCCAGAAGCATAAAATTTATTTTTAACATACTTCCGGATTTCCAAATCTTCATGGAGCAGGTCAGCGTAGCCTTTATCTGCATACCACTTGGCGTCCCAATCTTTAATAATTCCCAACCGCATTCCGGTGGGATGGGTTTTCTGGCCCACGCTTATACCTCCTTCTTCTCTCTCAACACAACTGTAATATGACTACTTCTCTTTAAAATACGATCAGCCCGGCCTCTAGCTCGAGGCATCCATCTTTTCATGGTGGGACCTTCGTCAACCATAGCTTCAGCTACGTACAGGTCGCTAATGTCCATGCTATAGTTGTTTTCGGCATTAGCTGCTGCAGAACGAACTACTTTCTCAATTAGTCCCGCCGCTTTTTTAGGCGTAAAACGTAAAATACCTAACGCCTCATTCACGTCCTTACCACGAATTAGATCGATAACCTGACGAGCCTTGCGGGGCGAGATACGTACGTGGCGAGCAACTGCTCTAGCCTCCATGGTTTAACCTCCTCCCGCTTACTTTACGCCGGCGGATTTTTCACTTCTCCCTGAATGCCCACGGAACATCCGGGTAGGAGCAAATTCGCCGAGCTTATGTCCGACCATATCTTCAGTAATGTATATCGGCACATGTTTCCGCCCATCATGAACGGCTATGGTGTGCCCGACAAGATCCGGGAAAATTGTGGAACTACGGGACCAGGTCTTAATAACCTTTTTTTCTCCGGCCTCGTTCATAGCTTTAATCTTCTTTAATAACTTGGGGTCAATATAGGGCCCCTTCTTTAGGGAACGACCCATATGTGCCACCCTCCTTCTTCCGTAAGCCTACTTTTTATGACGCCGACGAACGATATATTTGTTCGAATCCTTATTGGTCTTACGTGTCCTCTTGCCCAGAGTCTTTTTACCCCATGGGCTCAACGGAGACGGATGACCGATCGGTGCTTTTCCTTCGCCACCACCATGCGGGTGGTCTACCGGGTTCATTACAACACCACGAACATGAGGTCTTCTACCTAGCCATCTAGATCTACCGGCTTTACCTAGCGAAATATTCTCATGATCTACGTTACCGACTTGCCCAATAGTTGCCCGACAATTAATGTGAATTAAGCGGACCTCACCAGAGGGGAGACGGACATGAGCATACTTATCCTCTTTAGCCATTAACTGCGCGCTAGCAGCTGCTGAACGAGCAAGCTGACCGCCTTTCCCTGGTTGTAACTCAATATTGTGAATTACAGAACCCACAGGGATATTGGCCAAAGGTAAAGCGTTACCTACTTTAATGTCGGCATCAGGACCAGATTGCACCTCATCTCCAACCTTTAAACCTAAAGGAGCAAGGATGTAGCGTTTTTCACCATCTGCATAATTGAGCAAAGCAATATTTGCAGAACGGTTAGGGTCATACTCAATCGAGGCAACCCGTGCTGGAATACCATCCTTATCTCTTTTAAAATCAATAATCCTATACAAACGCTTAACTCTGCCCCCACGGTGACGGGTGGTGGTTCGACCGTAGTTATTCCGACCCCCTGATTGAGGAAGGGGAGCGGTTAAAGATTTCTCCGGTTCTTGCCGGGTAATCTCGTCAAAAGTCAAAACACTCATCTGTCGCCGTCCGGGCGTTGTTGGTTTATATTTCCTAATTGCCATTTACTATTCCCTCCCAACTGTGCACCGGTGGAAAACCGGGTTACTTATAGACCTTCAAAGACTTCAATCCGGTCTCCCTGGGCCAGAGTTACAACTGCTTTTTTCCAATCGGCTTTTTTACCGATAACCAGCCCGCGACGAACTTTTTTCCCTAAAAAGTGAGCCGTCTGAACATCAAGAACTTTAACCTTGAAGATCCCTTCGACCGCATTTTTAATCTGCGGTTTACTTGCATTCTTATTAACGATAAAAGTGTACTGGTTTTTCTCTGCAATTAGCAAATTGCTTTTTTCAGTAACGACAGGCCTGACAATAACATCACGCACGTCCATTAGGCAAATACCTCCTCAACCCGGGCGACGGCGTCTTTGGTCATTACAACCTTTTCATGGGCTAATAAATCATAGACATTAATTCCGTCGGCAGGGGTAACACTAAGCCCAGGGATATTCCGACCAGAAAGGTAGACGTTACGATCCGGCCCTGAGGTAACAATTAATGCTTTGCCTGCTGCCTGTAAATTGTTTAAAACCTGAACCATCTCTTTAGTCTTGGGCTCAGCCATGACTAACTGATCAACAACAACAAACTCACCGCTGCGAACTTTAGCCGAAAGAGCTGATTTAATAGCTAAACGTCTAACTTTTTTAGGCAGCGTAACACGGTAAGAACGGGGCGCAGGTCCAAAAACAACGCCGCCGCCTTTCCACTGGGGCGATCGAATACTGCCCTGACGAGCACGACCGGTCCCTTTCTGCCTCCAGGGTTTACGTCCGCCTCCAGCCACTGCAGCTCGAGTTTTAGTTGCATGGGTACCCAGGCGTTGGTTAGCTAAATGGGCTTGAACTGCTTGATGTAAAACAGCCTGATTAGGTTCTACACCGAAAACCGTCTCAGCCAACTCAAGTTCGCCGACTTTCTTACCCTGGATGTTATATACATCAACGGTAGGCATCACCGTATGCCTCCTTTCCTAACTAGCTATTTTTGGAGGTTTCTTTAATATAGACTAGGCTTCCATTAACCCCAGGAATAGCCCCTTTGATTAAAAGCAAATTCTGCTCAGGGTTAGCCTGCACAACCTCCAGGTTGCTAATAGTAACCCGTTCGTTACCAAGACGTCCGGGCATCTTACGATTCTTAAAAACACGTGCTGGGTCAGTGGCCCCTTGGGAACCTACCCCGCGATGGTATTTAGAACCATGACTCATCGGCCCTCTTTTAAAATTCCACCGCTTAATTGCGCCAGCAAAACCTTTGCCTTTAGATGTACCAATTACATCTACCCGATCACCTTCAGCAAAAACATCAGCATTTATGACAGTTCCGACTTCGGGTAAAGCGGTATCTGCATCATAACGAATTTCACGAAGGTACTTAACCGGCTCAACATCGGCTTTGGCAAAATGGCCTTTGAGAGGTTTATTCAGCTTATTAGCTGCTGCTTTTCCATAACCTATCTGTATAGCATTGTACCCATCTTTGTCCCTGGTTTTTTGTTGAATAACCGGACACGGGCCTGCATTAACAACGGTAACCGGAATTGCTGTTCCGTCCTCAGTATAAATCTGAGTCATACCGATTTTTTTTCCAAGTATAGCTTTAGACACCCTCAAACACCTCCTTACTTATACAGCTCAGACTCATCCTATAATTTGATTTCAATATCCACACCAGCAGGAAGATCTAAACGCATTAAAGCATCAACAGTGCTGGTAGTAGGCTCCAAAATATCAATGAGGCGTTTATGGGTCCTCATTTCAAACTGTTCCCGCGCATCTTTGTTAACGTGGGGGGAACGCAAAACCGTAAAGATATTCTTCTCCGTTGGCAATGGCACCGGACCGGAGACCTTGGCACCAGTCCTTTTCGCCGTGTCAACAATGCGTTCAGCCGATTGATCAAGAATCTTGTGATCAAAGGCTTTGAGGCGAATACGAATTTTTTGAGCAGTCGCCATGTAATTGTCCCTCCTTCAGGCCCGATTCTAATACGGACATACTCTCCGTGGAAATTTCCCCTATGAAAAGGCAACCTCCCACTTCATCAAGGTGAACTGTTTAGCGGGGGCGTTTGCCCCCGCACAAACGAGTACTACTTAATAATCTTGGCAAT
>DHRX01000089.1:1810-3701 GCA_002408345.1 Firmicutes bacterium UBA5301 | reverse complement strand
GAGAGCAAAAAAAAGAGCCTTTAGCGTAGTAGCTGCAGGCTCTTCTTAAAGAAGGTTATTTGGTTGAGGATAAACTTTAATTCTCCCTTATCTAAGTCGCGTACCGCTCGTAATATCGCTTGGGTTCGAGGGTCTTTAAGGAGTTCTAAGGCATCAGGCGAGAGGGAAGAGAGTAAGGTAAAGACCTCCTCTTGGTCCAAAAGAAAATAACAGACCGAAAGATCTAAGGCTTCAGCGATTTTTTCTAGGGTTTCCAGTGATGGTACGGCTTTATCATTTTCAACTTGGCTGAGTAAACTCGTAGAAATGTCTACCTTTGTGGCTAACTCATATTGTGACCAGCCTCTATTGGTACGAGCGTTGCTAATGCGTTTGCCGATACTAACATTGCTTGAGGAGTCTTGTATAAAATATTGGGGGGTAACATCTAAGACTTCAGCTAGTATTTCCATCTCCGCAAGGGTGGGCTGTGTGGTTCCTGCTTCTAATGCGGTCAGGTAGTCTAAATCTAGGCCGCTAAATTCAGCGAGATCGACTAGTGTGATCCCTCTTCCTTCTCGGATTAAGCGTAGTTTGGCTCCTACAGAGGTGCTTTTGGCCGGCTCACTAAAGAGATAACTAGCGGGGACATTCATTGCCGCGGCTAATTTGCGTACTACCTCTAAGGACGGTTTTTTAACCCCTCTTTCAATAGCGCTAAGGTAGGAAAAAGAAATACCGATCTCATCAGCCATTTCCTTGAGGTTAAGCCCCCGCTCGGCACGGAAAGCTGCTACTTTTTTAGCTAAAGGGTTAGAATTAGGGATCCCCATGTTTTTGCACTCCTAGAACAATGAAATTATACTAACAGTTAAATTCAGTATAATATCGTGAATTCCTTCTTTAACTTTTAATTGAATTGGGGGAAAGGTATTTGAGGTAGACAAAGTGAAAAGAACTACTTCTAGGGAACGAATAGAGGTGTACTAACTTTGCAATTAGAGTTAATTGCTACCGCTGCCTTTGGTTTAGAGGCGGTAGTAGCTAGGCAGGTCAAAGCTCTTGGTTATACAGAAGTGCAAGTAGAGAACGGTAAGGTTACTTTTTGGGGAGATGAATCGGCAATCTGTCGAGCCAATCTATGGCTCCGTTCGGCGGACCGAGTATTGCTCAAGTTAGGCGAATTTCCAGCAACAGATTTCGACCAACTTTTTGAGGCGACGAAGGCTTTGCCTTGGGCGACTTGGTTACCTGCAGATGCTGCTTTTCCTGTTACCGGGAAATCCCAACAATCCCAACTTTCTAGCGTTCCTGCTTGTCAGAGTATTGTTAAGAAAGCGATAGTGGAAAGTTTAAAAGGGTTTTATCGGTTAGAACATTTTCCGGAAACGGGACCAACGTATACGATTGAAGTGGCTTTATATAAGGATATAGCTACTTTAACTATTGATACTAGTGGGGTTGGCTTACACAAACGGGGTTATCGTAAATTGGTAGGGGCAGCTCCGTTGAAAGAGACACTAGCTGCCGCCTTAGTTGAACTTAGTTATTGGGAGCCTGGTCGAGTACTGCTGGATCCATTTTGCGGTACGGGAACTATCCCTATTGAAGCGGCTCTAATCGGCTTAAATCTGGCTCCTGGTTTACAACGTAGTTTTGCTGCTGAAGACTGGCCAACTATTAATAACAAGCTATGGGAAAGGGCACGGGAAGAGGCTCGGGATCTGGTTAGACGGGACCGCCAGTTAGCAATTTTAGGGACCGATCTGGATAATAAGGTGTTGGAGCTGGCCAATTATCATGGCCGACGGGCCGGGGTCGAGAAGCAACTACGGTTTCTCCAACTACCGGTAGCGAAGGTCCGAATTAATCATGACTATGGCTGTATTATTTGTAACCCGCCTTATGGAGA
>DHRX01000089.1:0-1474 GCA_002408345.1 Firmicutes bacterium UBA5301 | reverse complement strand
TGGAGGCTGAAGATGAGTTTACTACGTAAATTAGGCACCTTATTTTTCGGACTATTTCTCTATGCAGTAGGGATCTTACTAACTATTCATGCTGACCTTGGTGTGGCTCCATGGGACGTTTTTCACCTTGGGATTGTACACCATACAGAGCTGACTTTGGGACAAGTATCGCAACTGGTTGGTTTGGTGATAATTGTAATTTGTATTTTCTTAAAGGAGATCCCGGGTTGGGGTAGTGTGGCTAATATGTACTTTATCGGTTATTTTATTGACCTATTAGAAGCCCAGCAGGTTTTGGGAAGTCCGAATACTCTCGGATTACGTTTGCTGATGCTTTTCTCTGGGGTGTTTTTGATGGGCTGGGCCACCTATTTTTATTTAAACGCCGGTTTAGGTAGTGGACCTCGTGATGGCTTAATGTTGGGGTTGAGCCGTCTTTTTAAAGTAAAGGTGGCGGTACCGCGGACTGTTATCGAATTAGCGGTCTTAACTGGTGGTTTTTACCTGGGGGGCCCGGTTGGGGTTGGTACTATTTTAATAGCCTTCTTAGTTGGGCCGGCTATTCAAGTGGTTTATGCAATAATGGGGCAGGATCCAAGGAACGGAGTTCATCGTACCCTGGTAGATGACTACTTATTGGTCCGTAGAAACCGGTAAATAGGTTGATATCCCCTGTTGGAGTTGGGCAGGGGAGAGGTCGAAGGTTAGGTTATAGGGTGGTAAAGGCTCAGTATAACAGAAATGGGGTAGCCGATCATCTTCTGGGGTTAATCCTGCAGCTCGATTGAACTGGATTTCCTGGGCAATAATCTCTGCTCCTAATGCGGTTAAGTCGTCAGGAGTGTACCGGTTCTGTGTTAACGTTGAAAATAATTGGGCTACGATTTCTTGGCCCTTTGTTAAGGCACCGGAAGCAAAGAAGCAGATCCCGAGGTTATCATAAAGAGCGGTCTGTATTTGGGTCTGAAAAGATAACTCTACTTGTTTAGCTTTGTTATGGTGGTCGATCTTTTTGCGGATAGTATGGCCAGCGGTATGGTCGGCCCCTTGGGGGGACGTGGCATAGGTTACCCCTAAACCCTTAATGGCTCGAGGGTCAAAGGCGGCAAAAGCCATCCCTTTAACAGCTGCAATCCGCTTAACACCTCGGTTGTTTGCGGTGGCTACTAACCCATGGCTAATAATATCTCCTGGATAGTCCCCGGTATAAGCTGTACGGAGCGCGTTTTCTGCAGCAGAAGCGGAGCCCCAGGGGATAACTCCTTCATCCATTAAAAGCGCTAATGCGGCACCGGCTTCAATCACATCGATTCCTAGGTCATTACAGAGCCAATAAAGGCGAGCTATAGCATCTGGGTCGTCAATACAAAGGTTTGAACCAATGCTGGCAATCGCTTCGTAATCCAAAGGTGCAACTAGTTCTCGTCCATAGCGATCTGGAAATATATTAGAGCAAGCAATAACGCAACCAGGG
>DHRX01000167.1:5774-7003 GCA_002408345.1 Firmicutes bacterium UBA5301 | reverse complement strand
GATTACTGGTTGGTCCCGCTATTTTTTTGCAGGATACAGGTTGTGTTTGCAGTATATAGCACTTTAGCTAAGTATCTAAAAAAGAGGGAAGAGGTGAGGGGTGGTGCCGGAGATATTACTTCTTGGTACAGATTGGTCGGAGAAGGTTCGGTTTAAATATTCGGTCTCCCAAGAGATGCTTTGGTCTCTCCATATCCTCGATGACCCTTCTCACCACCAGGATTTTTTAGACTGGTCTTTGCGTATTAACACTGCTTTAGCACCAGATTTAGCAACTGAAATTCAGTATTTGGCCACTAATTTTGGACAATGGGGACCGTTTCTCAATTTAATTGAAACTATCGAAGGAGAAAAAATCTTGACCTGGCCCCAAGTAGAAGCGGAATTGGCCCAAATGGGACAGGCTCTATTTGTTTACTATACCTTAGGTCGTCAGGTTAGGGTAGCGGAGTTAATTAAGATTGTGCGTCAACCGGCTGGTATTGAGGCCTTTCTACGATCCCAACCAGAACCGGCACAAACAGATATACTCCGTAATCTACTGCTAGATCCAGAATATAGTCGGAACAAATTAATAACAGTTTTGCAGGATTATTGGGATTCAATTTTTGCTCAGGAAATGGAGCGAATCGAAGAACCACTACTGGCAAGCTTAGAGGAAAAGATTGCGCTCTTTAAAGAAGCTGGCTTAGCAGCTTTACTCGACTCACTAGGTTTGGGTATAAGACTAAACCAAGATGCTATAGTTGGCAAAGCTATAGTCGATGACGAAATTACAGAAATTAAACTGGGTTTTTCTGAAGTCGATTATATTCAAATTATCCCGACGGTTTTTGCCTTTCCCCACTTATTTCCGGCTTTTAACGATAGAAATTTGATACTACGTTATCCATGTCCATATCCGGAAGAACCTAGTTGTGCCGGCCTTCTCTCTAGCAAGCAGTTACTACAGGTTCTTAAGGCTCTGGCCGATGTAACCCGGTTACGTATTTTGCAGATGCTAGCAAACCAATCTATGTATTCTCGGGAGCTAGCCACTGAATTAGGCTTTAGTGAACCAACTATTTCCCGGCATATGCATCTACTAAAAGAAGCCGGTTTAGTTTCAGTCCAGAGGAAAGACAACTGTACCTATTATCAGCTGCGGAAAAAAGTTTTTGAGGCTGTGGGCCCATCGCTATTGCACCAACTTAATTCGGAGGACTATCGTGAGTGAGACATTCTTGACA
>DHRX01000167.1:0-5561 GCA_002408345.1 Firmicutes bacterium UBA5301 | reverse complement strand
TCATAGACCCGACCACATTCTTGACAAATAAAGTGGTAGTGGGGAGAAGGGTTCCCATCAAAGCGGGTCTGAGTATTAGTGTAATTTAGTTCTAGTATTTGTCCCGATTCAGTTAATAAATTTAAATTACGGTAGATAGTACCTAAACTGATGTTGGGTATCTTTTGCTTAACCTCATCGTAAATCCAGTCAGCAGTAGGATGGGAAGTAGTTCCTTTTAAGACCTCTAGCATCGTCCGGCGTTGATTAGTCATTCTATGGCCTTTAAAACTCATTTAAATTCACCACCTAAGTTAGTAAAAGAAAAATTGTCCAATCTTTAACAATAATAATTCTTAATACCTAGTTAAATAATAACACATTCGAACTCCGCATGGCAAGCTAGGTATAAACTGACATGCAGTTTGATTGACAAGCCTAATAAGCCCGTTTACAATGAGAGGGCAGGAGGCTCGGAGATGAATGCAATTATTTTAGCCGGCGGGAAAAACTCCCGTATTGGTACCCGCAAAGCATTACTCAAAGTTAATGGTAAACCAATTATTCAGCGTACTATTGAAGTCCTGCAACCGCTCTTTGACAAAATTATTTTGGTAACTAATGAGCCTGACATTTATCGGTCGTTTGGCTTGCCAATGGTAAGTGATGAAATACCAGGGGAAGGTCCCTTAAGTGGTATCCATGCTGGGCTAGGAATTAGTGATTCCCTCTATAATCTAGTAGTCGCTTGTGACATGCCCTTTATTGAGATCAAACTGCTAGAATATCTAAAAAGTTTCGTTAATCAAGTGGGAAATTCTGATCAATCGCCTGCTTGTATTATTCCTAGTTGGAGTAAAGGGATAGAACCGCTACACGCTCTGTACCATCGGAGAGTTAGGCAAGAGATACCACCGGCTCTCCAGGCTGGCGTTCGCAGTTTAAGGAAATTAGTTCAGCAGTGGAACTGTCAGTTCGTAGAGTTAGATGGATGGGCTAGTCAACATAGGATTGATTTAGAACGAGTTTTTTCCAATGTCAATACTTGGGTTGAGTTCGAGCAGGCAACTGAGCTGGCCCGTAACTTAACAGTAGAGAGTAAGCCGGTTCCACCTAAAGTTCTTTCGGTGGTCGGTTATGCTGATAACGGTAAAACTACTTTTTTAGAAGGCCTTTTACCCGAGCTTCAGGTTAGAGGGGTTTCTGTGGCGGTATTCAAGCACCATGGGCACAGAACAGAACCTAATCATTTAGATAATGTAGGTACCGATACCTGGCGCTTAGCCCAAAAAGGAGCTAATCCTGTAGGTCTAGTGCAAGGAAAAACGGTTAGCCTCCATTTTGCTTTGCCGGTAGAGCCGACTCCAGAAGAGCTAGCCCAGTTAGTTCCAGGGGTGGATTTAGTAATTACTGAGGGTTTTAAAAGGGCACGTAACCCTAAAATAGAGGTCTGGCGGCATGCTGACCAAAAACAACCAGCTTGTAACGGAGACCCTTATTTGATCGGGTTAGTCACTTCCCATCAAGCGGATTTACCGGTGCCGTCGTTTGCGCTCAATGATTATGCTGGCGTTGCTGAGTTTATTATCAACTATTTTCAGTTAGTTTGAGAGGTTGTTGTGTGCATAAATTAAATGCTATTCTTAACCAATTTACTAGTATAGTCAGACCCTTTGCCGTAGAAAATGTGGGGCTAGAAACAGCGTTAGGACGGTGGATTGCCGAAGATATTAGAACCCCTATTGCTTGGCCGCCTTTTAATCGTTCTTTACGAGACGGATATGCGTTATTAGCCAGGTCTACTATTGAAGCAAGTAGAAGTAATCCATTAATACTAACGGTTAAAGAGGTTATCCCTGCTGGGTCAGTCTCTCAGAAACCGGTAGAGGAATCTGATGCGGTTCGTATCTTAACAGGGGCTCCTGTACCACGATTTTTTGATTCGGTAATTGCCTTTGAGGAAGTCGAAACCTATGGAAACCAGGTTTTTTTGACTAGTCCAGTCAATGCTGGACAGCATATACGACGCAAAGGGACAATTATTGAAGCTGGCGAAATAGTAGTAGCTCGGGGTACCAGGCTTGGTCCCGGTGAGATTGAGGCAATCGCCTCGGCTGGTTACAGTGGAGTAAAAGTTTATCAACAGCCTAAGGTATCTGTATTGCCGGTAGGTTCTGAATTAGTTGAACCAGGGGAACCGTTGGAGAAGGGTAGGATATACTCCAGTAATGGCTTTCTAATATCTGCTTGGATCCAAGTTTGGGGAGGGGTTCCTCGGCGTTTGAATTGCGTTCATGATAATGTAGAGCAGATTGTTCGAATTCTTGAGGCCGAAAGGGCTACTAGCCAGATTTTGGTTACTACCGGGGGAACTTCGCGCGGTGACTATGATTTTGCTCCGACGGTTTTAGAAACCTTAGGAGCGACAGAGATTGTTAGAATTTTACCTAGGGAAGAAGGCGGTCCTTTTACTGGTGGTATTGTTAATGGACAACCTGTATTGTGTTTCAGTGGTTCTCCGAAGGCGGCGGTACGTTCAGCTAAGATCTTCTTGAAGCCAAGCTTAGAAAAAATGCTAGGTAGTAACCTCCACAGTTGGGATTAAGCGGGTATGTAGTGGCTTAAGCAGGAATAGCAGGTTTTCAGCGAGAAATATCAATTTTGTATGTAGAACAAAGGGGGAAGGATAATGTTTGGTATCGGAATGCAGGAGTTAATTATTATCTTAATTCTAGCTTTGATTATTTTTGGACCTGGTAAGTTACCAGAGGTTGGTAAGGCTATTGGTCAGAGTATTCAGGAGTTTAAATCGGCAACCAAAGAAGTCAAAAAAGATATAACCGGTGATGGTGAGGAAACTAACGAAGAGAAAAAGGCTTAATTTGTCTTAAGGACGGGTTAACGTAAATGACCAGGGTGGAACCGCTTAGTGATGAACTAAATATGGAGCAAGAGTTAGTGACAGAAGAGGTTGCGGAGAGTGCGTTAGACGTTCCTGCCGTTGAGCCTATTGAAACAGTAGAATATGGTACAGGCGAAGAAGAGAAAGTCAAGTTAATGAGTTTAGTTGGGCATCTGACTGAACTGAGGCAACGACTTATTATTTCTCTTCTTTGTTTTTTTGGAGGATCAATCTTCGGATGGTTCTACGCTACCCCATTTATACAGTATATTGGGAAAAATGTAGGTCCATTTGTCTTTGTTTCACCGTCAGAAGCTTTTTTAGCGCTACTGAAGTTGTCTTTAGCTATCGGTCTGGTTATTAGTTCCCCGGTGCTTTTAGCTCAGTTGTGGCTTTTTATTATGCCGGGTTTATTGCCACGAGAAGTCTTCTTTTTTCGTCGTTATGTCCCGTTAATAATGCTCCTGTTTTTAGTTGGACTAGTCTTTGCCCATTTTACGGTCTATCCTATTGCCCTCAAGTTCTTTTTAGGGTTTGGATCGGCCAAGTTAGAGGCGAAACTGGCTATTAGCAGGTTTTTAGGGTTCTTTTTGGCAATGCACCTACCTTTTGGGGTTATGTTTGAGCTACCGGTAGTTCTCTTAACATTGGTTAAGGCCGGGTTACTACGTGTAGAGTTTCTCATTAAGCAACGTAAAGTCGCCTATTTGGGAGCTTTTGTTATCGGAGCACTATTAACCCCACCAGACCCGGTTTCTCAGGTGCTAATGGCGGTACCAATGTTGGTTTTGTATGAAATTAGCCTTTTCTTAGCTCGGCGGGTCAAGCCTATAGCTGAAGAGGTCGTCCAAAAGAGTGTACTCGGTGGTGAGGATGAATAATGGCCGCATTTGAAGGATTAGCCAACTTAGAGATTTGGAAGCGCTTAGATGAAATTAGAAACCGTCTTATTTGGAGTGCGGTAGCACTGGTAGCTATGTTTGGCGTGAGTTATATGTATACGCCCTACATTCTCAACCAGATTTCAGAAAAGCTCAACCAATTAGTTTTTTTAAGCCCAGGTGAAGCCTTTTTCGCCCGGTTGAAATTAGCTTTTGTGATGGGCTTGATTTTAACGGCCCCTTATATTCTTTGGCACATTTGGCGTTTTGCTGGGCATGGGCTGAAGAAAAGTCAGCGGAGATCGGCGTTTTGGTTGATCCCGATTTCGTTTCTTTTGTTTTCTGTTGGAGCGGCCTTTGCCTTCTTTGTAGTGGCACCGGTTGCTTTACGGTTCTTTCTTAGCTTTGCGTCAACGGAAATGGAAGCGCTGATTTCAATACAAGCGCTGACCAACTTTGTTATCGGATTGGTTATACCATTCGGCTTAATGTTCGAATTACCGGTTTTGATGCTGTTTTTGGCTAAAATAGGGATTGTGACACCGGAATCTTTGGTCAAAAATCGGAAGTACGCGATTCTGATAATCTTTATTGCTGCAGCGGTTTTGACACCGACCCCAGACGCAATAGCCCAAATTGCCTTGGCTATTCCTCTGATCCTGTTGTACGAGATCAGCATCGTTATCATTAAAATTGTTTGGCGGAAACGTTTGCGGGAAGCAGCCCGATCTAGAGAGTAAGTTTTCACGTTGAGAAAGGGGGGGCTCAAGTGCAGGATAACTTTGGACGGAATATCAGTTATCTACGCATATCAATTACTGACCGCTGTAATTTACGTTGCCTCTATTGTATGCCAGAAGAAGGGGTAGAATTTAAACCGCATGCCGAGGTCTTATCTTACGAGGAGATTGAAAAGGTAGTGCGGGCAGCAGCACCATTAGGGATTACAAAAATAAGGATAACCGGTGGTGAACCTCTAGTTCGTAAGGACCTGCCAGATTTTATTAAAACGCTACGGACTATCCCGGGGATTCAAGAGATTGCTTTGACTACCAATGCTATTCTTTTACCACGCTTGGCCTATCCTTTGAAAGTGGCTGGTTTAGACCGGGTCAACATTAGTTTGGACTCTCTACGACCAGAGCGGTATAAGGAGATTACCAGGGGTGGTGACTTGGCTAAGGTGCTACATGGCATCAACTTGGCTTTGGATTTAGGGTTAAAGCCGGTGAAGATTAATGTAGTGGTAGTAAAAGACTTTAACGATGATGAGGTCATGGATTTTGTGGAATTTGCTCGAGATAACGAGGTCCATGTACGGTTCATTGAGTTTATGTCCATTGGTGAGAGTCGGACCTGGAAGAACCGGGGTTATGTGGAAAATAACAAGTTAAAAGACCGCATTGGGCTAAAAACCAAAGCGTTAACAGCGTTATCTCAAGAAGAAGTAGAAGTTTTAGGGAATGGCCCGGCCCAGTATTTTAAACCCAAAGGTGCTTTAGGTACTATCGGTTTTATTAGCCCGGTCTCCAATCATTTTTGTGCGCAGTGTAATCGTTTGCGGTTGACCGCCGACGGAATGCTCAGACCGTGCCTTTTAAGTGACCGTTATGTCGATATTAAAACAGCGCTCCGTTCAGGTGCCGGCTTACCAGAACTACAGAGTTTAATTAAACAAGCAATCTGGAATAAGCCTATAGAGAAAGAGATTAGCCAAGTTCAGGCAGAGGGCTTAAGAAAACCACATACGGCCTTTATGTCTCAAATAGGTGGTTAGTAAAGACGTGCTATGAAAAGTC
>DHRX01000144.1:5211-7478 GCA_002408345.1 Firmicutes bacterium UBA5301 | reverse complement strand
TTCCCATCAGCGCCGAACTAACCTTGCCGGTACAACATTGCCTCATCGGCCACCGTGGTCAAAAAACCACTAATTTAAAGACTGTCCTCTCCCATCCCCAGGCTTTAGCTCAGTGCCGCTATTACTTACGCCGCAACTTACCACAAGCCAAAGACTATGAAACCGTAAGTACGGCCGAAGCGGTACGCATTGTCTCGGTAAACAGACTACCTATGGCAGCCATCGCTTCCGCCCGGGCTGCAGAAATTTATGGGCTAGATGTTTTAGACACTAACATTCAAGATGCAGAAGAGAATTATACCCGTTTTGTCCTTTTAGGAGCGGAGAGTGGTAAGTATCACTCAACTAATTATAAAACGACAATAGTCTGTGGGGTAGAACAAGATCGTCCAGGCAGTCTACTGGAAATCTTAACGGCTTTTGCCCAGCGGCAGATTAATCTTACTCGAATTGAATCTCGCCCTGCTCGCAAGAATCTAGGCGATTACCTGTTCTTTATTGACCTGGCCGGAAAGGTTGACCAACCAGAAGTCGCCGCCGCTTTGACCGATTTAACTCACAAAAAATCACTACTACGTAACTTAGGGAGTTACCCTGTCTTAAGTTAAAGTCAGATTAGCTCATGCTTCTGCAGTAGCGATTCGTCATTGAGCAAGTCAGTAGAACCATCGGCCACTACTAGGCCTTGCTCTAGGATAATTATTCGGGAACAAACCGCTTGGGCCATGGCCAGATCATGGGTAGCAATAAGCATCGCTTGCGGTCTCTGGGCGATAATATCCAGTAGCTCACGGCGTCTTTTCGGATCTAAATTGCTAGTTGGTTCATCTAACAAAAGTAGATCAGGCTCCATTGCTAAAATCGTAGCCAGAGCTACCCTTTTCTTTTCCCCAAAGCTAAGGTGGTGGGTAAATCGCTGGGTAAAATCGGCCGCTCCAACCATAGCCAACGCCTGACTAACCCGTTCCTCAACTTGGTTCAGAGGCAAGCCTAAATTCTGGGGCCCAAAAGCCACATCTTCAAAGACTGTAGTCATAAACAACTGATCATTAGGGTCTTGAAAGAGAAGCCCAACTTTGGGTCCAATTTGCCGCCGGGTCTGTCGAGATAAGCTGACCCCTTGAACCGTAATTTCTCCACGTGGCCAGAGTACCCCGGCTAAACAGAGGAGTAATGTTGATTTACCTGCACCGTTCAAGCCTAATAACCCTACTTTTTCTCCAGGGTAGATCTTTAAATTTACCCCTTGTAAGGCATGGCGCCCATCAGGATAGGTATAAGTTACTTCAGTTGCAGTTAATAAGGGCATATAATACTAACCCCCAATAACGCCAAGGTTGCTAGCGCACCAATAACCAGGCAATAGTCCTGCCAAGAATAAGCCACCTTAGTTATCGGCAGGTACCCCTGGAAACCTCGAAGTTGCATAGCAACATACACCCGCTCTCCTCGTTCAAAAGTTCTTAAAAATAAATTGCCCAGCATGTTTCCTAACACTGTAAATTGGCGCAGGTAGCCACGACCGAAAAACCGTTGGTTCCGGGCTATCTCCATCCGCCTGACCTCAGCAACCAAGAGATCTAAATACCGATACATAAAGGTCAGCAATTGGATTAGCACATTAGGTAAACCCAACCGCTGCAACCCTTTGATTAGCCGGACAAAATCTGTACTAACAGCCAAAGCTGCTAAACCGAAAGCCGCTAACCAGCCTTTCCCTAACAATAGGTAAACCCGGGGACCAATCCCCCCGGGTAAAGCATTGAAAATCAGGATAACCAATAAAAATGGGATTAGAAAAAAACTTCTTTTAATTATTTTTAAAATAGAAGCTCGGCTCAAAACAGCAAAAAACAGAAGAAATAACAGATAACCTACTATGCGCCAGAGCGGCAAAACAGGATCGAGGACTACAGCCAAAATATAAAAAACAATCGCTAGTGTTTTACTTTCTGGTTGCAGCACTGGTTTCCCGGTCCTTTCAATACCTGCGCTAATCCAATACCGATTAAGAAAACTAAGAGCGTACCAATTAATCCAGCTAAGCCTGTAGCTACTGCCGCATTTTCCACCCCTGGAAAGGTATAATCAGGAACCGGTGCCGCTATGATAGGGGTTTCTCTAGCAGTTTCGCTAAAGCCCAGCTCCTCGGCGACTCGTTCTAAACCATCCGGTAAAGAAGAAGCCAACGGAGAGACGATAATAGCTAAAAATAGCGCTACACCTAGGCCAAACCACAGCCAATTCTTCATGACAACTGACCCTCC
>DHRX01000144.1:689-4943 GCA_002408345.1 Firmicutes bacterium UBA5301 | reverse complement strand
CCTAACTCTAGAGCCGCAGCTG
The DNA here is from genome assembly GCA_002408345.1 of Firmicutes bacterium UBA5301. Taxonomy (GTDB): domain Bacteria; phylum Bacillota; class UBA5301; order UBA5301; family UBA5301; genus UBA5301. Next base: position 4,921 of record DHRX01000144.1, on the reverse strand, counting down.
CCGCTGATAAAACAATGGAAACCCAGGCGCCACTAAAAACCCCTAAGCGGACCCATCTATCAGAACCCCTGTTCATCACCTGATAAATAAACCAACCGCTCCAAACAGCAACAATGCCCATATTAAAAATGTTGACACCTAAGGCCAATAGCCCACCATCTTGAAAAACAAAAGCCTGAACAATCAAAACTGTAGTCATTACTAAAGTTGCCGCCCACGGCCCTAACAAAATAGCCGCTAGCATCGCTCCCATAAAATGGCCTGACGTTCCACCGGCTACCGGGAAATTCAACATCTGAGCGGCAAAAATAAAGGCCGCGGTTACACCCATTAACGGTATATCTCGCTCTGTGTACCGCTGGGTCTTGCCGGAAACCGCCAAGCCAACCATAGCCGTGGAAACCGCCGCTAAACTACCCCAAGTTTTAGCATCTAAAAAGCCGTCCGGTATATGCATACCCCTGCCCCCTTATCCTCGCAAGTTCAGTGCTACGTTATTTTGCAATTGTAACACGAATTCATTATAACACCACCCCGCTTCCGGTACAAGATTAAACTATTTCTGGGAACAATACCGTTATATCCATTTTGGGGGGAAAGCCTTGTTTCGCCACTTTAAACCCTGGAAAACCAAAGAATTTATTTTAGCTCTGATAGTACTGCTACTTTCGGCCCTGGGTATTACTTCGGAAAGAACTATTAATCAAGCACTTTATCCTCAACGTCAGTCCTGTCAAGTTCCCGTTGATTCCTTTGTATCTCCCCCAATTAGCCTCTCCTTTAAAAGCAACGCAGACCAAACCTTATTGAAGGGCTGGTTCTTACCGGCTAACGATGCTAAAGGTACAATTATTTTGGCTCATGGATACAGCCAAAACAGATTACCAAATATCCCGGCAGCCATCAATCTAGTTAACTCCGCCCTTGAAGCAGGCTACAATTTCTTACTTTTTGACTTCCGTAACTGCGGTGATTCAGCAACCGCCCCAACTACATTCGGTCTCCTAGAAGCGGCGGACCTACTAGCAGCCGTTGATTTAGCCAAGACCCAACTGGCCCCCGACTCAGAAGTTTATGTCTTAGGTATTTCCATGGGGGCCGTGGCAGCGATGCTGGCAGCTGCCGAAACCACCGACATCTCTGCGCTTATTGTTGATAGCGCTTTTGCCGATTTAGGCGCTTATTTTCGCCAGCATCTCAATCTCTGGACCGGTCTACCCGACTTTCCCTTTAACCGTCTCCTACTAGCATTGGGTCCCCGTCTTTCCGGGTTTGACCTGCTGGCCGTCTCCCCTATTAGCATCGTACCTCAGCTAACACAGCCGGTTTTAATCATTCATAGCCGTAATGATAAAGTAGTTCCTGCTGCTGAGGCTTTACGACTTTATGCTGCCCTAGCCAGCCCAGAAAAGGATCTATGGTTAGTTAAGCAAGCCAAACACGGCTTCAGCTTTGCTGTCGAGCCTGAAGAATATAAAGAGCGGGTACTCAGCTTTCTCGCAAAAGTAAGCAGGAAAACTGGGGAGAATCAGGAAATATGGTTATATCCTGAATGACATAACGGTGGTAAGTATGAAATTTAAATCATTTGAGTTTAATTTGCGGGAATTTGCTGGGTCAATGGGGGATTTTGGCACCCTTTTTCCTCTGGCTATCGGCTATATAGTAGTTAATGGGCTAAACCCAGCCGGTTTTCTTGTTATGATGGGGTTAGCCAACATCGCTACCGGCCTAATTTACCGCTTACCTATGCCTATTGAGCCGATGAAGATTCTAGCCGCAGCCGCTATCGCCCAGGCCTGGAGCCCAACTATGGTTTACGCTTCAGCCTTCGCGATGGGCATAATCTGGTTAACAATCACTTTTACCGGCGCCATGCGGTGGCTTGTTAAAGTTACCCCTCTAGTCGTAGTCCGTGGCGTCCAAATCGCTTTAGGGGTAAGTCTAGCTGCCCAGGCCTTTCCGATGCTCCAAACCTGGTGGCTATTGGGCCTTGTTTCGATTATTATTATTCTAACTATGCGCCAAAACCGGTATGCACCAGCTGCTTTACTATTGATGCTCATGGGGATCGGCATTGTCTTTTTCCGGGGCCAATTTAGTCAAATCCCTGGCCCTGCTTTAACTCTACCAACTTTTACTTTCTTTGGCCTCAAAGATGTATGGAACGCCTTACTGTTAGCAGGATTTGCTCAAGTTCCACTAACCATTGGCAATGCGGTAATCGCTACCACCTCTTTAATCCGAGAATACTGGCCGGAAAGAACAGATATCAATGAAAATAAGTTGGCTCTCAGTCACGGAGTCATGAATTTGATTGTACCATTTTGGGGCGGAATGCCTATGTGCCATGGTGCTGGTGGTTTAGCCGGACAGTATTTTTTCGGGGCCAGAACCGGTGGAGCTAACATTCTGGAGGGCATTTTTGAAATCATTTTAGGTTTATTTTTTGCCGGTTCTATCGCTGTTTTGTTTACTGCATTTCCCCAAGCGATCATTGGAGCTATGCTACTCTTAGTTGGTGTAGAAATGCTTAAATTCGCTAAAGATTTACGGTTTAACCAAAACCTTATCCCCACCGCTACTACCGTTATCCTAGCATTAACTTTCAATATGGCTGTCGGCTTTTTCGTCGGACTCGGAGTTTACCACGCCCTGAACCTCTGGTTCTCTCGCAGAAAAAAGGATGGCACCCTAGATTTAAATAGGTAATGCCACCCTTTGCCCCTATCTATACCATATATTAACCGAGCATTTCAGCCATATCTTTTAACGGATTAGTCGTTAACCTTAAGTCGAAGTTTTCTTGTAAAACTGCTAACACATTAGGGGTAATCCACGCCGGTGCTGTGGGGCCAAGATAGATACCTTTCAAACCTAAAGCCAGCAAGCCCATTAAAATTGCCACCGCTTTCTGCTCCATCCAAGATAATACCAGGGTTAACGGCAGCTCATTAATTTCGCACTGGAAAGCTTCAGCCAAAGCTGCTGCAATCTGAATAGCAGCAATAGCATCATTACATTGCCCCAGGTCAATCAAGCGAGGAATCCCATCGATCTCACCTAAATCCAAATCGTTAAAACGGAATTTACCACAAGCTAAGGTTAAAATAACCGTATCCTTAGGCGCATTCTGGACAAACTCCCGGTAGCTATTCCTATTTTGCCCTGGAGCATCACAACCACCGACTAAGAAGAAATGTTTAATCTTCCCGGCCTTAACTGCAGCAATAATTTGCTCAGCTAAAGGTAATACATTTGTATCGCTAAAACCAGTTGTCAATAGATACTCTCCTGGCTGCTCAGAGAGTTCCGGCAAAGCCAGAGCCTTCTCAATAACAGGGGTAAAGTTATAATCAGCAATATGCGTAACCCCAGGTAGCCCTGTTATACCTACGGTAAAGAACCGGTCTGCATATTCAGGTCGCGGCAAGAGAACACAATTAGAGGTACCGACAATAGCACCAGGGAACCAGCTAAACAACGCTTTTTGATCAAACCAAGCCTTACCTAGATTGCCCTTTAAATGACTAAACTTCTTTAATTCAGGATAACCGTGGGCCGGTAGTAACTCAGAATGGGTGTAGACATTAATCCCCTTACCCTCAGTCTGTTTCAACAGTTCGTAAAGAACTTTCAAATTATGTCCGGTTACGAGAATAGCGTGGCCAGCAAAGGTACCGGTAGGTACTTGTACCGGCTGCATTTCTCCAAATTTCTCTGTATGAGCTTTCTTCAGCATTTCCATAGCCTTGATAGTCATTTTCCCAGCTGTTAAATTCAATTCAACAAACCGATTTAAATCAAAATCAACGTTAGTAAGAGTACTGTACAAAGCCTTGGGAATAAAAGCATCAATTTCTGCATCATGATAACCTAGTTCCCTAGCGTGGTAAACATAGGCGCTTAACCCTTTGAGGGTGTAGATTAGATTTTCTTGGAGACTTTGAATGTCCGGATTTTTTTCACAAACCCCTACTTTAGTGCAGGCAACTCCGCCTACAGTCTGTGAACACTGGTTACAATGCATTACCGTTCCCCCTTTAATAATCATGCTAACTAATTTGGTCAGTTATATAATATGGTTTCTTTTCTTTCCTGTCAAGACCTTCTTTTAAGAGCATGTTCTTCGGTAATCTAGAACAAACTATAGCTATGTTCAACCTAGAGATTAATCTAAGCACAGGTACCAGCCGTTCTTATCCTGCTCCACCAGACCAACGCCACCTTGG
>DHRX01000144.1:0-476 GCA_002408345.1 Firmicutes bacterium UBA5301 | reverse complement strand
CAACACTGTAATCCTAGCTCCAGGCCTTTTCGCCGCAGCAGGCATTCCAACGGCACAACGGCTATCTATCGGTAGTAAAAGTCCTTTAACCGGAGGGATAAGGGAGAGTAACGCTGGTGGGGTAACGGCCAGGGCTTTAGCCGCCGCCAAAATCAAGAGTGTTTTAATCAGCGGTCGGCCGCAACCGGGGGCTACCTATCTAATTGTTATTAAAAACGGCCAAGCCCAGCTTCTTTTAGCGCCGGAACTAGCCGGATTAGGTACTTATCAAACCGCTCATCTCTTACGTCAACGCTTCGGACCTAATTTGGCCGCTCTATTAATTGGTCCCGCCGGTGAAAGGCTAGCTTTGGCAGCCTGTGCTTTAAACTTGGATTACCAAGGTCGACCTAACCGAGCCAACGGTCGGGGTGGTCTTGGAGCAGTATTAGGCTCTAAAGGTATTAAAGCTATCGTTGTTCTACCCCCACAGGGTA
>DHRX01000078.1:7557-9512 GCA_002408345.1 Firmicutes bacterium UBA5301 | reverse complement strand
GTTTCTTGAGCATTAACACTTAAACTAATTGTGAGTAAACAGATTAGGAATAAACCTATATATTTGTATTTAGGCACTCACAGCCCTCCTTATTATTTGATTTGGCGTGCTATTTTTAACCCTCTAGGGGTAACCAAGTCTTCAAGTTTGCCCATCAGAAAATCGGCGAGTAAAGCCATTAAGGCTGCTGGGATTGCTCCCAAAAGAATTAGTTCGTCACGGACCATATTTAGCCCAGTAACAATAAACTCGCCGAGGCCACCACCACCGATTAGAGCCGATAGGGTAGCGGTACCGATACAAATAACTGTAGCGGTACGAATCCCAGCCATAATAATGGAGAAGGCGATGGGCAACTCAACTATATAGAGGCGTTGAAATGTGGTCATTCCCATACCTAGAGCGGCTTCCTTAACCGGCCTGGGTACACCGATAATACCGGTATAGGTATTCCGTAAGATTGGTAGCAGGGAATAGAGAAAAAGGGCTACCATCGCTGGCTTTTTACCGATACCTAAACCGAGTGGAATCATTAGAGCTAACAAAGCTAGGCTAGGAATAGTTTGCAGAATGTTACCAATAGCTAAGACCGGTTTTTCCACCCATTTATAGCGAGTAGCCAAGATACCTAACGGTACTGCTACGATAATGGCACAAACGATAGGTACAAGAACTAATAAAAGATGTTCTTGTAGGGCTAGTAAAACATCGGGGAAACGACGTACTAATACAGTTAAAAATTTTTGGAACATGTTTATTTCCTCCTTTCTTACGAGGCATCAAGGCTAGTTTCAGTTTCGGCAGAGTTTGGGGACCAGAAAACAGAGACCAGTTTTTGAATCAGCAGGCTTCGAGTTACTAGACCTACTGGTTTGTTGTTATCATCGACGATTAGTATGATCCGTTCGCCGTTAGCCAAGTATTCAGCAGCTTCTTTAACGCTGGAAGAACTAGAGACCAGCGGGACGGTTTTGGGTTTAACCGACCCCCGACTAGAATTGCGTTTAGCTAGATCGGCAGCGGTAACGATCCCTTTAGCCCGTCCTCGGCTATCTACTGCCGCTAATACGTCGGCGGTAGTAGACTGCATAATGTTTAAAGCCTGTTTTAAGGTCAGGCTTTCTTTAATAGTTTTGGGCTGAGGGATCATAATAGTTGAAATCGGTGTTGTTTCCGGTTTTGGTAACAGACGCTTTGGTCCAATGAATTCCCGAACGAAATCATTGGCAGGATTGCGAAGCATTTCTTCCGGTGATGCTACTTGCACAATTTTACCGCTGCGCATTAAGACAATGCGGTCAGCCAATTTTAAGGCTTCATCCATATCATGGGTTACAAAAATGATGGTTTTCTGTACTTTTGTCTGTAACTCTTTCAGTTCATCTTGAAGCTGATCACGGGTAATGGGGTCTAAAGCGCCAAAAGGTTCATCCATTAGAATCAAATCAGGTTCAGCAGCTAAAGCCCGTAATACACCAATACGTTGTTGCTGCCCTCCACTAAGTTCGGCAGGATAACGGTCTCGGTAGATTGCCGGATCCAAGTTGCCCATACGCAAAAGTTCGTCAGTACGCTGGCGGCGTTCAGACTTAGGCCATTTAAGTAGCCGCGGGACAATCGTTATGTTTTCAGCGATAGTCAAGTGGGGGAAAAGCCCAATATTCTGAATAACATAGCCGATAGATCGGCGTAATTGAACCTTATTCATTTTGGTTGTATTTTCACCATTAAGGAAAATAGATCCTGAAGACGGCTTGATTAAATGGTTAATCATCTTGAGTGTGGTACTTTTACCACAGCCGCTAGGGCCAATCAGAACGATAAATTCNNAAAAGCCCAATATTCTGAATAACGTAGCCGATAGATCGGCGTAACTGAACCTTATTCATTCTGGCGGTATCTTTACCATTAAGAAAAATAGCCCCCGAAGAAGGCTTGATTAAATGGTTAATCAT
>DHRX01000078.1:6801-7537 GCA_002408345.1 Firmicutes bacterium UBA5301 | reverse complement strand
GGGCCAATCAGAACGATAAATTCGCCTTTCTTTATATCTAAGTTAATGTGATCAACAGCAGTAAAAACATCGTGGTCTTTACCAAATTTTTTGGTTACATTCTTAAGGGTAACCAAAAAAACACCTCCTTAAAGACCTAATTAGTCGGTAGATAGTTAATGATTTCCGTTAGAACCTTTTCCATTTCAATCCCCAGACGTTTATGTTCTTCAAGCAAACGGTAAAAATGGGCTACGGAACGCCGGATCTGAACTTCATAGTCGGCTTGAACCACATAGGCTTCAGCGGCCTCCGTTGATTGAATGATGATGCCGGTGCCATGGATGACTTTAAGAACCCCCGCTTCAGCTAAAAGTGCGACGGCTTTGCGGATAGTTTCTGGTGAAACCCGATAAATACCAGCTAAGGTTGAACGTCCATGCAGTTTTTCCCCAGGAGAATAAACCCCTTGAACAATTTTTTGAGCAATATCTACGGCAATCAGTACGTAACGGGGTGCACGGAAACCAGTTTCAGTTATTTCCATATTAACTAGCCACCTTACCCTATTTTAGGCCTGACAATTTATTATACACTATTGAAGTTGTCTCTGCAAATAAAAGGAATTGTTCTTTTGGCACTGGTATTTATAGGTAATTGTATTTAGGGGCGATTTAGATGCAGAAAATATTAAGGCATATCTATGTGTTGGCATTGGGTTAGCGAAGTAAATTGCTATGGTTTTGTTCAGGAAATA
>DHRX01000078.1:0-6499 GCA_002408345.1 Firmicutes bacterium UBA5301 | reverse complement strand
ATCAAGGTTCAAAAAGCCATTGACTTTATTGAAGACAACTTGGACAGAGATATTAATTTAAAAGATATCGCTGAGCAGGCGGGGTTTTCGATGTTCTACTTTGACCGCGTTTTCAAGGCCATGCTTGGTGAATCAGTAGCCGAATACCTTCGCAAGCGACGGCTAACTAATGCTGCCCAAAGGCTTTTATCTACAGACCAACGGATTTTAGATATTGCCTTAGAGTATCAATTTTCTTCCCAAGAGTCGTTTACACGCTCATTCAAGAAGATGTTCGGTTTACCCCCTGGCGAATATCGCAAACACCAAGTTCCTCTCTTTATTGAAAAGCCTCCTGTAACAGAGCAAATGTTATATCGTTTAAGTAACGGTTTAAATATGGAGCCAAAGATTATCGAAAAAGAAGGTTTTACCGTAGCTGGTATCAAGCATCTTTGGTCGGCTCAAGGTATTAATGATGTAGCTGGTTGGCTATCTGCATTTATGGCCCGGGCTGATGGAATTAAGGGTCGGGTTGGTTCTGCTATTCTTGGTTTAGGGGGATACATTTCTAATGAAGAGTTTACCGTAGAGAGTAAAATCCCCTATATTGCTTGTGTGCCGATAAATAGCTTGCAAGAGATACCGACAGGGATGGTCTCTAAGGTTATTCCTCCTGCTAAGTATGCGGTTTTTACTCATGTTGGTACGGTTAACTCTATATTAGAAACCTGTTGTTATGTTTTGGGAACCTGGCTACCTAAATCCGGCTATGAATTGGCGGAACAAGATAACTTTGAGTATTATGGTTCTCGTTTTTTAGGGCCAGATAATTATAATTCAGAGATTGATATTTATTACCCTATTATTTAAGTTTACCTTTTTAGAGAGGAGGATAGTGGTTTACGCTACTAACAACAATAATTAGACGAACCAGGGAGGAGGACTTTTTATGCGTAGAACAGGTGTAATCCTAACAGCGCTGTTATTATCTGTACTTATTTGTGGAATTTATGTCCAAGCTGCATCGACTAGCGCGTGTGTTGCTTGTCATACAGATGCTAAAGCTCTTGAAGCAGCCAAGAGTGATGGTGTTGTTGCAACTAACTACTTAGTATCTGAGGAGTTTCTAAAATCAGTCCACGGCAGAAGGCCTTGTGTTTCTTGCCACGGGGGGAACCCAGATGGGAGCGGAAAAATTGCTGCTCACCAAGGGTTAAATAGTGATCCAACTGATGGGGATGCCGGTCAAGCAGCGTGTGGTAAATGTCACAGCAAGCAGACTAGGAATTTTGAGAAGTCATTCCACTATACTGGTGTGGGCATTTTGAATATACTGACTACCCGTCTTTCTAAAGTTGAGGACGGTCCACAAATGGCTAAAGATGTTTTCTACTCTGAAGACAGTTGCTATGATTGTCATGCTACTTGTGGTCAGTGCCACGTTAGCGAGCCGACAGCTAATGGTGGAGGATTTTTAGCTGGGCATATGTTCGTTAGCAATACTACACAGGAACATAATGATGTTACTTGTGCTTGGTGTCATGACACCATTGGACCACAATTTATGGGTCTCCATGATATTGGGGATGGGCAAGAAGTAAAACCAGATATTCACTATACAAGGGGTATGGGTTGTGCCGATTGTCACAGCACCAATGCTGAAATGCATGGTGATGGCAAGGTCTATGAGACTATCGGAGCCAACGGTAAAGCAGTAGCTTGTGTTGATTGCCATACCAACCTTAAAGGTGTTGCCCATATGCCGAAACATATGGATACTTTAACCTGCGAAGCTTGCCATGCTGGTATCTATGGTAGCTGCAAAAATTGTCACTACGGTGATCCGCTAGAAATGGTGAATACCGTTAAGCTCGGTATGGGTGAAGATGGTAAGATTGATACCTTTACATCCCTACCATTAGGTCCCAACATGTATGGGGACGATCCAGTGTTCGACATGGCAGAATTAGAAACAAAATCTACTTGGGTTCAGGACCCACCACATACTATCCAACCGGTCCAAGGTACTAAAGATTTCTGTGCCAGATGTCATACTAACGATCATAGTCAGGCTGGGGATCTCTTCCTCAAGTACGAAGACTTAACTTTCCCCGGTATTGAAGCAAAATATCTAGTACCAGCAGAGAAAATGCCAAAAGCTCTCAAGTAATTGTCAGGTGGTAAGAACTCTATACAGCCCCTTCCATTATGGGAGGGGCTGTACTTTTACGACAAGATTGCCAAAGACCACGTTAACTTTGATTAGTAAATAAGGGTGGTCAGCTTGGTATGCTGGGGTAAAAAAGGAGGATTCTCCGAAAACTACGCCGGTTGCGTTGGGTAACTGGACTGAACCGAAAGCACTGCTCGCTTCAATTAAGACCGGTAAGTCAGCTGAGAGTAGCAATTCACCGCGGCCAAAGATTGTATTAATTTCGACCTGTCGTGGGACTTGTTCCAGGCTTAGGTTGGATAAGTCAATGATACCAGAACTAAAAATTATATTATATTCTCCTTGAGGCTGCTCTGGTTTGATAATTTTGTTATCAAAGATGATATCTTTTTCTGAGCCAAAGCTACCAAATATAGCTGAGAGCCCTGCTAATATGAGCATGACCCCAACGGTAACTCGGATAACTGATATGTTCCAGTGTAGGTAGTAACGGAGGAGATAGAGACTGCCAATAATTATTAATAGAATACCTAAAAAGGATTCCTGGAAGAGACGCATGTTTAACCCCCATATCTAGTGTAATTACGGTTAGAGTTACGCATTTTTTGGAAAAATCCTGTTTAGCAATAAAGATATTAACAGGGCAGGAGAAAACGAACTAAGTAGGTAATATTTATAAGCGAAGGATTATTATAACGTGGAGGTGTTTTAATGTTACCAGCGCTAGCTCCCAAGAGGTACTGGCCTTATCTTATTGTTCTCCTGGTAGTCTTAACCGGCTTACTTTTAGGAGTAGCTCCTGATGCTACTAACGAGACCGGTATTGTCGGGGAAGTTACCGCTCTCAAGGGGGAGACACCCTTTTCCTTACCGGGTATTCCCCGGGCCAAGGTTACTACTGATGTAGGTGGGTACTCAACGACTACTGATAGAAGAGGACAGTATAAGCTAGTTGTACCCCCAGGGGTTTACCAGGTGACCTTTTCTGCTCCGGGTTTTGCCGATTATACCCAGCAGGTGATGGTTCCCGCTAGTGGGAAAGCAATGGTTTCTGTTGCTCTCTTCCCAGAACCGCAGGGCCCATCGGTAGCTGTACTGAAGCCAGGTGGCCGGGGGGGACCGCCTAAAGGTCCCATTCCTTATAACACTACAGTATACTTTGATGCTGGTGATTCTCAAAATATTGCCAGGGAAGGGATCCGCTGGGAAATTAGGGATGAGGATGGGCAGATCGTTAATGATCCCTATGCTGTACCAGCTCAGCCCCTACAATTAGACCCCTCACCGATTCCCGGTAGTTCACCACTAGACTTTACTTTCCAGCCACCGAAACCAGGGAAGTTTACGGTGAGCCTATTCCTCAAAAATGGTTTCTCTGAAGCAGAGAGCGAGGCCCAGTTGGTGGTAGAAGCGGTTAATGTTCCGCCGGAAGCGTTACCGAAAGTGATTGCTGGTCCAGAACCGCCAATGAAGACCCCTTCAGGCAAGCTCAAGCAAGGTTCTGGATTACCTACGGTGATGGCGGGGGATAAGGTTTTTCTAGCTGGATGGGCTTTGGATCAGAATATGCCTTCGCCAGAGTTGTATAACCCTGGTGGGCGTGAACCTGATATCTATGGGAAAAATGACGATTTCCGGCAAAGGCAGTTTGGCTGGACTTGGAAGTTGGAGTATGTAGACTCTAACGGAAATAAAAAAGATGTGACTACAGCGCTTTTAGCCGATGAAGCTGGTCAACCAACACAGGTCCAGTACCCCTGGTTTGTAGCGAAACAGCCAGGAACGTATCTAGCAACCCTTTGGGTCGATGATCGTGATCCCCATGGTAACCTCCGGAGCGAACCGGGGACCCTGAAGATTACAGTTTTGAGTCCGGACCAGGTGGTAAGCGATGCGACCTGCCAAACTTGCCACCAGGATGTTCAAACTAGCGGCAGTATGTCGTGCCAAGCTTGCCATGGACCGGGTTACCTACATATAGAGGCTGAGAGCGCTGAGGCTAAACGCCAGACTATCACGGTTTCTTATGAAGCTGCGTTATGTGGCCAATGCCATACTGAATACAGCGACTGGGAGAAGTCACGGCACGCCGACGGCTATGCCTTTGGACGCTACGAGATTGCTGATCCGTTGCTCTTAAGCTGCGCTAAGTGCCACTATCCTCAGGGGTTTGCAGATGCCATGGCCACAGCCCAGGAGCGGGGTGTTGGTTTTGGTGATGTCCAGTTTAAGAAACCACTGTTTCCAAATGGTCCGCTTTTCTTTGATTTCAGTAAACTGCCGGAGCCAGCCGGGGAAGGCATTGCTTGCCAGGTCTGCCATGATCCCCACCAGTATTCGTCAGAGAACGTAACCGGTCTCAGGGCACCACAGTCTCAGCTTTGTGGCTCTTGCCATGAGGAAAAATGGCAAAATGTCCTTTTAGAGGGGATTGCCGGTGAAATGGGCTCTGCCTACGAATATCCCGGAGAAAAATATAATCGGCGGAGCCCGCACAATAACGAAGATAAATGTATTCTCTGCCATATGAATACCGATATTCCTACCGTAGACCAGAACGGGGTAACTATCTTAGGTGGTCATACGCTACGGATGCGAGATGCAGGTTCCGATGGACAGCTTAGTACTGCTGATGACATCATGAATACCGCGGCCTGTCAAAAGTGCCATCCAGATACGACTACCTTCGATATCAATGGCCGGCAAACAGAGATCAAAGCGCTTTGGGAAGAGCTAGGCCAATTGTTACGGGAGCGAAATAGCGGAATATTACCGGACTATAAGCCGGGGGATAAGTGTGCTACCTGCCACCGTGGCGGTACCCTACCTTTTGATCAGGATTCACAGTTAGTTCTGGAGAATGCCTATACCAACTATAAATTAGTTAAAAATGATCGGAGCTGGGGTGTCCACAACTATGAATACATTCGTCAGTTGTTAGAGGATTCGATCAATGCGGTAAAGGCTCTCTACTAAAGTATCATTAAGGTAAGCGATAAAAGCTCGTGGTATGCGTTTTTGCGTGTGCCACGAGTTTTTTATTTGTTGAACACATAGCATGAAATGGGTATAATATAGTTAGAATATTACTATAAGGAGCTGATATAATGCATATTAAACCGTCTGCGAGTATTAGACAGAATTATAACGAAATTGCAGCTTTATGTAAATCCTCTGGCGAACCAGTATATCTTACTAAAAACGGCGAGGGCGATCTTGTAGTTATGGATATAGAAGCGTTTACTCGTCGGGAAAAAATGCTAAAGTTGCGGGAAGAACTGTTGGCTGTTGAGGAAGAGCGTTTAGCTGGTCGTGTGGGAAGTACCCCAGATGAACTGGACAACTATTTGGAACGCATTATTGACGAGGTGGAACATGGAAAAGAATCCTCAATATAAGGTGATTGTTTCCGATCGTTCCCGTCAGATGCTGGCGAGCCATGTTCGGTTTCTAGCACAGAAAAATCCAACTGCTGCACGTAGAATAAAAAAGGATCTCTTGGATGCGATTCGTTCCCTAGCTACCATGGCGGAGCGTTTTCCGTTTTTGGAGACTGACTTTATTCCGCCGAATAAATATCGCAAGATGTTTGTGGAAAAATGGTATCTAATTTTATATCAGATCAAAGATCAAACGGTATACGTTGACTATATTGTTGATTGCAGACAGGATTATAGGTGGTTAGTGCGGTAAAATGAGAAATTTGAGGTAGTGATAGGGGGCTACTTTATGGTTGAAATAGGGCAACAATATCAACTTAATATTGCTGATCTGAACCACCAAGGGGAAGGGGTAGGAAGGCTAACTGGTTTAACTGTTTTTGTTGAGGGTGCCCTTCCCGGAGATCTTGTTCAGGCTGAGATTATAGATATCAAGAGAAATTATGCTCGGGCCAAAATAGTGGAGCTTTTAAAGTCGGGTTCAGATCGAATAGTTGGTGATTGCCCTATAATGGATGTTTGTGGAGGCTGTCAGCTAAGAAACTTCCGCTATCCAGCTCAGTTAGAGTGGAAACGTAACCAGGTCTATCAAGCGCTACGTCGGATCGGGAGATTGGGTGAAATAGAAGTAAATCCGGTACTAGGTATGGAGCCACCAAATTATTATCGTAATAAGTCGGAGTATCATGTGGGCTCCCAGGACGGGTCGGTAGTACTAGGATTTTATCAGAGCGCCAGCCACCAAGTGGTGGCGGTACCAGCAGAAGGTTGTCGTCTACAGCAAGCACCTCATAATAGGGTTATTACTATTTTAGGGCAGCTACTGCGCGAATTAGGTTTAGCCCCTTATGATCGGAAAACAAAGCGAGGGGTGCTTAAAGGGGTACTTATTCGCTCTAGTCGG
>DHRX01000136.1 GCA_002408345.1 Firmicutes bacterium UBA5301 | reverse complement strand
CCGCTAGCAACAATAAAATCAAAACTGGGCCCAGAGAATCCGGCCTCATAGATCAACTTAGTTAGCTCAACCTGTAAGTAACGTTCAGTAACACCTGGCTTGATTAGCGGGAGCAATTTACTGAACGCAGCTTCTGTTAAGGCAACAGCCTCCTTCATTATTGCCAATTCTGCCGGCTCTTTAATCATCCGCAGTTTTTCAACCAACTGGTCAATCGGTTCTAAGCAAACTCGGGAATTAAGTATTTTTTGTAGTTGTTTAAAACTACCAACACTTAAATGATGGGCCTCAATCCCAACTTTGGACCAACCCTGTTGTGTTAAAAATTGAGCGATACTGGCAAAAAAACTTCTTTCTACCGGAACCACGGCAAAGTCGGTGGCCTCTTGGGAAGCCTGTAAAGTAAAACGGGAATCCGCAAAAAAATAAGCCTGGTCAGAGCTGATTAGTACAGCGCCTGTATCTCCAGTAAACCCAGATAGGTAGAAAACATTTTCGATCTTTGTAATTAAACAAGCATCCAGTTTTCGTTCTTTAAGCTCGGCCCGTAATCTAGTAATACGCTGCTGCATCTCATTTCCTCCTCTGAACAAAAGATTCTAGCGCTAAGAGGTAGCCTACCGGACCAAAACCAGCAATAATCCCTTGACATACCGGTGCCGTAACCGATATCTGACGGAAATCTTCCCGGGCCTGAATATTAGAGAGATGAACCTCTATTTTCTCTAAATCTACAGCTGCTAAAGCATCTCTGATAGCATAGCTATAATGGGTATAAGCACCGGGGTTAATCACTAAACCATCAGCCCCTTTTCCAGCATCATGAATAGCCTGGATGATTTCGCCTTCCCCATTGTACTGGTGAATACTAATCGCCACACCTAATTTAGCAGCAGTAACCTCTATTAACTGGTTAATCTCAGCTAAAGTAGTTCGACCATATATCTCTGGTTCCCGAGTGCCTAACAAGTTCAAGTTGGGTCCGTGGATAACTACTATCTTGACCATTATGTTTCACCTCGAAAAGCTTCCATTAGTCGGTTAAATTCAGTAACTGTTAGGGCCTCCTCAACTATTTCTCCCGGTTTTATCGGTAGTAACATCGTCACCTGACCTGATTGATTCTTCTTATCTAAGAGGACAGGGGTCGTAACTTCCGTTACACCAAGTTCTCTTGGCCAAGCTACCGGTAGACGGTAATGGGTCAGGAGATTTTTCAATTCACTGGTTAACGGAGCCTCAGCCAAACCCAAACGCTGAGCCACGTAAACCGCAGCTACCATTCCAATAGCTACCGCCTCACCATGCAGTAACTTTCCATAACCCAGGGCCTGTTCCAAGCCGTGGCCTAAAGTATGTCCCAGGTTTAGTAATTTACGTAAACCTTGTTCATGTTCATCCCGCTGTACAATTGCTACCTTGACTTTAGCAGACCGAAAAACCGCCTCAACCTGGGTCTCAGGTAACCTAAGCTCCGGCTGCTCCCCCACTAATTGGCGATAATACACAGGGTCGCCAATTAACGCTGTTTTAATTACCTCTCCCCAACCCGCAGCTAAGTTACGAATATCAAGGCTTTCTAACATATCGATGGAAGCAATTACACTCTGGGGATGGTGAAAAGCACCTACTAAGTTTTTGCCCCGAGCATGGTTTATACCAACCTTACCACCAATAGAACTATCAACCATGGCTAATAACGTCGTTGGGAAATTAACAAATGGTATCCCCCGCATATAAGTTGCCGCAGCAAATCCAGCTAGATCCCCAATAACCCCCCCACCTAAAGCAAAGATACAACCTTTACGATCAACACCATGTTGAAAACCTTGTTCCCAAATTAACTCTAGGTTGACTAGACGCTTCTGCTCCTCGCCGGCCGGAAACGTAACCACCGCTAAGTCCCAACCCAATTGAGCCAAGTTCTGAGTGACTCGGTCGGCGTATAACGCACCAACAGTTGCATCGGTAACTAATAATGCTTTCGGTGTAACCGGCTTAGGCAAACAAGCTAATTGACCAGAAGTAAAAAAGCCCCGACCTAACCAATAAGAATATTGGCTGGTTGGAGTATCGATAACTAAAGTCGGCGAACTCGGCTCCAAAAGGAGTTTAATTTCCTCCGCTACAGCAACGACAGCTGCCAAATCATCCAAAGTCTCATAGGTAACCTGATAATCGGCCAACCCATACCAAGCTTGACGTTCTTGATAGAGCTGTAGAAGCTGATCGGCGTTAAGTTTAGCCAAAGGCCGCTGAGAACTATCGGCTTTAAGATGTTCCTTTAACACCGCATAAGATGGGTTTAAATAAATAACTACCCCGATTTCCCGTAGTTTGGCAAAGTTATTGTGATTAATTGGTGTTCCCCCACCAGTAGCCAGCACTATTCCAGTTTTCTCGGACAGTTCGGCTACCGCAGTAGACTCAAGCTGACGAAAACCGCTCTCCCCTACTTCCTCAAAAATTGTAGCTATACTCCGACCGGCTTTCTGGATAATATACTCGTCAAGATCAACAAAAGTTTTTCCTAACTGGCCGGCCAATACTTTACCGATAGTAGTCTTACCGGCACCCATAAATCCAATCAAAACTATATTTGATTTAGTTCGGATCACCGGCAGAAACCTCCTTATGATAACGGGCAAAAGCTGCTAAGGTCTCCTGGATATTATCGCCGCCGAACTTTTCCAATATAGCTCCGGCTAAAACCCAGCTAACCATAGCTTCTGCAACTATTGCTGCAGCTGGTACAGCGCAGACGTCACTCCGTTCTCTAGCTGCCTCTACCACTTCTTTAGTTTCAATCTGTACTGATGGAAGCGGCGTCATCAAGGTGGGAATCGGTTTCATAGCAGCAGTAATTCTAATCGGCATACCGTTAGAAATACCCCCTTCGATACCACCAGCATAGTTAGTGCGACGGTAAAAGCCTTGCTCCGGAGCATAGTAGATGGCATCATGAGCCGCTGAGCCTAACCTTTCCGCCAAGGCAAAACCATCTCCAACCTCCACCCCTTTTATAGCTGGAATACTCATAATAACTGCAGATAACTGGGCATCTAATCGACGATCCCAGTGAACGTGGGAGCCTAACCCTACCGGAACGCCCCAAACTACAACCTCAAAGACCCCGCCTAAACTTTCGCCAGCAGCCCGGGCCTGGTCAATATGTTCAACCATACGCTTGGCAGCTTCCTCATCTAAAGTATGTACCGGAGATAAACGAACGTCTGAGATTTGATCTGGATTACATAAGCAAGCAACAGCAGTAATATCACCGATACTTTTAACCTGACTGCCTACTGTTATGCCAAATTGGGCCAATAATTGTTTTGCTACCCCACCGACCGCAACCCGAGCCGCAGTTTCTCTAGCACTAGCACGTTCTAAAATGTTGCGACAGTCTCTCTGACCATATTTTAAAACCCCGGGTAAATCAGCATGCCCCGGCCGTGGTTCTAATAAACGTGTTGGCTCCACTGGTATAGGATCTGAGCTCATTACCGTAGTCCAGTTAGCCCAATCTTTATTTTCGATAAGCAGACTCACTGGAGAACCAAGGGTTAATCCGAAACGTACCCCTGATAGGATCTTTACTTGGTCTAACTCGATTTTCATCCGGCCTCCACGACCGGCACCCTGTTGCCTTTGCGCTAACTCTTGATTTATAAGATTAGTATTAATAGATAGATTGGCAGGTAACCCTTCAATAATAGCAATTAAGCCGGGGCCATGAGATTCTCCGGCAGTAAGAAAACGCAGCAAGATAATCCTCCTTAGAGCCTGTGGTGATGGGGACGTGCTACTACCTGTTCAATGGCGTCCCGAACCGCTAATAAAATATCAATCTGAGGCTGACGCCCTGCTAGTTCAACTCTAGCCTGGATCTCCCCTTGAGAACTAACCACATACTTAGGCCCTAATTTATTTAGCGTTAACGCAATAATATCTACTTGGCATCGGTTACATATACAAAGTTCTGGATACTCAGGGGCAATTTCATTCACCGCTTTTTTCACCAAATCTTCCATCACATTACGAGGTCCCTCCACCATAAATACCCTCCTCTACCCAGAATGTTTCGTCCTTCGACTTCTTGCCAATAAATTCCTTTACCTAGCTAAATATAGCGCGTCCGCTAAAGCCTGAGCCATTTTAGTTAGTGGTGCTTTTTGTTTAGTCCAGGTCTCCCAGGAAATTACCGCTTGATAAAGTAGCATTTTATCTCCGGTCACAGTAAGCAAACCGTTTGCCTTAGCTGCCAAAATTAATGGGGTCTGTAAAGGGCTATAAACAATATCCGCTACTACTGCCTGTCCACCAGCTAAGCCGTCTAAAGCCACTACCGGCTGTTCATTAGATTTCGCACTCATACCAACAGTAGTGGTATTAATAATTAAGTCCATATTTCGAAGCAGTTCAAGGTCTTCGCGATCTTTCCACTCTACCACCGATACTTTCTTTTGTTGGTAAGCGGTGGCTAATATAGACTGTAAATCAATAGCCCGCTCCTCTGTTCTGTTGGTCAACCATAATTGGTCAATATCTGCTCCTAACAAGCCAAAACCAACAGCTCTTGCTGCTCCCCCTGCTCCTAAAAGAAGAGCTTTTTTCCCAGCAGGATTAAACCCCGCCCCTAGTAAAGACTGGACAAAGCCACGCCCATCGGTGTTATCACCGATCCAGCCTTGTTCTCCTCTAATTAGAAGATTAGCGGCCCCAATTTTCCGGGCTTCTAGTGTAAGATCAACTACATAATTAAGAACTTCTATTTTAAATGGAACGGTTACATTCAAACCCTGAATATTAGCAGAATAAAGCCCTGCTAACGCCTCATCTAACCGATCTTTTTCTACTAAAAAAGGCAAGTAAACAAAGTCTAACCCAGCCGCTTGAAATCCAGCATTATGAATCACTGGTGACAACGAATGACGAACAGGGTGGCCTATTAGACCAACCACCCCAGTCTGACCGGTTACCACATCTTCACCTCAAGTTATCCGCTGATAGAAATACCAGCAACTCTAATTGTAGGAGAACCATAGCTTCCTAAAAACTTTAGGTCACTACCTATCTCTACCATCGATTTAAGGAAATCAACAATATTGCCGGCAATAGCTACACCACGAACCGGGTAAGCAAATTCACCGTTTTCTACCCATAATCCAGAGGCTCCTAAAGAAAAGTCACCTGAAATTGGGTTAGCGGTATGCATCCCCATAACGCTAGTCACATAAAGACCCCGTTGGACCCCGGCAATTATTTCTGCTGCCGGCTTGTTTCCTGGCAATAAATAGAAGTTAGAGGGGCTAGACTCAGGCCGCCCTCGAAAAGAACTGCGCAGACCGTTGCCGGTAGGGGCTACACCGGCTTTCCTAGCGGTATAGATATTATGTAGAAACCCTTGGAGAACCCCGTTTACAATTAGGGGGGTTTCGCCAGTAGGAACACCTTCATCATCAACAGGTGCCGCTGCAGCGCCGGCTAATTTTCTTCCATCATCACTAATATTAACGATGGAAGAAGCTACAGTTTGACCTAACTTATCGAAAAATAGAGACTTGCCCTTTTGTATAGCATCACCGGTTAAGGCAGGAGCAATGACACCTAAAAATTCAGCACCAATAGCTGGGTCTAAGATAATATCAGCTTTTTGACTTGAAACTGTTCGAGCGCCTAACATAGCAACACTACGTTGACCAGCTTCGACTCCAACCTGTTCCGGATTGAGCTCTGCTAGACGATGGGAAAAATTGAACCCCCAACCGGTCTCAGTATTCTCCCCTTCTTGAGCAATAGCTAACACACTAGCCGAATAACCTGTACCTGCATAAGAAGCTGTTAAACCATACGAATTGGCCAGAGCAACCTGGTACATTTGCTCTGAAAAGCGAGCCATCCGTACCTTACTTACTCGGCGATCATAAGCTTTTGCTGCTGTCTCTATCCCTTTAGCTAAAGCAATCTTTTCTTCAATGGAAACAGTATCCCAGCTTTCCCGATCTAACAGTTCCAATTCCTCATATGGTTGGGGTTGGGCTAGAGAATAGTACTGATCTGTAGGCACTATACTGCTGTTTTCCAGGGCTTCTTGGACTAACTTTGTCAAGCCTTCAGAACTAAGGTCGGTCGTATACGCAAAACCTAATCGAGCATTATGTAAAACCCGGACACCAACCCCGGTCTCTGCCGCTTTTTGCAGGTTTTCCACCTGCGCATCACTAACCTCCACCTCTAGCTCCTGAACTTGACTAGCATAAGCTTCAATAGAGTTAATCTGCTTACTCTGCCCAATCTCTATTAGTTGTTGCACTAATTGCGTTACTGAACTCAAGCCTCTTCACCTGCTTCCCCGGCGGCAATTCCGCCAACTACCAACTCTGTTATTCGAATCGTCGGCTGGGCATCACAAACCGGTGCACCCTGGCCGCTCTTACCACAAGTTCCGATTGTGAAACCCAGGTCACTGCCGATACGGTCAATTAATTTGAGGGTTTCAGGGCCATTGCCGGTTAACGTAGCTCCTCGAACCGGCTCTGTCACTTGACCATCTCGAATCAGAAATCCCTGGGCGACTTCAAAAACGAAATCACCGGTAGCTGTATTAACTTCGCCTCCGCCCATTTTGGTAACATATAGCCCTGTATCAGTATCAGCAATTATCTCTTCAGTCCGATCCGGCCCTGGGGCAATAAAGGTATTAGACATACGGGGTATCGGTCGATGGTGGTAGGATTCTCGACGGCCATTACCGGTTGGGGTTACCCCATCTTTAGCCGCAGTAATTAAGTCATACATATAGCCTTTGAGTATACCATCCTCAATTAAAACTTTCTTCTGCGCTGGCTCCCCTTCATCATCAAAACGATAAGAACCATAATGATTTGGTAAAGTGGCATCATCAATGACTGTAACGCCCTTAGCTGCTACTTGCTGCCCGACCTTACCAGCATATACAGAAACACCTTTTTGTACTAAATCTGCCTCTAGTCCGTGGCCGCAAGCCTCGTGAACCATAGTTCCCCCGGCTTCAGCTGCCATTACTACCGGCATTCTTCCAGCTGG
>DHRX01000088.1:2524-11111 GCA_002408345.1 Firmicutes bacterium UBA5301 | reverse complement strand
AGTCCAGGATAAGTAGCCATATGGGGTGCGGTGCGGAGAAACTCCCGGCCATTAGCTAACATTCCGCCCCAGGATGGGGTGGGTGGTTGTGTCCCCATACCTAAAAAACTTAACCCGGCTTCGGTTAAGATGGCGCTAGCCATACCCATAGTGGCATAGACGATTATCGGCGCTAAACAGTTCGGCAGGATATGTTTAAAAAGCACCCGGCCGGTTTTGGCCCCTAAGGCTTCTGCGGCATCGATGTACTCCATCCCCTTAACGGAGAGGGTTGAACCGCGGGTAATTCTGGCGTAGCGGGGTACTGCAACCAGCCCAATCGACATAATAACGCTGGAAAGGTTAGTACCAAAAGCAGCGATCATTGTTAAGGCCAGTAGTATTGAGGGAAAGGCCATCATAACATCAAGAAACCGCATGATTATATTATCTATTCGTCCGCCGTAGTAGCCAGCAACTAACCCTAAGGGAATCCCGATGATTAGGGCAACTAGGGTAGAAAAGAGCCCTACTTGTAAAGAAACTCGGGAGCCATAGATAATCCGAGAAAAGATATCACGGCCAAAATCGTCCCGGCCTAGTAGCTCTGAGGGTCCTGGAGGAGCTAGCCTTTTCAGTAAATTAATCTGGTAAGGATCTTCTGGGGCTAGAACCGGAGCAAAAATAGCAGCAACAAGCACCAGGAGTACCAAAAGGAAACCGAGCAAAGCACTTTTACTGCGGGCAAAGCGACGCCAAAATACTTGAACGCCTTTTACGTTCATCTAAAAAACCTCCGTCAATTATAGCGGATTCTGGGATCGATAAAGGTGTAGATGAGATCGACCATAAGGTTAACCAATACTACTCCCAGAGTAATAACGAGGACTACCCCCTGAACTAAGGGGAAGTCTCGAGCATAAATAGAATCTACCGCTAGTCGGCCTAAACCGGGCCAGGCAAAAATCGATTCGGTTAAGACGGCACCGCCAAGCAGCGCTCCGAATTGCAAACCTAAGGCGGTAATTACAGGAATCAAAGCGTTCCTTAAAGCATGTTTGAATATAACCAGTCGTGAGGGTAACCCTTTGGCCCGGGCGGTTTTAATGAAATCCTGGCGGATTACCTCTAACATACTTGATCTAGTCATCCGGGCGATAAGGGCCGCCAGCCCGGTACCTAAAGTTAGGCTAGGTAAGAGAATATGTTTAAGGCCAAGGATAATCGGGGCTGGATCACCGCTGAGTAAAGCAGGGATAGAGGCTATGACCCCTGGTCCCCGGCCAGAAACCGGTAACCAGCCAAGTTCTACGGAAAAGAGGAGAATTAACATCATACCTAACCAAAATACCGGCATAGAGACGCCGATAATTGAGACGCCCATAGCGGTGTAATCAAGGAGTGAGTACTGCTTGGTAGCCGAAATGATACCAGCAATAACGCCTAGACAAGTACCGATAAGCATGGCAAAAACAGTCAGCTCCAAAGTGGCTGGTAGCCTACTCAGAACAAGGTCTAGTACCGGGGCCCGCTGAGTAATGGAAGTACCTAAATCTCCGTGAGCTAACTGGATTAGGAATTGCCCATATCGAATCAAAAGCGGTTGATCTAAGCCTAATTCGCTACGGAGAGCAGCTACTGCATCAGCTGATGCAGCTTCACCTAGCATAATCCGGGCCGGGTCCCCAGGGATAGCGGCCATAATAAGAAAGATAATGAGAGAGACCCCTAAAATTACGGGTATAATCAGAGCTAATCGATTTAAAAGGTATCGGAGCATTGGTTTGCCTCCACTCACTACAAAGTGTTTCAATATACGGAACAGCGTTTCATTAAATAAAATAAGGTTTTAAATATTATTCAAGCTATATTTAGGAAATCCTTTTTGATTGCACCAAATAATACAGTAGATAGGATTTTTACCATTAGCTTTAGAATTAGAATAAGACTTACTTCAGTGATGGACGGTGTGCCCTACATGGAATCGACTCCACCAGGATTGCGGTTAGGAAACTTGCTGGCTTCTTTCTCACTGGCTTTAGATCTCCAAGAAAATAGGCAATTAATGCATCATCGGCGTACAGCTTATATTGCTGTGCGGATTGGAGAGATCTTGGGCATAGGTGATGAATCTTTACAAAACCTATTTTATGGGGCGATGCTACACGACATTGGAAATACGGAGTGCTCTGGTTCTACGGACTTTAACCCCAGCGATTATTGGGAACATCCGGTAAGGGGGGCAGATTTAATCTGTTCCCTTCCTTATTTACAGCCAGCCGGGGATTTAATTCGTAACCACCATGAACGGATAGATGGTCAGGGGTTTCCCCGGGGGCTTTCAGAGACGGAAATCCCTATTGGCTCTCAGGTAATAGCGGTTGCTGATGCTTTAGAACAGACCCTTAGTTTTTCTGACCGAGTTGGATCTGCTGGAGCCCAGGTGTTAATGGAGCAGCGTTTAGACTTAGGGGCTGGAACTGAGTTTGCTTTGGAATTACGGGATGCGGCAAAAAGTTTATTTAAGATAACGTCTTTTTGGTTAGATTTAGAGGAACAGAATATTGGTCGGGTAATTAACCGATTGGTAGTCCGTTTTGACCAAAAAATTACCGGTAGTGATTTAAACCAAATTGGCGAGGTTTTTGCCCAGTTGATCGACGGTAAAAGCGCTTATACCGCTAACCATAGTAAAGAGGTGGCCAACTATTCTGCTCGTATTGGTCAAGCGATGGGTTTGGCCGAGGGAAAAATTCTCCAGTTATATACAGCCGGCTTGCTCCATGATCTAGGTAAACTTGGTGTTCCTAATGCGATCTTAAACAAACCAGGGCCTCTAAATTGGGATGAAATGGAGGTAATTAAGGCTCACCCCTACTATACCGAGATGATTCTCCGGGATATCCAGGGGCTTGAAGATGTAGCTGCTTGGGCAGCAATGCACCATGAAAAAATAAATGGCTCCGGCTACCACTCGGCGTGTCAAGGTGGAGAAATACCGTTAGAGGCTCGAATTATTGCTGTCGGTGATGCTTATCAAGCGATGATCGCCGATCGTCCTTACCGCAAGGGGTTACCTCCAGAACAAGCCTTTGGGCTGCTTGATGAGGGCATTCGTTGTGGATATTGGGATGGCGCTGTAGTTGGAACTTTGAAAAATCTATACTTAACTATGTCATTATAAGAAATATTAAAAAAGACTATTGAAAAATGTAAGAATATTCCATGAACTGGAAGGAACAGTTGCTTGGATTCCAGAATTATTACTTACATGGAGGTGAGTAGTAATGGAACTCTTGAACTTGGCACTGCGCCAACTTGACTTGGTAGGTTCTCCAGTTAAGCTGGTCCCCTTTTCTGTTCCGGTCATTGTTCTTCTCTATATATTTTCCGAACTAGTTGACGTACCTAAGGGAATGCGCTTTTCAATCCAGTCGATTAAAGAGTTTATTGTTATGAATGTTTGGGTGATGTTAGTTTTCTCAGTTCAGTTTGCAATTCTTTGGTCCATATTAATTATTATGGAAGTTTAGTTAAATATTCTTTAATAGTGCTGGTGGAATTGCTATTAACTTTGGATGATTAGTAACTGGGTTACGTTGGGAATAATCGATTAATAACCAGATTTTCTTGTTGGCTCGTCTTATCTGTATAAGACGGGTCGTTTTTATTATCTCCCGTCCTTTAGCGTTGGCTAAATGGGGTAGCATTTCCTGTAAAAATAGTTGGTTTTGAGCTAAGCTGTGGTGGAATGATCTGCTTTCTGCTCTTTCTAATTGGGGCATCCAAGGCGGTAGATCAGCGTAGGGTTCAAAGAGAGCAAAATCTAGTTTGAGCCGATTAAGTATTGGAGCGGTAGCCCAACCTTGTTGGCGAAGGTATTGATAAAGGAGATCATAATAGGCGGTACTTTTATGTTGCCGCTGGTATAAACCGGTTGCAACCCAGTATTCGGCAAAATCCTGGTAGAAATGGAAAGCCGATTCTTGGTAAACCGTGGTAACAAGGTAGTTTATCGTATGGGAGAAACGTTGGGTATTACCATAGATTTCGACTAGCTCTTCAATCCGCTTAAGCTGCCATAATTGGGAGTAGGTTAAATCCGGTGTCTCTAAAATTCCGTAGGGAACAGCGGTTAGGTGTTTTAACCCCCACTTAGAGGCGTTAGCTGCTACTGCTGTACCTGGAAGGACCTTTAAGAAGCCTAGTTGAATCCGGTGAGGTTGCATCTGATAGACAGTATCAAAGGATTGAGTAAAGGAAGCCCAGGTTTCTAAAGGCAGTCCGGCGATTAAATCTAGGTGTAAATGAATATTGCCTAGTTCAGCTAGTTGACGAACGTTTTTAGCAATAGCGGCAGTTTGATCAGGACGGCCGATAGCCGCCAATACTTTGGGGTTGGTACTTTGCACGCCGATTTCAAACTGAAACTTGCCTGGTGGTGCTTGAGCTAGTAAATCGAGAGCAGCATCATCTAAGAGATCAGCAGCAATTTCAAAGTGAAAATGAGCTTCAGGCGGTGTCTCTTCAATTAAAAAAGACCAGATAGCCAAGGCCCGTTGGCGGTGACAGTTAAAGGTCCGGTCGACAAACTTAACTAAGCTAACCCCGGATTTAACTAACTGTAGTAACTCGGTTTTAACTCGCTCCAGTGGAAGGAACCGTAGCCTTTGTCCAGCCGAAGAGAGGCAGTAACCGCACCGAAAAGGGCAGCCTCGAGATGATTCGTAATAGACAATCTTCCCCTGTAGTTGCTCTAAATCTTCTGGGGTATAAGGGCAAGTCAACTGTTCTAAATCTGGTTGGTTAAGAGCGAGTTGAGTTGGGGTAGTGCTAATAGTACCGTTAGCGGTTCGGTAGACTAATCCTGGTACTTGGGCCCAATCTTTACTCTCCAGATGGGCTAAGAATAGGGGCAGAGTAAGCTCACCTTCACCAGGCAGTACAAAATCAACCCCAGGGTTATTCGCCAAAACCTCTGGGGCGGTATAGGTAACCTCAGGGCCGCCTAAGACAATTGTGGATTTTGGCGCGACTTTCTTTAACTCGTTGGCCAGGGTTAAGGCTTCCCGACGGTTCCAAATATAGCAGGAGATACCAACTACCTGGGCGTGAGCACGGTAAACCTCGCCTAAGATATACTCCAATGATTGGTTAATGTTAAATTCTTTAACCGTTGCTTGAACACCCTGGAGGTTGTTTTTGAGAATAAAAACAGCAGGATTGCTATGACTATAGCGGGCATTAAGCGCTACTAGCAGGATCTTCAAGTTGAGCCTCCTCTAAAACCTTCAACCTGTTGAGAACAAAAATTAACCCACCGGTACAAAAGAAGAAGGTTTTTATCAGCATATGTGAAAAATAGTACGTAAGCAAGCAAATCCCCGACTGCCTTGCTGGACTCCATTTTCAGCCGAGTGGAAACCGATCCCATTTCCACTCGGCTGATTCTTTTAGCACCAACAGGTACAGAGCCCTAGGTGTGGAACTATTACTATGGGTGATAGCATGCCTGATCTCTATTGGCTAATTTTTATCATTCCCGTCATTATTACGCTCCAGATTGGACTTTTTATCTTTTGGGCCGGTAAAGGCTTTTATCTTAACCGGGTCTTCTTGCTGCTTAGTTTGTTAATTGTTCTTTGGCAGTTGGAAGGCGTAGCCCAATTATGGACGACCCTCTGGAACCCTATACTAACCATCGGGGGCGTTTTCCTGCCTGTGGCCTTCCTCCAGTTTAGTCTAGCCTTAACCCAAAGGTCAACGGTGGTTACCCGGAGCCTTATTTTTTGGGGTTATACCTGGGCAGCGGTGCTATTGTTTTTTGATTACACCCCTATGGCTGTATTACGGGTTTTAGTTAGCCCTGGACAACTAGGAGGCTATAGTTGGCTTGGGATTAGCCTATACTTAGGTTATTTTCTTTTGTTTACCCTCCTTTCGGTGTATTTACTGATTCGAGCATATTGTCAAGAGGGTCCGGAGAGAAACCGGGTTAGTTATTTGTTAGTGGCGATTGCTGCGGTAGCCGCAATTCTTAGTGGGGCGCTCCGGGTTTTGCCTTTGTCTACCTATGGCCCTAGCTTTGCCAGTAGCTTATTTAGTGTGGCCTATATCTTTGTTATGGGCTGGGCGATCTGGCGGTATGAGGTTCTTAATGTGACCCCGACTTTCCGATCTGCAGCTGTCTATTCATTCGTTTTGACCTTGGTTTTGTTAATTTATATTGGTTTAGTTCAATTTTTTGGTTTTTGGACTTATGAACGTTTAGGTTGGAACCCGGTTTGGTCAGGGTTTCTGGCGACACTGATAATAGGTCCTCTTTTTTATCCTCTCCGGGTCTACTTGGACCAGAGTTTAGAGAAGTTTTTCCCATTGGCCTA
This sequence comes from Firmicutes bacterium UBA5301, assembly GCA_002408345.1. GTDB lineage: Bacteria > Bacillota > UBA5301 > UBA5301 > UBA5301 > UBA5301. The sequence goes on along the minus strand of DHRX01000088.1, from coordinate 4,749 downwards.
TGACCGCTATCTGGTAAAGATGCATAGGTTTTCCCGGGAATTAGTAGACTTATTACCTTTAACCGAATTAGCGGAAAAAATCTTATCTTTTGTGGTAACCGTTTTTGATTTGCCGGTAGCGGAATTAGTTTTACTCCACCCTACTGGTGGGATGAAGACTTGGCGGGCCACCCAGCATAATGGAACTAGCCATTTCAATGAAGGCACTTTTGATGCCTTAGGAATTTGCGGTGAGTCCCGCTGTAATATTACAATACCCTTAAGCTCTCGGGAGACGACCATCGGTTGGCTTAAGTTAGGGCAGCGTTGGCCAGAAGCGCTAACTGACCAAGAGATTGAGCTGATTAGTTCACTAGCAGGGCAAGCCGGAACCGCTTTGCAGAATGCCCAATTATACACGGAGATTTCAGATTTAACTCAACACTATGAGGCGCTATTGGCTGGAACCCTTAACGGGGTTATGGTTCTAGACGAAAGTCTGCATTTATCTACAATTAACCGGGTAGCGGCCGAAATGTTTGGTATTACCAGTGAACGGACTAAAGGTCGTTTTTTACCAGAATTACCAGGTGCCGAAGGGTTGGAAAGGGTTATCTCTAAGTTGAAGCGTACCGGGGAGCCGGTTCAATTAGAAGAAACTACGGTGGGACCTCAAGATGCTCCAGTTCCTGTACAGGTTACCGCTTCTTTTACAAAACCTGTGGAGGAGCAAACCCCATCAATTATCTTGGTTTTAAGCGATTTAAGTGAGCAAAAGGTAGTGGAAGAACAGCTCCGTCGTACAGAACGTCTAGCAGCGATGGGGCGGTTAACCGCCGGGTTAGCCCACGAGATTAGAAACGGTTTGAATAAAATTGGGGGATTTGCCTCAATTCTCGATGACTTAGTGGACGATAACCCTAAGCTAGCTTATTATGCCAAAGGTATTCAAGAAGATGTTGAGGATTTGGCTAATTTACTCAACCAGTTCCTGATGTTTGCTAAAGAGGATCCCATGCAGATTACGGAGGTAGACGTAGTTAGGGTTATCCAGCGTAATATAGAGGCGTTACACCGGGAAGCGCTTAGCGCTCAGATCCAAGTAGTTACTGATTTTCGGTGTAGACCTCAAGTTGCCGGAGATGCCCAACGGTTAACTATGGTTTTTTTTAACTTACTAATTAATGGGCTACAGGCTCTAGAAGCGGTGGGAGGTGGCCAACTAAGTGTTAAGGTTGATCAGGATGATCTCTACTGCTTAGTGGAGATTGCAGATACCGGCCCGGGGGTTCCACTACAAGATCAGGAGGCTGTTTTTGATCCGTTTTACACAACAAAGGAAGAAGGCACAGGGTTAGGGCTGCCGATAACGTATAAAATTATTAGGCAACATAATGGGGAGTTATCCTTACGAAGTACTGTCGGTAAAGGAACTACGTTTTTCATCAAATTGCCACTAGAGACTATAGATTAGCCTGGAGTTAGGGGGTAACGCATGCTACTAAGAGCTGTAATTGTCGATGATGAAGAGAGGGCACGGGAGATTCTCAGGCATTTTTTAGGTAAGTACCGAGAACTTCAGGTAATTGGTGAAGGAGCTAGCGGTGAAGAGGCGATCTTACTAGCTCAGCGTTTTTATCCTGATGCTATTTTTCTAGACGTTAAAATGCCAGGTATGGATGGGATGGAAGCGGCTAGGGTTATTAGCGAATTTCCTGATCCACCCAGTATTATCTTTACTACCGCCTACGAGGAACATGCGGTTGGTGCTTTTGAGGTTGAGGCTTTAGATTATCTAGTTAAACCCTATACGGTAGAGCGGATTAATGCAGCTGTGGAGCGTCTACTAGCGAGAAAACGTTTGGAAGAGGAGCAGCAGCGAGCCGCCCAAAATCTTATTAACCGGTTGACCCAAACGGTTCCCCGTCGTCTTTCTTTTGAGGTAACCGGACCCAAAGGGGAGAAGTCGGAGGTATTTATTAATGAAAATGCCATTATTTTTGCTGAAGCCCGGGGGAGACATGCCCGGTTAGTAACTGATAAAAGTGAATACGAGGTGAACATAAACTTAGGTGAAGTGGCAAAATGGCTAGACCCGCACCAGTTTTTTAAAACCCACCGCAGTTATTTAGTAAACATCGGCGAAGATTGTTGAAATTAAAGCCACGGGGCGTACCTATGGCGTAGTATTAGCCGATGATCCTAATGCTGAGTTAATCCCATTAAGTCGTGAACGTATAGACGAG
>DHRX01000088.1:0-2171 GCA_002408345.1 Firmicutes bacterium UBA5301 | reverse complement strand
TGTTTCGGTGGCCTTTACCCCCTTGTATGGTCGAGTTAATCCCAGACAGATTCAGCCCCGTCATGCTTGGGAAAAGGTTAAAGAAGTAGTTGGCAAGCTCTTACGGGAATACCGGATTAAAGGTGACGATATTGCGGCTGTTTCCGTAACCTCGGCTCAGGAAGCCTGGGTAGCGGTGGGAGAGAAATTTGAGCCTCTGCATCCATTAGTAAACATTCGAGTTAATCCTTTTGAAGCTAAGGATATTGAATTACCGCTAGGGTATTCTGCTGAGGAGCTCTTTCGGATTAATGGGCGTGGCAACCGGTCTTTAAGCGGCATCCATAATCTTTTATGGTTTAAGCAGGCTGAGCCTAGTTTATTTGCCCGCACTTATAAATGGCTTAACCTACCTGAGTTTATTCAGGCCCGGATGGCTGGCGAGGTAGCGGTAGATGCCGCCGGAGCTTCATACTATGGGGCTTTGGATATTACTCGCCGGGTTTGGAGTGATTCGCTCTTAGCTGCCTACGGGGTAAAAAAGGAACTTTTCCCCGAAGTAATTGCTCCCGGCCAAGCGGTCGGAAAGATGACCCGGCGGGCAGCTGCTGAACTTGGTTTGGCTGAAGGAACCCCGGTGGTAGTGGCTTCTTCTGGACCGAATTGTGCCGCCTTGTCCTGTTGTTTAGAGGAGTGTGGCTGCCTCAATTTGGTCACCGAGAATGAGCTGCTTTTTACTACTTTACCGGCTAATCGGGCTTTTGAGATTAACCCAGCCGATGGTTATACCTTAGAACCTCACTTAAATGGTATTGACTATCTGTGTATTGGTACTCTGCCTTTTGCAATTCCGGCGGTGCTTTGGGTTGTTGAGAACTTTTTCCCGCATTTAGCGGAACGGCCTATTGACGAAATTTACGCTTCTTTACAAGCTGGGTTAGAAACGATTCCGGCCGGCTCTGATGGTTTAGTCTTTCTTCCCCACCTAATTGGTAGCGGTACACCTAAAGCCGATGCGTCCTCACGTGGTGCAATCGTTGGTCTACGACCTAAGCATTCGAAGTGGCATGTTTACCGGGCGGTTTTAGAGGGTATCTCCTACGAAATTCGCAGTAATTTGCTGGCTATATCTAAGGCTACCGGTCGGCAGTGCCCGGAGATTAATGCTTTTGGTTGGGGTACTGAAAACCGTGTTGCCTTGCAGATTAAAGCGGACGTAACCGGGGTACCGTTTTCTACCGGCCTTGCCCTAGGGGGACCGGCTTGTGGCGCGGCTCACTTGGCTGGGAGAAGTTTAGGCTACACTGAAACCAGAGATCTTTTTTGTGCGGTACATGGACGGAACCGGGCTGTTTACAGTCCGGATAAAGAACGTAAGGTTAAATATAACTTGGAATATACTCGTCTTTATTCAGATTTATATCGTAATCTGCATCCTATTTTTACTAAGTTGTCCTAACTAATTTAATCTTCTAAAAAGCCCCTTCTCACCATATATTTCTTAGGAGAGGAGGGGCTCTCGTGAGTTATTATTCTATTAATCCGGTCCATCCCCATCTGGGGGCGGCCATAAATTTACGGTTGTTTCCTTTGGCAGCAGCTCAGGAAGTGGGGTTTGCTGATGTAGCTGAGGCTTATCTTTTTTATGGCGATGGGTTTTGGGAGCGGGGGCATAAACTGATTAAACGGGAGGGTAATTTCCACTACAAGATTCCGCAGTACAATGGGGCCCGGTTGATTCTCCGCTTTTACTTGGTGGATTCAGAGGGTAAAGGAGCTTTTACCTATGGAGCAGAGCATCCTATTGCTTATGGTCAGTATGCGGAACTCTTTGCAGAAAACCATTGTTCACCAGCAGAAGTAGGTGGGGCGGTGAGCTTGATAGAGCCAGCGGAAATCCGCCAGCTACCGGAACAGATCGGTCAGTTTTTGCGCCATGGGGCAGAAAGTTTCTGGATTAAGTTGGACTATCGAGTATTAGAAACCGCAGATTTGGCTAGTGAGTTAGGTCAGGCTTTAGATTCGGTACGGGTAACTAGGTTGCCAGGCGCCTTTTTAGAGGTGGTTTGCCCTCAAGAAGTAAATGAGGCTAGGTTAGTGGAGCTGTTTACGGAAGCTGATCTTATAGGGAAGAAGTGGTTTAAGGCTATTGTGGTAACAGCAGAAAAACCGGATACCTCTCTAGAACTAGC
>DHRX01000052.1:5032-9966 GCA_002408345.1 Firmicutes bacterium UBA5301 | reverse complement strand
GAGATAGAAGAGATAGAAGAGATGGGGCCGCTTACAGCTAAGATAGTTGAAGAAGTAGAAGAATTAATTTTTAGCGAGGAAGGTTTAGAATTGCCCCTAACCTCAGTTCCAGAACCGGTAGCTGAACCTAGTAGTGCCAAGGAACTGTTTTCTCCGCCGGTGCTTTTAAGCCAAACCCAGCCAGTGTATCCGTTACGGGCCCGGCAACGGGGTTGGACCGGTGAAGTCTCTCTTTGGGTGCAGGTAAGCCCTACAGGGGAGGCGGCTGAGGTGGAGGTTAAGCAGAGTAGCGGCTATGCTATTTTAGATGCAGCCGCACTGGAAGCGGTGCAAAGCTGGCTATTTACTCCGGCCCAGCAGGGAGAGGAACCGGTAGTTGGGGAACTACCGATCGTCGTTAGGTTTACCTTGGAATAATTAGGGCTGAGCAGTATAATAATAGTAGACACAACCTAACTGAAAATGACTTTCAGTTAGGTATACTAAATTGTGGAGGTAAAGGTATGCGCCGCTTTCCAGTAAAGTTAGTTATTAGCGTTTTCTTGTTGTTATTAATCGGCGGGCAAATGTTTGGCGGAACTTCCTCTTTTGCTGCTCAGGACCAAATTCAGGTAGTTACTTCTTTAGAACTGCTTGCAGATTGGGTAGAGGCTATCGGTGGTCCCTATGTTAAGGTAGCTAGTATTATTCCCGGTCGGACCTCACCCCACCACTTTGAGCCGTCGGTTAAACACCTTAAAATGTTACAAGAGGCTGATCTTTACGTAGAGATTGGTCTTGATTTAGAACCGTGGTCTAATAAGCTGTTAAAGAATGTGGGCAACCGTCAAATGACTAGACTGATATTGTCGGAAAAACTCCCACCCGCCTGTAAATATGGGTCGATAGAACACCAACTGGGAATAAGAAAACATTCCCAATGTAACCCCCATATTTGGCTGGATGCGCCCAATGTTACTCAGGCTATTTCTGTTATTACCCAGTATCTAAATCAGATTTACCCTGAACAGGCCCAATACTTTACTGCTACTGGCTTAAGTTATTTGGAAACAGTTGATACTACCTTTTGTCGTTACAAGATGAGACTGAAAAAGTCCCAGCATGCCGGTGATTTAGCGGTAGTGACGACAGTTCCTACTTACACTTTTCTCTTGAGGGATCTTGGGGTTAACGAGATCGGTCCCCTGGAAAAAGGTCATGGTAGTCAACCTTCGGCGAAGCAGGTTGCGGAACTAGTGGCAGAAGCTAAAGCTCAGAAGGCGGTAGCTGTAATTTCCGAAGAAGGGTTTGACCACGGCTTTGGTCGGATTTTAGCTGAAGAAACAGGTCTACCTTTAGTGTATTTAGCACCGCTACCAGAACCGGGTCAAAGTTATCTAGATTTCCTTGAAAACAATTTGGAGAAATTGACGGCAGTTTTGGAATAGAGGTAATGGTCTATGAAAGCGGAGCAGAGTATAACCTTTACCGATGTTTGGGCTGGTTATGGACAAGAAGTCGTTTTAGCCGGAGTTAGTTTGAACATTCAGCAAGGGGAGTTTGTGGTCATTATTGGCCCCAACGGTTCCGGGAAAAGTACATTGCTGAAAACTATACTTGGTCTAATCCCTTTAACGCAGGGGGAACTAGTAGTAGCTGGTTATACCGGTCCCAATTTACCGCGGGCTAGAAACAAGATCGGTTATTTGCCCCAGATGACGTTAGTCGATCCGAAGTTTCCGGTTACCGCCATTGAGGTAGTGCTTATGGGTAGTTATAGTCGGTTAGGGTTGCTAGCCCGTCCCGGAGATAAGGAACGAACTGAAGCGGAACGTTGCTTAGCCGCAGTAGGATTAGCAGATCATAGGAATAGCCTATTTGGTATTCTTAGTGGGGGGCAACGGCAACGGGTTCTACTAGCCAGGGCGTTAATGGGTAGTCCTATAATCTTGCTCTTAGATGAGCCTACGACCGCTTTAGATGTGGCAGCCCAGCATGATTTAGTTCAATTGATTGCCAACTTAAATCGCCGGCTAGAGTTAACGGTAGTAATGGTTACCCATGATGTGAACCAGGTAATTAGTTTTGCTGATAAAATTGGTTATTTAAACCGAAAACTCTATGCTTTTGGTCCGCCCGATCAGGTATTAACTAGCGAACTGCTTTCCCAAGTCTACGGTTCAGAAGTTGTAGTAGTAGACCATGCCGGTGAAAAACGGGTGGTAGTTGGTGATCACCATGCTTGATTTTTTACAGTTCGGTTTTATGCAACGGGCGTTGGTTTCAGCGGTGATCATTGGTTTTACTTGTTCAGTGATTGGCGTTTTTGTAGTTTTGCAAGGCTTGTCTTTTGTAGGAGCCGGTATTGCTCATGGTGCTTTTGCCGGGGTTGCATTAGCCTTTTTATTGGGATTTAACCCTGTAGCCGGGGCGACAGTTGCTGCGCTCTTAATGGTGCTAGCTATTAGCCGAACTAAGCGTAAGGGCAAATTGAATATGGATGCATCAATTGGTATTGCTTTTTCGGGGGCACTAGCCTTAGCTGTCTTGTTTATCGGTTTAATGCCGGGTTACAGCGCTGATCTGATGGGCTACCTCTTTGGCAACTTACTCTCTGTAGGAGAGGCCGATCTAAAGGTAAGTTTAGGGGTGGGCTTCTTAGTTTTAGCGATCTTGTACTTGTTTTTTAAAGAGTTTCAGTTTACAGCTTTTGATCCGGAGATGGCTGAAGCGGCGGGGCTGCCGGTATGGTGGCTCTTCGATGGGTTGTTGATCTTGATTGCTTTGGCTATTGTTATTTCCCTTAAGGCTGCTGGGGAACTACTAGTAATGGCTTTTATTGTAGTTCCAGCTGCAGCGGCGTGGCAGTGGTCTAATTCTCTGCCCCAGATGCTTTGGCTTTCCGGCCTTTTTGGTGTAGCTAGCGCTGTGCTCGGTTTGATTAGCTCCTATTACTGGGATATCCCTTCAGGGGCCAGCATAGTATTATTGTTAATTTTAATCTTTATGGTTAGCAGCGCTGTGGGGAGGTCTAAAAATGGCTAAAATACCTGCGGAAGCTGTAGAAAGGCTACATAGCCAGGGGTATAAACTAACCAAACCACGGCAGGCTATTCTGGCCTGGTTCTTTGCGGAACAGACGATGATAACAGCTCAAGAACTCTATCGGGCTTTAGTTCAGAGAAAAGCCGGGGTCGGCTTAACTTCGGTTTACCGCAACCTAGAGGTACTAGTAGAAGTAGGTTTACTCAGACAGGTCTGTTTTCATGATGGTTGTCAACGTTTTGAGCTGGTGCAACCCGGCGAACACCAGCACCATTTAATCTGCTCTGGTTGCGGGCGGGTAATAAAGTTTAGCGGTTGTCCTCTAGCCAAGTTGGAGCGAGATTTAGAAACAACAACCGGTTTCACTGTTGACCGTCATAGCCTCCAAATCTTTGGGCGGTGTCGCCAGTGCCAGGAGGAATCAACACTAGGGAACAGAAGTATCTAATTTACTCTAAAAATAAAGTTGGGATGAAATGAAGGGATCAAAGAGACAGGATTTTACAACAGGAAGTATTCCCCGGCACCTACTGATTTTCGCTATTCCTATGTTCTTAGGTAACCTATTACAAGCGCTATATAATACGGTAGATACGATTTGGGTCGGCCGTTTTTTAGGGCCAGAAGCTTTAGCGGCGGTTTCGGTTAGTTTTCCGATAATTTTCGTGTTAGTTTCCCTGGTTATGGGTATCGGTATGGGTACAACGGTACTGGTGGCCCAGTATGCCGGTGCTAAGGATTGGGAACGGGTTCGCCGGGTGGTTATTAATTCGGTAGGGCTTTTGACTATTGCCGGAGCTGCCGTATCGGTGATCGGTTATGTCTTTAGCGAAGGGGCCTTGCGGCTGATTAATACGCCAGAGGAGTTAATCCCTCTGGCCACATCTTATTTGAAAATTTTCTTTACCGGTTTGATTTTTATGTTTATCTATAATGTGATGGGAGCAATCTTACGTGGACTAGGGGATTCCCGGACGCCTCTAAATTTTCTAATCATTGCTACGGTCCTAAATATCATCTTAGATCCTATCTTTATTTTCGGAATTGGACCGATACCGCGGATGGAAGTAGCTGGGGTGGCTCTGGCTACTGTTATTGCTCAAGGGGTTTCGGCTTTATTATCGATACGGCATTTGTATAAGGTTAACGGTCTATTAAGCAAAGATTGGCGGGTTTATAGCAAACTAGATAAGGAATTAACTCTGTTAACCTTAAAGATCGGTATCCCTGCCGGTCTGCAGCAGACTGTAGTTTCGGTAGGGGCGTTAGCTCTAACTTCGATTGTTAATGGATTTGGGCACTTAGTGGTAGCCGGTTATGGGGTTGGTAACCGATTAGATCATTTTTCTTTTATGCCGGCGATGTCAGTTAGTATGGCGGTTTCAGCGGTGGTCGGGCAAAATCTTGGTGCTGGTCAAGAGGAGCGGGCCAAACAGAGCTTGTACTGGGCCCTTATCTTGAGCGGTAGCATTTCTCTGGCGGTAACCTTGGGGATGCAGTTTTTAGCTTGGCCGATCTCTCAGATCTTTACTACGGATACCCAGGTTTTAACCTATGCAACTGAATACTTGCGGATTATTTCTTTCTCGTATGTATTCTTAGCGGTGATGTTTTCTGTAACTGGCTTCCTGAGGGGTGCTGGAGATACTCTGCCAACAATGCTGATTACTATGGTTTCGTTATGGTTTGTACGGATCCCGTTGGCTAAGTATTTTTCGATTCTGTGGGGTAGTCGGGGTATTTGGATCGGAATTGCAGTAAGCCCGGTCATTGGTTTGACGCTAACTAGCTTATATTATTTAAAAGGCGGTTGGCGGGCTAAGGTAGTTACTAAACCGCTGTTGCAATAATTATACTAAATATCATTTGGAAGGTTAATAAGATAATCTCGGATTTCCCTAACGAAAGTT
>DHRX01000052.1:644-4828 GCA_002408345.1 Firmicutes bacterium UBA5301 | reverse complement strand
TTAGGGGTCTGTGATAGTTTTGTAAGTTCAGCTAAGTAACTAATTATTAAAGCAAGGCGTTGTTCGATTAACAGGCGGTTTATCACATCAAATATCCTCCAATACTTCTTGAAGGTATTTTTGTAGTACCGGGCGAAAATCAGCGGCCCTACGGAGAATCATCATTTCATAATCATCCCGTTTTTCTTGGGAAACTTGATAAACACATAATCCTTTTATAGCTTCTAATTGAAAAACAGAATGGTTTTCTTCTAAGAAAACTAAATCTAATTTAAAGGAGCGAAATACTTCCTCTAAATCATTATATAAGGCGGCATAAAGTTTTCGGCGTTTTGTAGGTTCTGGTAAAGGATTGGACGTAACTACTCCCACGTCTAGGTCGGTTAGGGGATCTATGATTGTAACATTACTACCGGCTAATAAGCGCTTACCAGCAGCGGCCTGGGAGCCAAAAAGGTAGACTAGTGCGATATCGTATTTGCGGCAAATCTCAATTAGTATTTCTTGAGGAGCTTTCAGCATCATCCCTCTTCCCATCTAAGACCTCTTTGATAGCTGCTTTCATCATTGAGGAAACTTCTTCGATAGAATACCCGTTATTACCACTTAATCGGCTTTCCTTGGCAATAAGCAGATTTTCTTTAAGCTGCAACATACTTTCCCGTCTGGCAAATGTTTCAATGCTCATCATACCCCTATGATACTATCTTTGGCTGGGCTTGTAAATGCATCTGCTAACTATGATTAGATAATTCTTGACCACAATGGTATCCCCACCATATAATGTAATTGACCATATGACCAAAACTGTATAACTGGTCATTGGAGTATGCCCTAGTCAATAAGGAGGGGCTATGGACAGTAAGACAGATCGTATTCTTAATGCTACTCAGGATTTGATAGTTAGATATGGCATAGAGAAAATAACTGTAGCTGAGATCGCTCGGGCGGCTGGGGTAGGTAAAGGTACAGTCTATCTCTACTTTAAAAGTAAAGAAGATATTTACACCACCCTATTTAGTAGAGAGTTGGCCCGCTTTGAAAAGCAACTGCTAGCCAAACTAGAGTTAGCCACCGATCCTGTTGCAGAACTGGAACTGCTGTTAGTAGAGGTTGGCCTTGGCCTGTTAGAGAATGAATTTGCTCTTCAAATGTTGAAGCATGATTACCTTGTGCGGTTGCAAAGGTATATTAAGTATGATAACGGTCAACAGAATAAAGAAATCCTCTTTTTAGCCGGTGTTATTGAGCGTGGGATCAGAGAAGGGTATTTACGGGAAGTAAATCCGCTGGTTACGGCGCTGGTAATCGCTAACAACCTTCTTAACATCCTGCTTTTTGCAGCTGTTAGTGAGGAACATTTTAAAACTAGGGAAATTAAAAAGTTACAACAAACTAATATCAAACTAATTTTATACGGTTTAGTTAAAATAGAGGAATGAGTTTCTAAGAATTAGGTGGGGTTGATTGCAGATGCAGAAAAAAGTGAAAATACTATTAGCTCTAATTAGTGGATTAGTAACTATCTTTGGTAGTATTAGTGTACTTGGGGCTGGGGTTGAGTTACAGGGAAAAATAGAAAGTGCTTACTGGTTTCCCTTTGCTAAAGACGGTAATGATAGCATGGAAAATTATCTACAGTGGGAATTACGCCTGCCTTGGACCGAAAAGGTGACTGGGCAAGTAGTCGGAAAGCTACCAGACCGTGGTGCCAACCAGGTGGACAGGCTCTATATCCGTTATTTCCAACCTAAATATGATTTGACTCTAGGGAAACAGCCTCTGACCTGGGGCGCTGGCCTGTTTTTTAATCCAGCAGATCCCTTTGCACCAACCATTGATCCGACTACTGGAGAAATGGATTTAGCCCCCGGTTATTCTGGGGTTAACGTTAACCTACCCTTAGGGGCGTTATCACAAGCCAGTCTTTTTCGGGTTTTGGAGAGGAACAAACCGGTTACCGGAGCGGTGTACCGTACGAACTTACAAGGAACAGATGTGATTACCGCGTTAGTCAGCGGCCAAGATCAGGTTGAGACTCAGCTCTCCTTACAACTACAAGGTAATGCTACTAAGGTTGGATGGTTTGGCCAAGGGGCGTTGCAGACCTTAGCTCAGGATAAGACTAGGCTGCAGTGGGTACTAGGCGCTGATTACAGTTGGAACAACCGTACCTTCGTTAGAGGTGAGCTATCTAACACTACAAGAACAGAGGATTTAGCTACCGGTATATCGGTCCGTTACCTGCCTGATGATATTTCCAGCTACAGTTGTACGTTTTTAATCATCCCGGGTAATGATTTCTGGCAACTAACACCGGTTTATAGGACTCAACTTACCGAGGTTCTCGGTGCTAGGGCCTATCTAAATTTGGCGTCAAACTCTCAAACTACGGGTGTAGGTTTGGGCTTGACTTATATTTTTTAATAAACTACTTGGGGAGGGGGGCTAAGCTTGGATACGAAGTTACGCACATTTTTAACGGTAGCTCGCAAGGCTAGTTTTTCAGCAGCAGCACGGGAACTACATTTAAGCCAACCGGCGGTCAGTATGCAAATTCAGCAATTAGAAGAACAGTATGGGGTACGTCTCTTTGATCGACTAGACCGGGGGATTAAGCTAACCCCGGCAGGAGTAATCTTTCAGGGCTATGCCCGAGAAATTCTTGCTATGTACGAAGGTGCCCGATCAGAACTGATGCGCTGTAGCGGTCGGATTATGGGGGATCTCCACATTGGCGCTACTCTCACTCTAGGGGGGTATGTTTTACCCCGAATGATGGGGCTCTTTAAGCATAAATACCCGGAAGTAAACCTACTCTTACAGGTGGATAATACGGAACTAATTGTCCGTAGTTTGGCTGATGAGACCTACGATATCTGTTTTATTGAAGGACCTTTTCAGCATCCTAAGATCAAGAAGGAGTTTTTGGCCGAAGATGAACTGGTCCTAGCGGTTTCCACTAAACATCCATGGGCAACTAGAAAATCAGTTTCTGTTCCAGAACTTCTTGAGGAGAAATTAGTGTTGAGAGAGCCGGGCTCAGGGACCCGGGAGGTTTTTAAAGATGCTTTAGAAGAGGCAGGTTATGCTTGGGATAAGGTGCCGATTTATCTGGAGTTAGGTAGTACCGAGGCGATTAAATCTTTAATCAAACTGAACCTTGGGGTTACTGTAATTTCGCGCTGGATTATCCAAGAAGATATTAACTGTAAATGTATCCAGGCTCTAAGCGTTGATGGATTAGAACTAATACGGAATTTTGTCATTGCTCGCCGAAGAAAACACCCCTTATCTCCACAGGCCGAGGCCTTTATCGAGTTTTGTGTAGCTGATATGTCAAGTAAATAGTCGTCCAGTCTTCACATCTTCTTCAAAGGGTAGGAGTAGAATTTTCTTCATAATTCCACTTTTATTGTTGAGGAGTGAAGACTGTTGCGCTATTTACGCTGGCTTTTGCCTGGGTCAATCCTGGCCTTTATGTTCGGTCGCGGGTTGGCCCATAACCTATTTCCTAATGCTAACGTCCCTTCTGTTGATGCCCTCTGTCCTTTTGGTGGTGCTGTATCTTTATACCGCTTAATTGATTCTGGTCGCTATCTGCAAAAGATCCATCCGTCTAGTTTAGTTTTGTTAATTGGTTTGTTAGCCTCTATCTTGTTAGTAGGTGGAGCTTTCTGTGGTTGGATCTGTCCTTTTGGTGCCCTTCAGGATTGGTTGCAGAAATTACGTCGTAAGTTAAAAATTAGAGAGGTCCAAGTTCCCGAAGCTCTCGCTGCTAAACTCAGCTGGTTACGCTACTTAGTTCTCATAGTTATTATCTATTTTACCGTAAGTACTGGTAAGCTCTGGTTTGCTGATTATGATCCCTACCGTACTATCTTTAGCCTAGAATGGCTTTTTACCCCTGCTCTTAAGCACTGGCCTGCCTATCTAATTACTATTGCTTTCCTCATTAGTGCGGTGCTGATCCGTCGGTTCTGGTGCCGTTTCCTTTGCCCGCTAGGGGCTTTAATTAGCCTGCTTCAACCCCTGGGTTTGGTAAAAGTAGGTCGCAATCAAGAAGTGTGCCTTGACTGTGGTAAATGTGATCGGGTTTGTCCGGTCCAGCTGCAACCGAGTAAAACCAGCTCTCCAGGTTCCCGTTGTACTTCATGTCTAGAGTGTATCGATGCTTGTCCGGT
>DHRX01000052.1:0-479 GCA_002408345.1 Firmicutes bacterium UBA5301 | reverse complement strand
ACCAGAAGCTACCTTGTCCCAACGCTGGCCGTTATGGTTATCGTTTTGGCTGTAGTTTTTGCTAATAACACCGGTTATTGGCTAACTTCCGGGAAACAGATTGTTGACCAGAAAGCGGCAGCTGGCTTCTTAACAGCCGAGGATATTCGGGGCTGGATGACCCTGCAGCAAGTAGCCGAGCACTTTGGGATGCCGGTAGATTATCTTTATGCCGGTCTCGGGTTGGATCTAGCTACGTTTCCGGTGACTACAGAACTGCGCCAATTAGAAGAGCAGGTAGCCTTGGAAACAGAAGACGTGAGGGAGATAGCCCGGCGGTTTTTAGAGGTAAGTGAGGAGCATGTCCAAACTCAGTTATCAGCAGATTCTGCGGTAGACGAGATCAAAGGGCGGATGACCCTACGGGAGATTGCTACGGCGTTTAAGCTACCGCTAGATCAGTTAATTGTAGCTGCAGGGTTACCGGCAGATGTCGATAC
>DHRX01000123.1:15306-17708 GCA_002408345.1 Firmicutes bacterium UBA5301 | reverse complement strand
ATAGCCTTCCCCTTAGCCTATATCGCCTCTTTGGCTGTCATGGAACCTGCCCCAAAACTAGGAGGACAATCTTTTACTACGGGGATGTATTTTAATGACCAAGCCGAAAACATCCTGGGAAGCACCGAGTTACAGCAACTTTGGCGCTACAAGCAAGAGGTCGATCCTCGGGGAGTATTAAACCCTGGTAAAGTATTTCCTTCGTCCCTAGATAAAGGAGCTCCGACCAAGTTGCTACACACCGCTATGCGAGCTGCTTTAATGGGTAAATCGGTCTTTAGTCGTATCGGTGTAGCACTAGCCGGGTCTGGTAAGAACAAACGCCAGGATTTGCCGGAAGAGATAGCCGCAGAAGCCTTCATCTGTGCTCAATGCGGTTACTGCCGTAGCAACTGTACCGTTTTCTCTAGTGAACCCTGGGAGTCTAACTCACCTCGGGGCAAGTATTACCTGCTACACGAATACCTTAAAGGAAATATCGATTTTGATGTCAGTGTCGCTGACCGACTCTTTGCCTGTACCACCTGTAAGAGCTGTGACCAGGTTTGCCAGGCTAATATCCCGATTGTCGATAACTGGCTGGCCTTACGCCCGATTATGCAGCAAAAGGGCCTGGAAAACACCGGACTAAATTTTGTCCGCAACAATGTATTAGAACATGGCAATTTCTGGGGTGTCAATAATCAGCAGCGGACCCAATGGCTTCCACCAGAGGTCACCGTCCTTAACCAAGCAAAAGTTGCTTACTGGCCGGGCTGTTGGGCCTCACTAGTAACTAATAACGTACCGAACAATCTAGTCCGCATCCTAGATAAGGCCGGTATTCCTTTTACTTATTTAGGCGAAGAAGAAACCTGCTGTGGCCTCTACTTAGCCGCCGGTGGTTATTATGAAGATCTAATAGAAAAGGTTCGGAAAAATTACCTCTCCTTTAAAAAACGAGGGGTAGAGACCCTAATCCTTTCCTGCCCCGGCTGTTTTGCTACTTTCCACGAATTCTACCCGCTTTTTGTTGAACAGATGGGGTTGACTTGGAATATTGAAGTTAAACACGCCACCGTTTACCTCAATGAGCTGCTCCAAGCCGGTAAATTACCGCTAAAAAACAAGGTGCCTCAGGTAGCAACCTTCCATGATTCCTGCCACCTTGGCCGTTGGGCTGGAATTTACGATGAACCGAGAAACCTCATTCAAGCCGTTCCTGGGGTAGAGCTACGTGAAATGGCTCACAACAAGGAAAATGGACTCTGTTGCGGCTTAGTCTGTGCTTTTAACTCTTTTGATATTGTTGGTGCCGCCGGAACTAAGAGGGTTACCGAAGCTGTTGATACAGGTGCCAACACCTTAGTCACCGCCTGCGCCGGCTGTAACGCCCAGTTTACAGCAACCGCTCAAGCATTGGGAGCCCATTTGCAAGTAAGAGACTTCACTGACCTACTCATCCAAGGGATGGGGTTAAAAACAATTGATGCTACCGCCAACATTAATAATTTTATGGCCGCAGCGGTAGAAGCTTTGCAAGATAGTAAAACTGAACAGAAAAAAGTAGGTTAATTCAAACCAAGCCCGCTGGTAATCACACCAAACATCCCGCCCAAAAAGATTAAAACCAGCGGGCTTATCCTTGTCCTAAGAATAACAATAGTTGTCAACAACGCGATTATACCCTGGGATAAAGTCATAATAGAAGAGGGAACCAAGAATATAGCCGCTGAAGTAATTAAAGCGATAACCGCCGGTCGAATTCCGCTGAAAACGCCTCGAACCAAAGAACGTTCCTGAAAAGTATAAAAAAGCTTACTCACTACCAAAGTTAGAACAAACGGGGGTATAACAACCCCTAAGGTAGCTACCGCCGCCCCACCCAAGCCAAGGATGCGATAACCGACAAAAGTAGCGGCATTAATAGCGATGGGCCCCGGGGTCATTTGCGATACCGCCACAATATTGGCAAACTCCTGAGCAGAAAGCCATCCTTGCCCCAGTATCTCAGCTTGAATTAAGGGGATCATGGCATAACCACCACCAAAAGCAAACAACCCAATTTTTAGAAAAGAGAAAAGCAGTTGCCAATAAAGCATCTCTATCCGTCCCTTATTTACTCTAATCTAGCAAAACCCCAACCTAAAATAGCGGCTCCCATTATCACCCATACCGGGTTAACTCCACCAATAACAAGGGCCAGTAATACTAAACTAAAGATTAGCCAGCTCGACCAAGAATGTAAAATACTCCGACCTAATTTAATGGCAGAAGCCGCAATTAAACCGACAACAACCGGTCGCACTCCAGCAAAAAAAGCATTGACCCACAGGTTGTTTTGTAAGTGGCCGTAAGAACTAGCTATAACTAGGATCACTACAAATGGTGGTAGTACAACCCCAACCGTCGCTAATAGCGCC
>DHRX01000123.1:14739-15182 GCA_002408345.1 Firmicutes bacterium UBA5301 | reverse complement strand
CCAACCGTCGCTAATAGCGCGCCAACTTTACCTGCCATCCTTCGTCCAACCATAATAGCGGTATTTACAGCTACCGGGCCAGGAATTGTCTGAACCAACGCCAGACAATCGGTGAGCTCTTCCCGGGATAACCAGCCCTTTCGCTCCACTACTTCCCGCTCAATAAACGGTAGCATAGCGAAACCTCCACCAAAAGTAAAAAGACCGATCCGAAAAAACGCTAAAAATAAAGCCAGCACATTCCAACCTCCTGCCCCCTGGTTTTCGCGGTCTAATTGCCAAATCCTGTCCGGTATACCGATATGCGCCTTTGGTAAACTACTACCGAGGTGAAACTATGGACTTGAGAAACCTAAAGTATAACAACTTCATATTATTTGGCGTTGTCCTGGTAATTGCTATCTTAGCGGTCAATTATTCAGGATATCCTAACCGCCCCAGCC
>DHRX01000123.1:14080-14525 GCA_002408345.1 Firmicutes bacterium UBA5301 | reverse complement strand
CGCTAATTTGGCGGATTGCTGAAACCCAATATGCAGCCTATGAAGGCCATACCAAAGGGTACCTCCCAATCACTCGGGCTTTGCAACTGGCCAAAGAAGAACTGAACATACCTAATGATTCCTTTTTAGACAGTTTGGAAGATATCTGCTTTACAGCAGAACCTCCTACCTGGCGTATAACCCTAAACAAAAATAACCGGCCGGTGACCGTCGTAGTTAATGCGGTTACAGGTCAAATTTGATACAATAGACCCATGAATTTTACTAATCCGCTTATCGGTCAACTAATCCATAGGGAAAATCGCTTTATCGCTTCAGTCCAACTAGGAGATCAGGTAGTTATCGCCCACGTCCCCAACTCTGGACGTTGTCAAGAATTACTTTTTCCGGGAAACAAGGTCGTTCTCCAACAGGCTCCGGATACTTCCAAACGCAAAACTAAGTA
>DHRX01000123.1:10886-13668 GCA_002408345.1 Firmicutes bacterium UBA5301 | reverse complement strand
CACTTAACCGAACTAACCGCAGCGGTTAACTCCGGCTATCGCTCCGCTGTTGTTTTTGTTGTTCAACGCCAAGATGCTACTGTAATCTCCCCAAACCAAGCAATGGACCCCGCTTTCACTCAGGCTCTTACCGTAGCCAAGGAAAACGGGGTACTACTCTTAGGCTTCTCTTGCCAAGTCGATCTTAGCGGAATTCAGCCCCTACAACGTTTACCGGTCAAACTGTAATTAACTTTAACGCTTAGCTAAGATATTCGGCGGAGACCTTTAGGATAATGATTTTTAAGGGTAGTTCCAGTTAGTTTTCCCCAGCCTAAAGAAAGCCCATCTACAGTTACTAAATACCAACCCGGTTTCCCCTGAACCGACAAGGTTTCACCCCGTAAGTATGTTAAAACCTCAGTACTCTCCGCCTCATAATTCACAGTATTATGAACTATATCGGGAGTTAAAGTTAAGGCCAAAGCATGGGCCGGCACAAAATGGCCTTTCCGGATCGAACCTAACTGTAAACCTGGCCGTAACACCTGTAACCCCGCTAGATCAGGACATTCCGGTGGTAACAGGTAAAGATTCGGTCCAAAGAAAGCATACTCCCCACACAAAGGCCTAGTTAGATAAGAGGAGACAAAATCAAGGTAGGGCTGGATTTCCCGCTGATCAATCCTTTGCTGTATTGGTCGCATCTGACCGTTTGAAGGTTGCGCGGCTTTACGGAACAAAGCAATAAAATGTCCTTCCCCCTTTATGCGGTGGGGCCACAGGCGTACCGTCTGTGGTAACCGACCCGGTACAAAACCAGGGGAATAAGGGATCTTTTCGAGTTGAAAATTCTTATGCGTTGCTAAAAAACGAGCTACAACTTCTTCATTTTCTTGAGGCGCAAAGGTACAAGTAGAATAAAGAAGTAGACCGCCGGGAGCAACTAAGTAAGCTGCACTTTCTAGGATATTAGTTTGCCGAGTAGCACACCCTAAAACGTGCTCCTGACTCCATTCAGCACAAGCAGCAGGGTCTTTACGGAACATTCCTTCTCCTGAACAAGGAGCATCTACTAATACCCGCTGAAAATATTCGGGAAAACGCTGAGCCAAACGTTCTGGCGTCTCGTTCAAAACAAGACAGTTACGTAACCCCAGTCTTTCTACGTTTTGAGAAAGAACTTTAGCTCGGGTCCGGTTAATCTCGTTAGCCACCAGGAGCCCTGTACCCTGCATTTTCGTAGCTAGATGCGTCGTTTTACCGCCAGGCGCAGCCGCTAAATCTAGAATACATTCTCCCGGTTGTGGATCTAATATGGAACCAGCGACCATAGCGCTAGGCTCTTGAATATAGTACAAACCAGCAGCATGATAAGGATGTTTGCCAGGCTCATCCTCAGGCCGAAAATAAAATCCTTCCGGTGCCCAAGGTACCGATTCTAATCGAAACGGAGCTAGTTTTTGAAACTGTGGAACAGACACCTTGAGGGTATTAACCCGTAAGCCATAGTAGCGTTCTTGTTCATAACTAGCTATAAACTCTGGATATTCCTGTCCCAGTAAAGCTTCCATACGCCGTAAGAACTCTGCTGGTAAGCCTGGGTTAAATTTCATTAACACCCTCTACCCCCTGTAGCAAGGGTTCCACATGAACATCAATGTGGGTAGCGTTGGGTACCGCACTAACTATAGATGTTTCTACTTTATGGGCCAATTGGTGCCCCTCAACTAAAGAAAGGTTCAGAGGGGTTAGCACCGTTAAATCCACATGAAGTTCTGCACCATAACGATGTACTCGTAAGTTATGAACATCGGAGATTTCTGTCAATGTCTTGGCCGCTTCAGCTATCGAATCTAAGATCCCGGCATCGGTTATTTGGGAATCCATCATTTCATCAACGGCTGAATTAAAAATGTCCCAGCCCACTTTAATCACGAAAAGCGCTACAACACCAGCGACAATAGGGTCTAAAATTGGATAACCGCTACGGGCCAGTAAAATACCGGTAAATGAGGCCACCGAAGAAAACGCATCAGAACGGTGATGCCAAGCCTCAGCTATCACCGCCGGACTGTTTATCCTTCGACCAACTAAAATAGTCCATTGGTACATGGCTTCCTTAACAACAATCGATAGAGCCGCAGTCCAGAGCGCTACTGAACCAGGGGTAGAAATCCGGCCCGAGACGATAGTTTTCCCGGCACCAACAATCATTTCAATGCCAACTAAAATCAATAGCAGTGAAACCACTTTAGCAGCAACCGCTTCTGCCCGGCCATGTCCATAGGGATGTTTTTCATCCGGTGGTCGTTTAGCAACCCGTAAACCATAAAGTACTACAGACGTCGCCAAAACATCAGAAGCAGAATGCACCGCATCAGCTATTAAAGCAGCACTACCGGCAGCTACACCAACCACTGCTTTTATGATAGCTAAAATCACATTGCCGATTAAGGTATACCAGGAAACTTTTCGACCTTGTTCAAACCGAGAGGTCATAAAGGAATTCATCCTTTCTGGTAGTAGTTTAGCTCTCAGAAAAAAAGCCTGAGAGACTTATTGAGTCCCACAGGCATTACCTGCTGCCAAAAAGGCCCGGGGTCCCCTGCTACTAAAGCGGGAGCCCTGATCTCTCACTATTTATTTTACCTGTAGTATATGTGATTCGCTGGATAAATGCAAGTTGGCTTCTTAAACAAGCTCTACACCTAAGACGGTAGCCATTTGACTCAAAGCTAAAATATGGGCTTCTTGGTCAAAAGAAGTAACCGCCTTCTTCAGCACACTGACCTTATACTCT
>DHRX01000123.1:0-10778 GCA_002408345.1 Firmicutes bacterium UBA5301 | reverse complement strand
AGCACACTGACCTTATACTCTCTCATCCGAGCATCGGCAGCGGTGTATAAAACACAAATGTTAGTACAAACCCCGACTAGAACCAACTCCTCAACCCCACGTTCCCGTAAAGTTAAATCCAGATCAGTCCCATAAAAAGCGCTGTAGCGCCGTTTGGGAATAATTATTTCTTCTGGAAGAGGCTTCAGTTCAGGATAAACTTGGGCTCCCACCGTTCCCTGAATACAGTGAGGACTAAATACGGTAAACTCCTGGTCATCTGGACGATGCTGGTCACAAATATAAATAACTAAGTCGCCCGCTTGCCGAAAAGCGGTAATTTCCTGATTCACCCGTTCAATAATTGTTGGTGCTGTTGGCCCAACGTATAAGCTCCCTGCAGGATCAACAAAATCATTTAGCATATCAACAACTAGTAAGGCTCGGGCCATACTTATTTCCTCCTAACGGTTCCACCTATTTTAAATATAAAATATACTGGTACATTACCCAAAAGTGGCAAAAGCTCCCAGCCAAAACAAAAAAGTGGAAAAGCTCATGAAATCCGAACCGAGAAGTGAAGTTTGGGCGTTTTAATCCATAAATAACAGCCCCAATAGTATAAAAAATACCGCCAGCAATTAACCAGCCAATCCCGGAGGCTGGTACTGTTTTACTTAAGGGCCAGAAGGCAATTACCACTAGCCAACCCATTATGCCGTAAAACAAGGTCGAGAGCCAACGGGGGGCAGAGAACCAAACCCCTTTAAGAATAATTCCAGTTACAGCTAGCACCCAAATACCAACTAAAAGGCTCCAACCCCAACCGCCCCGTAACGGGATTAAACAAATAGGTGTATACGTTCCGGCAATTAAAATATAAATCATCATGTGATCTATCTTTCTAAGGACCTTAGTTCCACGTTCAGATACTTTTAAGAGGTGATATAATGTGCTCGCTGTATATAGCAGAATTAAGCTAGTACCAAAGATGGCAAACCCGACGATATGCCAAGGAGAAGCCTTGGAAGCTGCGTAATAGATCAGCAGAACACAACCCAGTACTGAG
Organism: Firmicutes bacterium UBA5301; assembly: GCA_002408345.1. Classification (GTDB taxonomy): domain Bacteria; phylum Bacillota; class UBA5301; order UBA5301; family UBA5301; genus UBA5301. The sequence goes on along the minus strand of DHRX01000123.1, from coordinate 9,730 downwards.
AGTAACGCACCAACAAGATGACTAAACCCACTAATCGGGTCTTTTACTTGCAATTTCATTATCATTCACCACTTCCCTACTTCCTTTTATTCAGTTTACATCAGCTCAATGGAATACGCAATTTAAGAAAGGCTTTGAGCAAAAAGGGGGATAAAGGATCTCTAAGTTAGCCATGCTTAACTTGGAGGTGGCTTTAGTATGCAATTAACTCAAAAAGAACGATCATTACTCAAAGACCAATTAAGTCATGAGGAGATTTGTATCCAGAAGTACAACAAGTATGCCAATCAAGTCCAAGATCCCCAATTAAAACAGATGCTGCAACAGTTTGCCTCCCAAGAACAACAACACTACGATACCATTAACCAAATTCTCCAAGGACAACAGCCTAACTTAGGAGGTGGGCAACAGCAACAACAAAAACCGCAATTTCCCAACTTACTCCAGGACAATCAAGCCAGTCAACAGGATGCCTTTATGCTCCAGGACTTATTAATGACCGAAAAGTATGTTTCTAGCGCTTACAATACAACAATCTTTGAATCAGTCAACCCAACCTTACGCCAAACCTTGCAACACATTCAAAAAGAAGAGCAACAACATGGTGAGGGGTTATTTAACTACATGCAACAACACGGTCTCTATAACCCTCAATAGCGTAAAAAAATTTAACTAATACCCTGCTAATAGGTGTAAAAACCTTAGTAGGGTATTAACTTATTTGCTGGTAATTAAATTTTGCAATTCTATTATTAACGGTTTTATTTCGCGACTAGAGGCTTTAGATGCTAAGGCCTTTTCCGGAGAAATTTCTTTTCCCCAATATTCTGCATTGGCTTTTTCGTCCACTTCAATTATCGAACCTTCTAAAGAAATTCCGGCAAAAGCACCTTTACTTAATGAGTAACTATAGATAGCAGCTTGTAATTTGGAGTCTGTAGCCGCACTACCGCTTCTCCCTACCGGACCTGCCGCTACAGCAAGTTCACCACCAATAGTCACCTTATCACCGGTAAACCCCTTCAAGCCATTAGCATTAGTAATAACCATCACCAAAGCCGTTGACTGAGCCCCAAACTGTAAACCATAGGAAACCCCTTTAATTTTAACAAAGTGGGGGCCGTACCATCTACCCCGTTCATCACGCACCAGTACCAAACCTTCACCATACCGTCCGCCAATCATAACCCCGGCCTTAATTACAGCAGGAAAGATAGCGACCCCCTTAGCTTTCTGGAGGAGGGTAAGACCCGCCTCCATATCAGGTTGTCTAAACATTTCCTGAAGTATAGCAACTGAATCTTGAATGCGCTCCGAGGGAGACGCCGCCAAAACACTTCCAGTAAAACTTAGCAAACAACACATAACTACGAAAGACATTAATATCCGCATAAACCTTCCCCCTACCAACAACACTACCGATTACTTCGTGGCTTTAATTAGGCTTACCTTCTCTAATTAAACCTGGCTAAACCCTATTAAGATGACGCCACCACAAATCAATACGGCACCTAAAATCTTTTCTAGGGAAAGCGGTTCCCTTAAAAAGGCGTTGCCTATCCCTAAAGTAATCACAGGGGCAGCAGCTAAAACTAAACCAACTAAGCCGATATCACCCCCTTTAATAGCTGCATAATAGGCGATATCACCAGCAAAAGTAGCTAGAAAAGCTTCCACAGACAAATACGCCCAATTCCGACCAGGGATAGCTGAAATACGAGTCAACCCTCCACTAAGAAAAATCCAGGTACCGACTAAAATTACGGTAACAATTGTCCGGGCCGCCAGACCATCTAAAGGCTGGACCCCTTTAAGCCCGATTTTACCAAAGACAGGAGCTATTCCCCAACAAGTAGCACCTATTAGGGATAAAACAAAATAATACATATCACTCTCCTAATTTAGATAGCCTTAGTTTGATGGTCCTAGTTCGATTACCCGTGGTAGCGGATTATACCACCATGTACCTAGCTCTTGAGTCACGATCTCTCCATTGGAATATTCCTTAATTAGTGTCGAGCGTACAGCTAAACCATCATCACCAGGGATAACAACTCGCTTTTCCCCTGGCTGTAAATTAGGGTTATAGCGTCTAATAGTCCACGTTTTCTGGCGTTTTAAAATAGTATGTTGCCAGGTAACTTTTGGTGGTACTCGGCTACCATAGATGGCCATATATAACGTGTTACCCAGGGTTTCCGACCAAATAACTACTGGCCGCCCCGTATTGTTTTTAAACTTAAAATCCTTAACCCCGTAAGCCACCGTCGCATCCTGACCGGGAGGCACATAAGGAACAAGCATTCCGTGGGGATGGCGTTGCACAACCTGCAAGTCCGCTAGAACTACAACATTAAATAAGGTACTAGCAATTTTACAGACCCCACCCCCAGCGGCAGTAGCTACTCTAGTACCCATATAGATTGGCCCGTCTTTATAACCCCGCTGTTTAGTATAGGGCCCCAACCTAGCGTTCATGGAAAAAACCTCACCGGGAGCGACAACGTTACCTGCAAGCAGATTAGCAGCATGAGCCACATTCTCTTCTTCTCCGCGTAAGGGATCAGGCAGGGTTGTCTGGAAAGCACCCATCCGCACAAAAGCCCCCTGCTGAGCACAAATCTCTAAAAACTTCGGGTTACGTTCCCACATTAATCGGTCTGTAACCGGACGACCCAAGGGATGTTCGGTTACAAACTGCTCCCCTTGAGCCAACCGATTATCTACCAGATCCTGGGACATAAAAATAATTACGAAACCTAGTGCTACCCCAACTAAAAACACTAATATTTGCCGTTTCAAACCGGCACCCCCACAACGCTACTTCCCCAAGCCTACCCCATACTTATTTTTTCGCTAAACAAATAATGTCTGTAATCTGTTTAAGCAGAACTTGACAAGAATCATTGAGTTTGAAAACATAAACAGAGAGATTTAGAAGTATATCTGAAGAAAGGATAGGTCCGCTATGTTTATAATGTTTAACCCTGAACAACAGCGTATTCCCATCAAGGTTTGGTTACCCGATACCTCTTACCTTGACCAAACCTGTTTACAGCAAGCCCTGAACCTAGCCAACCTACCTTTTGCCACCCATGTTTGTTTGATGCCCGACGCTCATCAAGGTTTTGGTATGCCTATCGGCGGTGTACTGGCTACTGACGGCTACCTTATCCCTAATGCTGTTGGGGTTGATATCGGTTGTGGTGTCTGCTATGTTCAGACCGACCTGAAAGTAGCAACACTCACCCCTCTATTCCAACCGGTAGTAACCGAAATATTAAAATCAATTCCCCTCGGATTTAAGCATCATTCAAAGCCCCAACCGGTTCGAGCCATTGAGCAATTTCAAAATAAAAGCGACTGTCGCCAGTTAGTTCCAGAACTAAAAGCAGGTCGTTACCAAATTGGCACTTTAGGCGGAGGAAACCACTTTATTGAACTACAAAAAGACGAAGAAGGCTTTTTAGGTGTTATGGTGCATACCGGTTCCCGTAACTTCGGCTATAAAATTGCCCAGTATTTTAATCGGAAAGCCAAAAAACTTAATCAAAAACATCCAGTCTACGTTAACCCTAAATGGGATTTAGCCTTTCTACCTGCCGACTCCCACGAAGGCCAAGCTTACTTGGAATGGATGACATTGGCGCTCCAATTTGCTCAAGAAAACCGCTGGACCATTCAAGAGAAGGTTCTAACAATATTCGCTACACTGCTCCCACAATATACTGATATCCAATCCTTTAAGCGTACTCTCGAAGTTGATTCACACCATAATTATGTAGCTTTAGAGCAGCACTTTAGCCAAAAACTCTGGGTTCACCGGAAAGGAGCCATTCGGGTTAGAAAGGGAGAGTTGGGCCTCATACCCGGCGCCATGGGAGCACATTCCTACGTAGTTCAAGGAATAGGTAACCCCGAATCTCTCTATTCCTGTTCCCACGGAGCCGGCCGAAAAATGGGGCGTCGAGAAGCAGCACAAACCTTCTCTGCCCAGGAAGTACAGCAAGACCTACAAAAACAAGGCATTATCGTTGGTACTAAAAATCCCCAAGGGATCGTTGACGAATACCGTAAAGCCTATAAGGATATTGACTTTGTCCTCCAAAATGAACTAGATCTAGTTACCCCTATTAAAAAATTACAAACTATTGCCGTCGTCAAAGGCAGCGATTAAAAACAACTTAGATACTTGGCAATATTGGCCTCTTTAGAATGGATTGGCTCCAACCAACCATCTGGAGAGGTCATTATTGTAGTTACCCCTGGTCCATGTCCTAATTTAAACGAATCAGCATGAATAACAACGCCAACACTGACCGCCCCTTTACGATAGCCCCGACCAAAACTATGATCATAGTCTTGGATAAAAACTAGATCTCCAAGGCGAAGCTGGTCTAGGCCAGCGGCCACAATTTCCTCCCAATCAGCGGTCATAATATCATAATCTCCGCTGGTAGCTGTAGCCGCACCAACCCCAGAACCCATCAGATGAGCTGGTACCACTCCAGCAACTGGAATCTGCAAGCGGCCCTGTCGTTCTTCGATTCCTAGCCGAGCAAATAAACTGGGATCAATATTCATAACCTTAACCTGAGGATAGTCAGTACAAGTTAACCCTTGTCCACAAGCTTTAATCATAATCTGATCGTTTATAGCTAACCGTTCTAAATCTTCAGGTGCAAAATAAAGCAAGACATGTTCAACACCACCGTGAGTCCCGGTAACAAACCCGGTAGCCCCCTTGGCATCCCCAGAAACTACTTTAGCAGTATTACCAATACAAGCTAATACGTTAAGAGCCGCATTCTCCTGTTCATTGTCATTTTTAATTGTTACACCTGGTTCTAGATGATCGCCAGCCCAACCAAAAGCAAAATTGCCTATCTTCAAGTTATAGCTTATTCCTCCTGTTGCTGGTAAGATCAAAGGGAGCCCAGAGTTACTTACACGGTACGGTGATACGATCTTAGGATGTTGTACCTTTCCCTGTACTGATTGGATAATGAGTTGATCTTGATTAAAAGTTACCATTGTCGATACTCCTTTTGTAGTACTACAATAATAGTATTTGTGAAATATTTCCGATACAATCTTACATATCAGCCTCAGAAGGCCGGTAAAAGCCCCATGAAGTTATAGTATTTCTATATATTTTCCGTGATTATGAACTATTTTAAATAATATTGCTGATTAAGAGAAGGAGTCTGCCCCTGTATATAGTAATATATATCACAGTAGACATTCGTCCCTTTTTTAAAAATCATAATTACCTCTCTATTTTTTACAGTTAAAGGACGGATCATATGATTTCTAAGGAAACGCAGCACCAACTGTCTATCGATGCCGCTAAACTAATTAAGAACTCTCTAGGTAAAGGGCCGAAGGATGTTCAGGTAAATGTTTTTAACAATAAAATCACCTTCATCCTTTCCGAAACTTTAACACCCTTAGAAGATCAAGTCCTCCGTAAAACGCATAACACGGAGTTAATTGTAACGCTCCGTAAAGAATTAACCATGTGTCTACTTGATGATTGGCGTACCTTGTTTAGATTATACAACTTGGAAGTAACTTCTGTCGAAGGAGATGTCGATGTAAATCAAAACCAAGGTATTTTAGTTTTTACCGTTATTAGTGCTTAATCTAATATTTCCATCCTCTGGATGTTAAGTTGGCCATTTATGGCATGTCAACTTGATGAAAGTTGAACAACTATATCTAAAACCACTTAAAAACCAGCATAAGTTTTATGCTGGTTTTATTTTTTGAAGGGGGAATGCCAATGACATAAGCCTTAGTACTTCCATTTGCTGTACAGAGAAATAACAAAAGGAGGGTAATTTATGGGTACACTTTCACGTCGTGAATTCCTAAAAACAACTGGAATTCTGACAACTGGTATTATGCTTAAACCAACGCTAACCTTAGAAACTCTAGCTAAAGACCCTTCCGGTGGCGTTGAGGTCGATGGAAAATGGGTGCATAGCGCCTGTTCCATGTGCACCACTTGCCCGGCCAAGTTCAAAGTTAAAGATGGCCGAGTTATTGACGTTGCGGGTGAGGATGTTCCTTTGATGGAAGGTCGTTGTTGTGCCAAGGCTCTATCCGGCCTCCAAGGACGCATTTACGCTCCCGATCGGATTTATCACCCACTAAAAAGGGTTGCCGAAAAGGGCGAGGGTAAATTTGTCCGTTGTTCTTGGGATGAAGTAATTGGCGATACCGCTAAGTACTTGAAAAAATATCGGGATGAAGGCCATCCGGAAAAGCTGTCAATTTGGTGGTCTTGCCCAGCCCAAACAGATAACCCTCAGTACCTCGGGTACTGGTGTCGTATTCTCGGAACAGAGATCTCCTATGTTCACGGACAGAACTGCTTTGGCGAACACGTCGTCGAGGGTGCTGTCACCTATGGTGGAAACCACGCCGAGACCTGGGTCATTCAAATTATCGACTGGGCCCGTACTAAATATGCTTTAGTTTCAGCCATGAACTTGCCAGCTTGTGGTAGCGGTAATACTACTTTCGGGGCTGGCGGAAACGCTACTCCCTTTATGGCGCCGTTAATTAAACACGCACGTCGCCAGGGCATGAAACTAATCTCTGTCGACCCTCGATTGGCAGACTCTGCCGCTTCTAACGAAGGCTGGCTGCCGATTAAACCAGGTACAGATGGCGCCTTATGCATGGGTATTTCCAATGTTCTAATTCAAAACGGCTTATTCAACAGCGATTTCTTACGTAAATACACTAACGCACCGCAGCTAATCAACGCCGCTACCGGACAAGCCCTGAAAGACAAGAGAGGCCATTACTTAGTCTGGAATAATAGCATTAACCAAGCCATTCCTATGTTACAAGCCGGCTATGATCACGGAATCACCCTAGGATTAGGTGAAACTTTCAACGTCAATGGTGTCGTCTGCAAAACCGCCTTCCAGCTCTTTGCTGAAGAGGCTGCCAAATTCACACCAGAAAAGACCGTTGAAATTACCGAAATTCCGTTTGGGCCAGAAAAGATCAAGGAAATTGCTCTAGAAATGGCTGATGCTGCACCAGCCGCTATTCATACTTCCGGATTCACCGCCGGTCGGTATAGCAACTGGTTCCAACTCATCCGTTGCTCTTCAGCCCTAAATATGCTACTTGGATCATTCGGTGCTCCTGGTGGATGGTACTACTTCAAGAACGATATTGCTATTTCCACCTTAGGCGGTGGCTGGCCAGAACCTGGCGTTGACGTCCCCGAATATCCAGACGGACCAGAATGGGTCAAAGGCCCCTGGGGTACCAAACGTCCGATCACTGGTATCGACGAAGACCCCGCTTACCAGAACCCTCGGCGTTTCCACCAAGGTGTACAGAGTTTACCTTGGTTCCAGGTCGACGCTTTAGAAAGCGGACGTATCGGTGTTCTTATTTCCACCGCAGAAAACCCGGCTTACTATCTAACCAATATCAGACGTGTTACTAGTGCTTTCAAAAAACTCGATCTCTTCATCGTTGGTGACCAAGTACCAAAAGATGCTATGGATTGGGCTGACTACGTAATCCCTGAGTGCTCCTATGTAGAACGGTCTATGCTCTATGCAGGAACGCTACCAACAGTCGATAGTGAAATGAGTATCGTCTTTGCCCGGGCTAAAGCCCTAGAACCACTAGGCGAATCCCAACCAGTAACTTGGTTTGTCAACGAAGTAGCGAAAAAGGCTGCTCCTGAACTCTATAAGAAATACTTTAGTTTCTGTGAGGAGAAAGATTGGGAGCACACTTGGGCCAACCGTCGTCTCCGCTCTAGCGGTTTACCACCGGTATCCAAAGAACTCTGTGATAAAGGGCCGCTAGTCTTAGAACGGAAATTAAACTACGACGTACTAACAAGGCCAATCAAAACACGGTCTGGCCGTTTCGAACTCTACTCCAACGAACTAGCTGAAGAATGCTACTTTAACTCGAAGTCGGTTTGGAAAGGCATGAATCACGTCAACCCTATTCCGCATCACGTTGATATCGATGAACCAAGAGCCAAAAACGAGTTCTATCTCTCTAACGGTAAACCGGCTTGGCACCAAAGAAACGCAACTCAGAACAACCGGATCCTTATGGAAGACGCTATTGAAGGTGGAATGCCCTTTGAGCCCATCTATATCAATGCAGCTAAAGCCGCTGAATTGGGTATTAAAGATGGTGATTGGGTCGCAGTTGAATCAGTAGGTCCAACTAAAAAGTACGATCCGTTAGTATATACCGAAGTGCCTAAAGGAACTAAAGATATTGTTCGGGCTAGAGTCACCGAAACGATTCACCCGAAGACAACCTTTACCCACTTTGGTGCTGGGCACCGAGCCAAATCGATGATTGCTAAAGCCCGGGAAGGTCTACCCCATGGCCACTTCTTACCTGATACTATTAGCCCTTACGCTGGTGGTATCGGCAAGAACTATGCCATCGTCCGGGTTCGCAAAGCTACACCGGAAGAAATTAGAATTAAAGAGCACTACATTGCTACCGGTGACTTCAAAGATATCAAGAAACTCTACGGTGAGATATAAGGAGGGGAGCATCAGATGGCTAGATACGCAATGGTAATAGATCTACGGGACTGCGTTCGGTGCAGAACATGTTATGTGGCCTGCAAATTTAGGAACAAGCTCCCTGTAGGTAAAGTTAATGGTAAAGAATACTATCGGTTAGGGTTTATCGAAGAAGAAATCGGAAAATATCCTGATGTCAAAAGGACCTTTTTCCCAGTACACTGTAACCACTGCGATAATCCAACCTGTCTAAAAGCCTGCCCAGTAGGGGCCATTTCCAAAACTGAACAGGGCGTTGTTGTTACCGATAAGAAAAAATGTATCGGGTGCGGTGCTTGTGTCGAGGCCTGCCCTTACGAAGCTCGGTATATCAACGAGGATGTCGGTGCCGTGGATAGCTGCGACTTCTGTTTCAGCAGAGGGATGAAACCCTCCTGTCTAGAACTTTGCCCATCTCAATGCATGTACTTTGGCGATCTAGACGATCCTAGTTCCGAAGTCACTAAGTTACTCGCATCGGGGAAAGCTAAACCCCTAAAACCAGAAGCTGGTACAAAACCCAATGTCTACTACATTGACCGGCAATAACTAGTAAGCTGCCCGGAGGGGTAACTACCTCTCCGGGCCAGCCCAACACAAATGTTCAGGAGGATTAATATGGCCTACACACCAAGCAACACGCCGCAAGAAAACGCCTCTAATTTAGCGGGTCTACCGCAAGTCAATACCGCTCGCAGCTTTATCTACAAGGTGCTTTCTAAAGGCCTGCTCTATCCCAACAAGGATACGATCTCTTTTTTCCAGGATAATCTGGAAGAATCTCTGCGAGCCGCTTGTGCAAACCTACCCTATGATGAAGAATTAATACCCGCAGTAGAAAAGTTAATTCAAGAATTTGACAAACTGAATAGTGAACAAATTCAGGACCTACAGACTGAGTATGTGCGACTTTTTGACTACAAGCCAGCTTGTTACATTACTGAAGGCGCTTTTCGCGAACACCAGTCCCTTGGTGAAGCCACTGTTGATGTCAATTGCTTCTACCGCAATGCCGGCCTCCAGGTAGAAGTTATGGAATTCCCTGATCACTTAGGTATCGAACTGGAGTTTATGCACTATCTCAGTTATTTAGCTGCTACTAAAAATAACGATACTGATTTCCTGGAACACGTCTCCACCCAGCTTAGTTTTTT
>DHRX01000170.1:13252-17568 GCA_002408345.1 Firmicutes bacterium UBA5301 | reverse complement strand
CCACAGAGACAGGTCCAGAACCCTCGGATAATCCGAGGGTATTTTTCTTGAATTCGTTTAGCAAGACCTTGAGGCCGCCAAAAGATTAAGGCTAACCCGATAATGAAGGAGAGGAGTCCGTTGGTCCAAATCGTATAGCGGAGTAATTTCCAATTCATAGCTAGCTTCCGAGAAAAGACCTGCCATAGCCCGGGTAGACCTTGGACCGAGACTTGGAGCACAAAACGGCCTAAGTGTGACGGCATCCTAGTCCAGCGGAGATCCCACCAGATAAAGAGGAAGAATAAAAGCAAAAGCACTAGCCCGGTATTGAGCACTTGACGTACTGTAATTTTTTGTTTCGAACTGAGGAAAACCCAAGTGGCGCTGGCTGCTGCTAAGCCGATAGTACCGCCGACATTGGCACCTAATTGAGGAGAGCCTAAAATAATTAGGGCGGCTAACGTTGCTAGGGGAATAATTTTTTCCCAGAACTTTGTTTTTCCGCTTGTCTCCAGAAAAGCGGCCCAACCCATGAACCAAGCACCGATCAGTACCCCCATATATTCGTTACCAATCCCGTAAAAACGGGCCCCACCGATGGGATCGTAACCTAAAAGAGAGTTGGCCCCTAAGCCCCAACCGCAAAGGGTATCTATTAAGAGCAGTAGCGCCGTTCCCAGAAAGACCAAGGAAAAAGGTAAGCAGGTTGTTTTAAATCGGGTTAGCAATAAACCGCAAAGTAGCGGTAATAGCAGAAAGACGGTTAAGTAAAGGAGGCGGCTTGGGGCTAAAGCAGCAACAAACAGGAGTAATAAAGGGGGTAAGGTTTCGGCTAAACAGAAAGTGGTGAATAACCGAAGGCGGCGGGAACCGGTTGGTGGTTTTAGTTTGGGCCAGAGGAGCAGTACCCCTACACCAACTAGGATAATATGGGATAAAACATAGCTTTTTAAGAAGGGGGCACGGTTAGCGTTAACCTGGGCCCAACGTTGGCTTTGAGCGGCTAGGAAGGTTAGTCGGTCACCGGTCCAGGGGATCGAGGCTACCGGAGCACCGTAGGCTTCCTGGGCCGTCAAGTCCAAGGGTTGTAGTAAGCTAGGGATTAGATCAAGGTTAGTAACCAGACCAGGACGCCTAGTAGTTGGGCTAGTTAGGAGACCAGGCTGGGGAGGATCGGACCAGTTGAGAAGTAGGGTTAAGGGTTGACCGGAACGGTAGGCTTCTAGTGCCGGGTAAGCAGAGAGTAGCCAAAAGTGGGTATTTTCAGGGGTCTCCCGGTCTAAAGCGGCCAGGAACTGGTCTAGCTCACTGAGAAAATGAGTTTTCCAGCGCTGGTAAACCCTAGGTGAGAGTAGATCGCTTTCGGCATAGAGTCGGAGGAGATCACCAGTTTCGACGATTACTATTGAATAATGACGGAGGGCCTGCTGAACTAGGGTGAGCAGGGTGGAATAATCGGTACGCATCCCCCCAGGATAACTTGGGTCCTCAATGAGGACGGTAGAGAAGTTAGCGGCGGTTAGGTTGCCTTTAGGGTCCATGGCCCAAAGAGCTGCACTGCGATTAAGCTCAGAACTACTGTCCCCGGCTCCGATTAGGATAACTTCCTTATCGGCTGTGGCGAGGCGTTGGGCGAGTAAACCTGGTTGCAGGCTGATTCGCCCCCGTAGCATCATTTTAGTAATGGCCCCGATGTACGGGGTGAAGGCTGGTTGGAAAAGATCATCTTTGGTAGTTGGGGGTGGAGTTTGCAAAAAATAGCGGCGGTAAAGCAGGCCACCTGGACCTAAACCGGTAGTTTCAGTTATTAGTTGGAAAGTACGGCTTTCCGGCGGTGCTTGGGTACGGGCGCTACTACTGAAACTGGCGTAACAGTTTTCTGGGGAATACCCGGCTCCAGTACGGACATTAACTAGCGCGATGGCCGCTTTCGGGAGGATCTGTTCCTTTAAATAGGGAAGGTCTCGATCAACTAGATCTTGAGCTGAAACCCCGCCGATTAATATAATTACTTGCTGGACCGGCTTTGCCGCAGCCGGTAGGTGGGCAGATAGTATTAGAGTAAGGCTAAATAGGGTGAGTAGGCTAAGCTGTATCGGTACCCTACGCATTAGTTTTACCTCCAGACTGCAGCAGGTTATGATAGAGCTGATAAGTAGAGTCGATCATCTGGTTTAGATTATATGCTCTTTTAACTTTAGCTTGAGCCTTTTGGGCCAGGTTTTTGAGGCATTGCGGGTTTTGTTGGGCTTTTTGAAGAGCCTGAACGAGGCTTTTGTGGTTTTGAGCCTCAATGAGTAGGCCGGTAACTTCATCTTCGATGACTTCAGTAATACCACCAACCGCTGTGGCTATAATCGGTAGGCCGACAGCTCCAGCTTCAAGGATCGAAAGGGGTAACCCTTCACTCCAGGAAGGTAGGAGAAATAAATCGGCAGCAGCGTAGTAGGGGAGTGTGTCCGGAACCGCTCCGGTTAGTTGCACTGTAGAGCGTCCAAGCTTCTGGTTTAGCTCTAAAGCTTTTTGAGTATAGATCGGTTGTTCCGGTCCGTCACCAACAATTAGGAAACGAGCGGTTGGCCACGTAGGGGCAACTATTTCGATCGCTTGGAATAAGGTAGCGATCCCCTTGGCCGGGATTAACCTGGCGACAGTTAGAATAATAAAATCCGCTTCTGACCAAACCAAAGCAGTCCGAACTTTTTGCCGCAATCGGCTCTGTTCTTGAGGGGTAATGGTGAAGCTGGTGAAATCGATCCCATTAGGAATAGTGTGTAGTAGCGCTTGTGGATAACCGGGGATAGCAGCCAAAGAGCTAGCCAGGTGATTGGAAACGCAAATGACCTGGGTACAACGTTGAGCCAGGAATAATTCGCAACGCGAGTAGATCCATTGGCTACCTTGGACCCCGCCTGGGCAGTAGTTATGGACAGTATAGACTAGAGGAGCGGCCCCCTTTAAAGCTAAACTACCGATTAAAGCAGCTTTAAACCCATGGAGATGGATTAAGTCTAGCTGTAGTTTTTGGGCGGCCTGGCGCAGAGCATACCAGGAGCGAAAATCACTGGCAGGGTTGACCCCACCTGATAATGGTAGTGTTACCAAGGTCTCTACATAAGGTGCTAGTTCTTGGATGTTATTGGCACCTGACGTAAAAAGAACCAAACGAAAGCCGTAATGGGTAGCTGCTTTGGCCAGAGCTTGCCAGTGGCGGAGAATTCCGCCGGAAACTGGCCGTAAAACATGGGCGATAGTATAGATAGCGGATCCTCTCCTTTTCAACAGCTGTGTTTTAGGTTATACTGGGTATATCTGTAGTATACAAAAGGAACTTTTCTAGTACCAAGTACGTTAAATTAGTTAGAAAAGACAGGTGATGATAGTGGCCTGGGCCGAAGTTGTAGTAAAGACCCAAGCACGAACGGCAGAAAGCGACCGTCAGCTCTTTGCTCAGTTAGTGCAGGAACACGAGAAATACCTGTACAATATCGCTTATCGGCTTTGCGGGAACCGGGAAGAGGCTAGAGATTTGGTCCAAGAAGCTCTGGTAAGGGCTTATCGAGCTTTTCGCTCTTTTCAGCCAGGGACTTCATTTAAGAGTTGGTTATACCGAATTGTTTCCAACTTATATGTGGATAGCTTAAGAAAGAAATCCAAATATCGTGAAGAATCCTTGGATGAACCGCTGACATTTGAGGAAGGTGAGGTCCAAAAAGCCTTACCAGATCAGTCGGCAGATCCCTCGCAATTAATTGAGGAAAACGCTTTTGTTGGTGAAGTTCAGAAAGCTTTGGAGCAGTTACCGATAGAGTATCGTTTAGCCGTTATTTTATGTGATGTGCAAGGCTTCTCTTATGAAGAGATTGCCCAGATAATGGATTGTTCTATTGGCACAGTCCGTTCCCGTATCCATCGAGGTCGTAAGGCTTTGCGGCAGAATTTAGAGGAGTATGGGAAAGCAAGAAACTGGTTACCAGAAACAGTTCGCTAGGATGATTGGGTGGTGATTTCATGAACTGTCAAAAGGTTGATAATCTTTTGTCTGCCTATATCGACAGAGAGGTCTCCCCAGACCAGAATCGAGCGATTTGGTTGCACCTTGAGGACTGCCCGACCTGCCGAGAATTATATATTCAATTATGCCAAAGTAAAGAGGCGTTAGCTTCTCTACAGGAGATAGAGTTACCATTGGACTTTCATTCCCAGCTATTAGAGGCCTTAGAGTATTCAAAAGTAGAGCTGTTGTCCAATTGGTTAATACGATTTAAACCGTTAGTCTATGCCTGTGCTTTAGGGGTACTTTTTGCAGTAATTGGGTTTCCTCTTACTCAGGG
>DHRX01000170.1:10559-13003 GCA_002408345.1 Firmicutes bacterium UBA5301 | reverse complement strand
TTAAGTAAAATGGAGGCCGATTTTGTGGTGAGTGCCCCAGCTACTCTTGATCAGTATTTTACTACAGCTGTAGTTTCAGCCTCTTCTGTTACAGGGAAAACGCTTCTTAGCCACCATTTTTAGGGAAGATGATCTTCATGCGTAGAATAAGACAGCTTCTGTCGGCTACCGTTTTTTTGTTACTAATTGGTTTGATTATAGGCGCTCAAGTTTTGGCCGGTGACGACTATCAAACCAAAGAGTTGTTAATGACGGCGTTACTCGCCCCTACCCAATATTCTTACCAAGGAACCATCGTTAGTGTAGTTTGGTCAGGACAACACTCTTGTAGTAGTGTTATTCAAAATTATCATCAAGCTCCAAGCTACAATAGATGGGAGTTTGTCGATACTTGTGGAGAGCCCCAATCGATAATTATTGATAATGCTCAGGAACGCTGGGAGATTTCACCGACTGAGTCTAAAGTTAGGGTAGCACCTAGTATTGAACGGTGTGATTTAGCCGAGGCTCATGCAGAGTTAATTCGCCTCTATCAGAACTATACGGTTTCTCAGGTTGGAACGGGTCAAATTGTTGGTCGTCAGACTAAAGTTCTTGACCTCTCTCCAAAGTTTCAAGGGAATCCGCGGCAGGTTCTGTGGATTGATACCAGTACCGGGTTAGTTTTACGTTGGGAAAAGTATAAGCCTGATGGCAACTTATCACAATTAGGTTATTTTTCCTCTTTCGAGTTAGTTGACAAACTGGAACCGACTTTGTTTCAATATACCCCTAAATATGGGGAGGTAGTAGAGAGACGAGATGGTTCTTCTTTACCCCAAGAGGTGGTAGACCTCCAGAAACAGCTGGGAGAAGTTATCCGCTATCCAGGGACGTTACCCCCGGGGTATCAATTTAGCCGGGCTAGGGTTTTATCACGCTACCAGCCTAATGATACAGTACACTTACAGTTTACTGATGGCTTAAATTCGATATCAGTCTTTGAAACCTTTCGCCCATTTTCCGGCGTTATTCAATGGGAAACCTTACTGGACCGAGCTGCTCGAATGACCATGGAAGATACTCAGGTATTCTTAGTAGCGACCCCGGAAGGCTATGTTTTAAGTTGGAATAAAGGTTATGTTGCTTATAGTGTGGTAGGTGATGTGCCTATACAAGAACTTAAAATTCTCGTCCACTCTTTACGAGAGTGAGACCGAACTTTGATTTTATTTTAAGGTTGAGGAGGATGGGAAGATGTCAGATAGTTGGGTAAAAAAATTGCAGAAGTATACTCCACTCTTAATTGTTGGAATTGTTGCTGCCTGTATCGGCGGCTTGATTACGGCACGGCTATTAGTAGAAGCTCCGGTTCAGGCAGAAAATGTTGAATCACAGGGTGTTATCGTAGCTAATGAACCGGTACGTATTAAACCGGTATCTATTACCGGTAACCCCTACGCGATAGCAGATGTTGCTGAGCAAACGGCTATGGCGGTAGTAAAAATCGAAACGAAATATCAACCGCAAGCTCGGAAATATTTGACCGATAACCCGTTCTTTAATGACCCCTTTTTCCGTTATTTCTTCGGGGAAATGGAACCGATGCAGGAGCAACCTCGAGAAGGTATGGGTTCCGGATTTATCTTTCGTAAGGACGGTTATATCTTAACTAATGATCACGTTGTTCGTGGTGCTGATGAGATCTATGTTTCGATTATTGGTTATGATAAACCGCTACCAGCCAAGGTTATCGGTGCCGATGCTAGTCTGGATTTAGCTGTCCTTAAGGTTGAATCAGCCCAGGGGCAAGATTTACCGGCTTTGAAACTAGGGGATTCAGACCGGATTCGAATCGGTGAGTGGGTAGTTGCTATTGGTGATCCTTACGGCATGGACTGGACCGTTACCGCCGGTGTAATTAGTGCTAAAAGTCGTTCCCTGACCATCAGGGACAATGAGGGGCGGGCTCGGCGCTATAAAAATTTGATGCAGACTGATGCCGCTATTAACCCTGGTAATTCAGGGGGGCCGTTGATTAACTTAAATGGTGAGGTTATCGGTATTAATACAGCGGTTAATGCTGTGGCCCAAGGGATCGGTTTTGCCATCCCGATTAATACGGCTAAAGAGGTACTAACCGATCTTATTGACCATGGTCAAGTTATTCGGCCTTGGTTAGGGGTAATGGTTACCGATGTGACCAAAGAAATGGTTAATGCCCTCCAGTTACCTACAGATAAGGGGGTTTTGGTTACAGAAGTGGTTCCAGGTGGACCAGCAGACAAAGCGGGTTTAATGCGGTATGATCTGATTTTAGAAGTAAACCGCACTCCGGTCCAGTCGGCTGACCATTTAGTTGAGCTAATTCAAGGGGCTAAAGTTGATGAAGGGCTGGCGCTTCTGGTTAATCGTAATGGAAGAACGAGCCTAATTACCGCTAAAATAGATAAGGCACCGGCTAA
>DHRX01000170.1:10027-10531 GCA_002408345.1 Firmicutes bacterium UBA5301 | reverse complement strand
TTAGAAGTAAACCGCACTCCGGTACAGTCGGCTGACCATTTAGTTGAACTAATTCAAGGGGCTAAAGTTAATGAGGGGCTGGCGCTTCTGGTTAATCGTAATGGAAGAACAAGTATAATGACCGCCAAAATAGATAAGGCACCGGCTAATTTTTAAGGAAAAGGAAGGGGTTGCAACTGGAGCAACCCCTTCCCTTTTGGTTTTTATAGCTACTATTTAGCGTAGACAATACTGAAGGTTCCAGTATTTAGATCCAGCTGGTGACAGCTGAGGCAGTTATTTTCTGGTTTGGATGTAAAGTGGTTGGTCCCCTCTTTGTAGTGCCCTTTATGTAGGAGCGGGCCAAAAGCTAATTTTCCAGATTTATGACACTTGAGCACAGTCCTCGTAAATGGAATCGGCTTTGACCTTAGGATGTTTCGGGAAGTTGGCTTCGACTTCAGCAGCTAAGCTCCATTTGTCGCCAACAGCATGACAGTTGGCCGTTCCACATCCCTTACCTTC
>DHRX01000170.1:9458-9866 GCA_002408345.1 Firmicutes bacterium UBA5301 | reverse complement strand
ACAATAAGTAAAAAAAGAACACCCAGTTATTAAACCGGGTGTTCTAGTCGTTAATTAGTTTTAAGTTGACTACTTCGCAATACTGAAGGTGCCAGCATTAGCATCTAAAACGTGGCAAGCCCGGCAGTCGCCGCCGTAGTTGCTCATGAAGTGGTTGTCACCAACGAGGTGATATTTGTGTAGGATCGGACCAAAAGCCAATTTTCCAGACTTATGGCATGGTAGGCAAGCATCATAGCTATCAGCTTTGGTATTAGGGTGCTTAGCCAGGTTTTTGATTCCGTTGTTGAGGCTATACTGCCCAACGTGACAGTTGGAACAGCCTACTTTGGAAGCAGCTAGTGCAAAGATACTCATGGAAGATAGGATAAGAGCGGCGACAACGACAACTAACAGAGATTTTTTCAT
>DHRX01000170.1:8274-9241 GCA_002408345.1 Firmicutes bacterium UBA5301 | reverse complement strand
ATATTATTGGTCAGGCTGTAAAGCCAGAATTGCCTATTCCAAGAAATGGTTGTGTTTAGCAGCTTGGGTAAACAGTTTTTCTCCGGCTTGATAACCACAACTCAAACAGCGGACTTCCAAGTAGAGTTGACCATCGGGCATTAAAACTTCTTCCCACTCGTCAGCGGCCCAAATTATTTTACCGGTTTGTGGGTCTTTATGGACCTCTTGAGCCAGTTTTTTAATCAAAGCATAGCGGGTTTGGTTTCCTTGGCAGTCAGGACAGGAGTAGCGTTGAGCCACTACTTATCACCTCCAATGCCTAGTATGTCCTCTAATTCTAGCGGGGGATACTAAGGGGACAGAGGAGGTTTAGCGTGGAAAAATTTTGGTTTGAAGATAGTACGTATATGTGTTCACAATGTGGAAATGTAGTTAGCTTGGATTTACAGGAATACGGTGATTACTATACTTTTCACTGTCCCCAATGCGGTAATGAAGAGGAGTTCACTCTACTTTCTATTCAAGATTAATTGGGGGGAGGAATTGCTAAATCACTGCCGAAGAGTTTTTGAGGTGGTTTTCCGTGAAGAAAATTCTGTTAGTTTGTACCGGCAATACGTGTCGGAGTAGTATGGCTCAGGGGATCTTAACCCAAATTCTGGCGAGACAGGGCTTTTCTGATCAGGTCCAGGTGGCTAGCGCCGGAACCCATACGGTTTTTGGTTTACCGGCTAGCCCTGAAGCGGTAAGAGTTTTACGAGAAATTTGGAATTTGGATTTATCAAGACATCAATCGACCCCTCTTTCTTCAGAGCTGGTTGCTGCTACGGATTTAATTTTAACGTTGTCCGCCGAACACCGGGATTATTTGCTGAGCTTAGTTCCGGAAGTAGCGGACAAAACTTTTGTTTTAAGCGATTTTGCTGGCGCAGGAGGCCGAGGGGTTTCCGATCCGATCGGCAGTGGACCGGATGAGTATCGGCGG
>DHRX01000170.1:7785-8059 GCA_002408345.1 Firmicutes bacterium UBA5301 | reverse complement strand
GATGTTTAAGTGAAGGTTGCTATTGGCTCAGACCATGGGGGTTTTAACCTCAAAGAACTATTGAAAACAGAACTAACTGCTGCCGGCTTTATACTAAAGGATTTTGGAACTAACACTACCGCGTCTTGCGATTATCCTGATATTGCTTTTAAAGTAGCTGAAGCTGTGGCGAAAGGGGAATGTCAAAAGGGGATCTTAATCTGCGGTACCGGTATCGGCATGTCGATAGCAGCTAATAAGGTGCCAGGTATCAGAGCAGCCCTTTGCCATGATG
>DHRX01000170.1:7431-7587 GCA_002408345.1 Firmicutes bacterium UBA5301 | reverse complement strand
ACTATGGGGGAACGGGTTATCGGGCCTGGATTAGCTTTAAAGATTGCCGAAACGTGGCTGACTACTGAGTTTTCCGGCGCCGAAAGACACCAACGAAGGTTAACCCAAATAGATAATTATTCTAATGATAGGCAAGAGTAAGTCGAATAGCGGGAG
>DHRX01000170.1:519-7230 GCA_002408345.1 Firmicutes bacterium UBA5301 | reverse complement strand
ATCACCCTTTAATTCAGCACAAGTTGACATTTATTCGTGATGTAAACACCGGTCCTAAAGAGTTCCGGGAATTAGTAGATGAAGTAGCGACTTTAATGGCCTATGAAGTTACTCGTAATACTACCTTAGAAGAGGTGGTAGTACAAACCCCGGTAGGACAGGCCCGTTGTCAGACTATTTCTGGGAAAAAGTTAGCTGTGGTTCCCATCCTTCGGGCAGGTTTAGGTATGGTCGATGGTATTTTAAAGCTGATTCCCCATGCTCGGGTTGGTCATATTGGCCTCTATCGTGACCCAGAATCGCTCCAACCGGTATCTTACTATGCCAAGTTACCGGGTGATATCGAAGAACGGGAGATAATCGTAATCGATCCTATGCTGGCTACCGGTGGGTCAGCCAGTGCCGCCGTAGATTTTCTGAAAGAACGGGGGGCAACTAGCATTAAGTTGATGTGTTTGATTGCTGCTCCAGAAGGTGTTAATTTATTTACCAATAACCATCCAGATGTAGACGTTTATGTAGCCGCTATTGACGAAAGGCTTAATGAACATGGTTACATTGTTCCTGGATTAGGGGATGCTGGCGATCGACTCTTTGGGACTAAGTGATATGCATATTTCCCGTCCTTCTTGGGATGAATATTTTATGGAAATTGCGGGATTGGTTGCCAAACGTTCAACCTGTTTGCGGCGGCAAATTGGAGCGGTAATCGTTAAAGATCGACGTATTCTTTCTACCGGTTATAACGGGGCACCGGCCGGTTTGCCCCACTGTTTAGAGGTAGGATGTCTCCGTGAGGAACTAGGAATACCTTCTGGAGAAAGGCACGAACTTTGTCGCTCTATCCACGCTGAACAAAACGCTATTATTCAGGCGGCCTACCATGGTGTATCCCTTAGAGGAGGAACCTGTTATACTACCGTTCATCCCTGTAGTTTATGCGCTAAAATGTTGATTAATGCAGGAATTCAGCGGGTAGTTTATTTAGGTAATTATCCAGATCCAATGGCCCAAGAGTTCTTGACGGCGGCCCAGGTGGAAACTATTAAGTTTGACAACCCCTAACACGCTGTTCTACAATAAAACTGCAGGTAGAAGCTGTGAATAGTAAAAATTAGGGGAGGTGAGTCCGGTGGAACGCTATCTAGTAACATTCCTAGCAGCTCTAGCTCTGTCTGCTATTCTAACCCCATTGATTCGCAAGTTGGCGTTAGCTTTGCAGGTAGTGGACGAGCCTGGAGAGCGGAAAGTTCATGTTGAGCCGGTACCCTTGTGGGGCGGACTCGCAATTTTCCTCGCTTTCTTAAGTACAGCTAAGCTTTTTGCCAGTGATTTTGAAGCGTTAGGTGCGGTTGTCGTTGCGGGAACCTTTATTACTGGGGTAGGCCTAGTTGATGACGTTCGTCCGCTTTCGGCTAAAGTTAAGTTTGGTGGGCAAATAATAGCGGCCCTAATTTTAGTAGCGATGGGTACGAAGATTGAGTTTTTGACTAACCCCTTTGGGGGCATGATTTACTTAGGTTGGTGGTCGGTGCCTATAACTGTCCTCTGGGTAGTTAGTATTACGAACATGTTAAACTTAATTGATGGTTTAGATGGGTTAGCTGCTGGAGTAGCAGTTATTGCCGCCGGAGCTTTGTTTGTAGTGGCTGCCGATAAAGGTCAGGTTGTTATGGCGATGCTTAGTGCTATACTGGCCGGTAGTGCTCTCGGTTTTTTACCTTACAATTTTCACCCGGCAAAGATCTTTATGGGTGATACCGGCAGTCTATTTTTAGGCTTCATTCTAGCAGCTTTATCGGTTGAAGGTGCTCTCAAAGGCGCTGCTACTATTGGGTTAACAATTCCGATCTTAGTTTTAGGGGTACCGGTTTTTGATACTCTGTTTGCAATTATTCGGCGACATAGGGAAGGTCGGCCGATTTACAAGGCGGACCGTGGCCATATTCACCACCGCCTCTTAGATTTAGGTTTAAGTCAGAAGTCAGCGGTATTGGTGGTCTACCTTTGCAGCTTGGCTTTAGGTATAACCGGGGTGATTTTAGCCCAAAAAGAGGTTATGAGTAGTTTTTTAGCGGTGGTGAGCCTGGGAGTAGTCATGTACCTTCTCAGTGAAGCTTTGGCTGGCGAATCCAGAGAACATACATGGAAGGAAAGACGGTTTAATGGCAGATAATGTTCGGGTAGTCTGTATTGTAGGGACGCGACCGGAGGCGATTAAAATGGCTCCGGTAGTTCGGGACCTTAGAGCCAGGTCTGGCTTTGAGGTCTTTTTATTATCTACCGGTCAGCATCGGGAGATGTTAGCCCAGGTTTTGGACGCCTTTGAACTAAAACCAGATTATGATTTAGAAATTATGACGGAACGGCAAAGTCTCAACGGAATATTGGCTCGAGCACTCCCGGGGTTAGACCAAGTTTATCAGGAGATCCAACCGGATCTAGTGCTGACTCAAGGGGATACCAGTACCGCTTTTATTGCCGGATTAGTAGCTTTTAACCGGAGGATTACTGTAGGCCACATAGAAGCGGGGCTCCGTTCTTTTGACAAATGGCAACCTTTCCCTGAAGAGGTTAATCGCAGGTTGCTATCGGTAGTCGCCGATTTTAACTTTGCTCCGACGACGACCGCTCAGAACTATTTGCTCCAGGAAAAGGTAGTAGAATCGGCGATTTTCGTTACCGGTAATACGGTTACTGATGCGCTATTAACTATGTTGAAGCCGGATTACCAATTCAAGAACCCGGTTTTAGCCAAGACGGTAGCTGGGTTAACTAGGGGGCAGCGATTAATATTAGTTACCGCTCATCGTCGGGAAAATTGGGGTGAGCCTCTACGCCAAGTTTGTCAGGCGATAAAAGAGCTTTTGGCTAGCGGTTTACCGGTGCAGTTTGTTTGGCCGGTACACTTAAACCCTACGGTGCGCAACTTAGTATATCAGGAGTTAAATGGGGTAGCTGGGGTTGCTCTTATTGATCCCTTAGAATACCCTGATTTGGCCAATCTTATTAGCCAAGTCGACTTGATTTGGACCGATTCAGGAGGAATTCAGGAGGAGGCGCCAACTTTAGGTAAACCGATCCTAGTTCTACGTCAGGTTACTGAACGCCCTGAGGGGGTTGCAGCGGGAACTGCGTCTTTAGTCGGTACTGATACTGCACAATTAGTTGTTCAAACCCAACTACTCTTGACTAATGAAACCAGTTATCAACAGATGGCTACCGCTTATAACCCTTACGGGGATGGACAAGCTGCCTGGCGTATTGGTGAGTACCTTTCTTGGTATTATGGCCTGACGCCAAATAAACCAGATCCTTTTGGCAAATAAGGAAAAACAAGAATAAATAGACCAAATACTGGCAAAGCTACAGATAGAATTGGCTAGGGGGTAAAACCGTGCGTCGAATTTTATCGTTGGTAGTTTTGCTTTTTTTTGTTGCAGTTAGTTTGGTCCAGGCTGATCCTGAACCCGATTTATTTAAGCTCTATAGTCTAACTGGAGCCGAGTTACAAGAAACCGAGTTTCAGGCTTGGCTTTTATTAGACCAACAATTTGACCAGATTCCGGTAGAAGAGCTTTTAGCTGAACTACTGACCCAATTTGGTTATCAGGTGAAAGGTTCTATTCAGACTAGTAGCTTCCAAGAAAATTTTGTGCAGGCCTTTGTGTTAGTCGATTTTTTTGAGGCTGAAGGTTGGGTGACTGTTCAACGTCTTCAAAATTTAGTTTTTTCAAACCAGCCGGAAACCTTTTTAGGGTTACAAGCGGTACGCAAAGGGGCTTGGCCAGAGCTAGTACCTTATCGGCAACGGGTTAGTTCAGAATTCCTCCAATTAGGTTTAGAAAGTAACCTCCAGTTTTTTACGACTCTAAGCGGCTCTCGTTCAGGAAAAGTAGAGGGGCCAGTGCGCCGAGAAATAGTAGATAAGGTGAAACAAGCGGCTCGAGCTGATCTTATTGAAACATACAGTGAAGGCAATCTCCAGACGGTCTCTTTCTATTGCCCTGCTCTTCCAGATCGGTTAGATATTGGGAATAAGGAAGTTAATTTACACTTAGCTTTCCGGTTTAATGAGTTTGAAAACCAGACTTATATCTACTTAGGGGTACCGATTATCGCCCCAGACTATTGATGGTGGTTGGGCATGGAAGAGCTAGTTATTGTTGGAGGTAACCCCTTATCCGGTACGATTAAAATTAATGGTGCCAAGAATGCAGCTTTACCTATTCTGGCAGCTTGCCTACTTACTCGAGAGCCTGTCATTTTGGCCGAAGTTCCGGATCTAGAAGATATTCGCATCATGTTAGCGCTATTAAAATATCTTGGGGCTCAGCTAACTTGGCTTGGTCTAGGCCATCTGAAAATTGAAATGGGAGAGTATTTAGGTTGGGAGGCGCCTTACGATTTAGTACGTAAAATGCGGGCCTCCTTTTTAGTTTTAGGGCCGTTATTGGCTCGTAATGGAAGGAGTCGGGTTTCTTTACCAGGAGGTTGTGCTATCGGCATCCGCCCCATCGACCTGCATCTTAAGGGATTTAAGGCTTTAGGAGCCCGAGTTAGCATGGGCTTTGGTTATATTGAGGCAAAAGCAACTCAACTACGGGGAGCCTCTTTTTACTTTGATTACCCAAGTGTTGGGGCCACAGAAAATTTAATTATGGCAGCCTGTTTAACCCCGGGCAGAACAGTGTTAAGTAACTGTGCCCGAGAACCGGAAATAGTGGATTTAGCCGGTTTTCTAAATTCTTTAGGGGCAAAAATTAAGGGGGCTGGGACCGCCCAGATTGAAATTATCGGGGTCGACGCTATAGGCGGTAACCAGTACTATACAATTATCCCTGATCGTATTGAAGCCGGTACTTATCTGGCGGCTGTAGCTACAGCTGGGGGCGATGTTACTCTTCGTAATGTTCGAGCCGAGCACTTGACTCCAGTAATTAGCAAATTACAGGAGGCTGGAGCTGAAGTTTATTCGGAAGGGTCAACGCTCCAGATAATACGGGACAAACCGTTAGAAAGTGTAGACCTAATGACCCTACCTTACCCTGGTTTCCCTACGGATTTACAACCGATATTTGCGGCATTAAATAGTCGGGCCCGGGGGGTAGCGATAATTAGGGAAACCGTTTTTGAAAATCGGTTCCGCTATGTTAACGAACTACTTCGTATGGGTGCGGATATTAAAGTTCAGGGTAACGTGGCCTTAGTTTGTGGAGTTTCTGAATTGACAGGGGCTAGGGTGACCGCACCAGATTTAAGGGGTGGTGCAGCTTTAGTTGTAGCAGGACTAGCGGCTGTCGGGAAGACCCAGATTAGCGGTTTACATCATCTAGATCGAGGGTACTCTGGTTTAGCCTCTAACCTTAGCTCTATAGGTGCTCAAGTTATAAGGAGACCGGTGGAAGAAGACGACGAGTAACCGCATAATTCCCCTAGTAGCGCATATATATCTGACGTATTGTCAGCGCAAAGGGGAAAATGTGTATGCGCTTTAATTTGTTTAGGATCCTTTTAGCGGTACTAATTTGTGTATTAGTGGGGCCGATTCTACTTACTTTAGGCTGGAGCATATGGGGTCGTCCCCACGAGGCCCCCCAGGCTATTCAGCCTATTCTCGTTTATGTAGAGGGAGTAGGGCTAACAGAAATGGACTTGGAGGAATATATCAAGGGGGTTGTGGCGGCTGAAATGCCGGCCTATTTTGAGTTGGAAGCTCTTAAAGCCCAGGCGGTAGCTGCTCGGACTTATGCTGTTCGGAAAATCCGTGCTTATGGTGGCCCTGGTTGTACTGAACACCCTGGTGCCGATATTTGTACAGACTTTCGACATGGCCAGGCTTGGATTTCTTTTGCTGATCTTAAATCAAAATACGGTTTTTTTAGTAACTTACGTATTCTCGCCAAAATAGATAGAGCGGTAGAAGAGACTAAAGGTATTGTAGCCACCTATAATGGTAAGCCCATTGATGCTATCTACCATGCTAATTCGGGTGGGATTACTGAGGATTCTGAGAAAGTCTGGGGTAATTATATTCCTTATTTGCGTTCAGTAAAAACAGATTTACCCGGTTCGCAGCGGGGTTTAGACCAAAAATCAATCGGTTTATCTGAACTTTCCGGTTTATTAGGGGTACAGCTTAACCCGACTAGCCTGGCCCACGCCGGGCAACTGGTCCCCGGTGAGGTTATTTCGGTTAGTACAAGTCAACAAAATATGGGATTAACTGTTCTAGAAAGGTCACGGACAGGGAGGGTTGTCTCTCTAGCTTTAGATGGGCAAATAATTCGTGGAATCGATTTTCGTAGTTTGCTTGGGCTTAAATCCACTAATTTTACTTGGCGTGTGGAGGGAAACCAGGTGACTTTTAGTACTATAGGTAATGGCCATGGTGTAGGGATGTGTCAATATGGGGCTAACGCTTTGGCTCAGCAGGGGAAAGGATATCAGGAAATATTGACCCATTTTTATACCGGTATTAACCTAGAATTATTTGCAGACCTTAGATTTTGAGCAAAATCTATACATAATTGGGACGAGCCTGGAAAAACTAACCCGGGGGTGATGTGTGATTATGGAGATCAAAAAACCTTTACGGGTGCTCCAGGCTTTTATTTATAAACCAAAGCACTTACAGAGCCGGTTTAATGTTAGCAGTTTTTCCCTAAATGTACTATTGCTAACCCTAGTAGTATTGGGGTTAATGGTTGG
>DHRX01000170.1:0-229 GCA_002408345.1 Firmicutes bacterium UBA5301 | reverse complement strand
GACCTGTGTACGGCGAATTACTCCATGGCCTGGGTTGGCAAAAACATCTGCAATTTGGGGATTGGTTTTTTCATGATGGTCTAGATTTATTAGTACAAAGCGGTGAAGAGATAAGGGCTATGGCTGCTGGAGAAGTACGGGAAATTGTAGCCAATTATATTGAAGAATCCCTAGGACCCCAAGGATATTTAGTTAGAGTAGAGCATGGAAGTAGAGCAATTTCTGAATA
>DHRX01000130.1:1378-25288 GCA_002408345.1 Firmicutes bacterium UBA5301 | reverse complement strand
TTCAGCACGTGGCACCAAAGCTGCTACCGAGTCTACTACAATAACATCGATAGCACCACTGCGGACTAATGCTTCCGCAATCTCTAAAGCCTGTTCTCCAGTATCGGGTTGGGATATTAATAATTCCTCTAAGTCAACCCCTAACCGCTGGGCATAATCAGGGGAAAGAGCGTGTTCCGCATCAATAAAAGCTGCGATGCCACCAAGCTTTTGGGCCTCGGCAATTATATGTAAAGCCACAGTTGTTTTACCTGAAGATTCTGGCCCAAAAATCTCCACTACTCTACCTCGGGGAACCCCTCCGACACCTAATGCTAAATCTAAATTAAGGGCTCCTGTGGGAATAGCTTCCACACTTAATAGGGATGATTCGCTCCCTAACTTCATAATTGAACCTTTACCGAACTGTCGTTCAATTTGGCTTATAGCAACTTCTAATGCTTTTTCTTTCTGAGCATCAATGCTCGACATTACAAGCCTCCTCTCTCTATTTTCCTGACAGGGGCAGCGCCAATAACTCGGTATAAATGGCACCTTTGCGGGAAAGATCACTTTGCATCAAAGAAACTTCTGTAACCGGAAACTGCAACCACTTTTTGGTTTGCAGATCAGAACCTAGTTTGGTTATATCTAGAGGGTCCTGATCTCTTTTTATCCGGGCTACTGTTAAGTGGGGATGATACTCTTCTGCAGTTCTAAACCCCAATTGAGTCAACGCTGTCCATACTCGCTGGTAAAGCTGTTGCAAAATCGGTTCTCCAGCACCTACCCCTAGCCAAACTACCCGAGCACGATGTAGGTTAGGGAAACCTCCGAAACCGGTTATTTCCACGCTAAAAGGAGGCAAATCTGCTATCTCCTTAGCAGTTGCCTCTGCTATTTTAGGAAGCTCTATTTTAGCCACACTACCTAAAAAAGCCAACGTCAAATGGAATTGGTTCGGCTGAACCAGCTTAACCTTAGAATCTAAGCCAGACCATAGGACAGAAGCAGCAGCCAGAGACCTTTTGGCGGGAGCTGGTAGGTTAATCGCGATAAAGCTTCTGATGGTTGCCAATTTGCTCTTTGTAACCTCAACTTTGCCCTCTGTTATCAGTAGAATTCGGCATAGAGCTACTATTTCCTTTTGGAGCCTTCCGGTCTAAACTAAAACCGGTACCGTCAGCAGATAATTCTAAGTAATCAAGAAAGGCCAGGTAATACCGGTTCTCTTCGGTTAATTTGAAGTATAAAAGCACAGCTGTATACGGGCTGTTTTCCTTTTTCTGAAGCCCCCGTAACCCTTCAGCACCAGTAGAACCGGCATTACTTAAAACCGAAAAGTTTTCTTCTTTCCAGTCAGGCTGATGACTGTGTCCGGTTAGAATTACTGGAGCTTTACCAAGTAACTTTTCTGCGACCCGATGATTATGCACGATAACCACATCCGCCTCAGCCTCTTCTAGCTTTAGAATGATATCATCTGCAAAATCATCTAGCTCTTCTAAGCTAGAGTTTATTTCATTAGAAACCGCTGCAGGATCAGGCCAGCCGGCGATCTGTAACCCTTTAATAGCTAAAGTCCCGTCTAAAATTTGAACATTAGGTAACTTCCTCATCGCTCGAATTATTTCAGGGGAATCGTGATTTCCAGCTACCCAGAGGTAAGGAACTGGAAGATCGGCGATAGCTTGAAGCTGCTCGGCTTCTGGTGCACTACCGAAATCAGAAATATCTCCAGAATCCACCACCAAGTCTACAGGAAACTGTTCGATAATCCCCTGTACCATCCGGTAACTAGCCGGATTATTATGGATATCACTAACGTGGAGAATTACTAAATCCGTAGGTTGCAACTCCTCTGCCCGAAGGAGTGCCGAAGCAGCCTGGGCTTGTTGGGATAATTTTTGAATACTACCAGCCATTAACCCTAATTTTTCTCCCCACTCTTCAATATCGTCTAAAGACCGTTGTACAAAAGAAATCATCCAGGGCGCGTATTCCATAGCCCCAGTAAACCTAGGCTTTTCTAAAGCCGCTAAATCAAATTCATGATAAACAGAGTAAACTAATCCAGAAGCGAAGACTAAACCGATAAGAGAGCCAACTACTATACTTCTCCACCTTCTGGGTCCTAAAAGCAAGTAACCTAAAGCCCCGCCAATTGCAGAAACAATTAAGAGATGGCGTAAAAGAAAGCGGAGTATCTCCGGGCTTTGAGCCCGTAAGTTGGTGACTAATAATTCTTGTGGTTTTTCTTGATTCAATAGATCTTGCAGAGCTTGAAAATCAACGGCATTTAGCTGAATATAAAAACCAACCGGACCCCGATGGGTCTGAGCTTCAATAGCGCCAACTAGGGGAAGTTCGATCTGGGTTCCCCCTTCTCTGAAGCCGATCCGCAGGCTAACTTCAGTATTAAAAGGGGGCATCGGTATGGTTACCGTGGAAAAATAGTTGACCGCTATTATACTTAGAAATAAAGCAGCAAGCACCGGTATAATCAGGCGAAACCACCGTAGCATACTCCTCCCCCTTTTAAATGTACTAGCTAAATAGGTCAATAAGCATCTCTAAAGCAGCCTGAACGGTTTGGACTTTAATTTCTCTGCGGCACCCGGAAAAGCGGTTTTCGCTAGTTCTTGTTCCTCTAGGACCAGCTAAACCTATATAAACTAAACCTACCGGCTTTGTTGCTGTTCCTCCGCCGGGACCAGCAATTCCTGAAGTTGCCAGAGCATAAGTAGCTCCAGTTTGCTTACGGATACCTTCAGCCATCTGGGTTACTGTTTCTTGGCTGACTGCGCCAAACCGCTCTAGGCAATAAGTCTCAACGCCAAGCAACTGAATTTTCAGTTCATTACTATAGCTAATAACACCACCACGATAATAGGCTGAACTACCAGGGATATCTGTAATAACACTACCGAGCAATCCTCCTGTGCAGGATTCTGCTGTAACCAAAGTAGCTCCTACCGTAATTAAACAATCGCCTACTTTTTGAGCCAGTTTCGGCAGTAAATCCATTGATGTAACCTCCTTGTCCATAGCGTTTATGCCGCTTCCTCAGCTGCCAACCTTTCTCTAATGAATTCACCATCAAGTTTTTCCTGATCTAGTAAATGTTCAGCACAAGCGAGTAATATCTCTTTCCGTTCAGTTAGTAAAGCATGTAACACCTTAGCTTCAGACTCAATTATCTTTTGAACCGTACGAAAAACAACTGATTCTGGTAGATCCTCTATACTAACCGTGTTTAACTCAGACATACCGCTAGCAATTATCTGCTTGGCTAGTTTGACCGCTTGTTGTAAATCATTCTGGCACCCAGTACTTCTAGTACCGAGGCAAATTTCTTCAGCTTCTGCACCGGCTAAAGCAATTCTAATCTGTTTCTGTAAGTCTTCTTGGGTCCAAAGGTACTGATCATCCTGTGGAGATTGACGCATATAACCTAAAGCCTTCCCCCGCGATGTAATCGTTACCGAAGAAACAGAACCAGAGCGAGCTAACTCACTGGCCAAAGCATGGCCAACCTCGTGGATAGCAATTCTTCGCAGTTCAGTAGCGTTAGGCCGTCGATCCAATTTCTCCCCGAGCATTACCTTGTCTATTGCTTCCCGAAAATGTTGTAAGCCAATAGTGCTAGCCCCTTCCCGCAAAGCGAGGATAGCAGCTTCATTAACTAAACTTTCTAAATGAGCACCACTAAAACCAAAAGTTTCCTTAGCTAGTTTTTCAATATCAACAGTTTTATCTATAGGTTTACCAGCAGTATGAATTTGGAGTATCTGTACTCTGCCCTGCTTATCTGGTAAATCCATACGAACAACTCGGTCAAAACGCCCTGGGCGCATTAGCGCTTCGTCTAGTAAATCAGGACGGTTAGTAGCCCCTAACACCAGGATTCGAACGTCATCCTGTACATTGAGACCATCCATTTCCACTAAAAGCTGGTTCAATGTTTGATCATATTCGTGATGATTAGTATTCTGGCCCCTTTTAGCTCCGAGCACTTCAACCTCATCAATAAATATTACCGCACTTTTTTGATTTCTCTGCCGAGCCGTTTCTCTCGCTTCTTGAAATAATTTACGTACCCGCTGAGCACCAACCCCAGCATACATTTCTACAAATTCACTACCCGATGTCGAGATAAATGTTGAGCCGGTATAATGGGCACCTGCTTTGGCCAATAAGGTTTTACCGGTACCAGGTGGACCTGTTAACAGAATCCCCTTTAGAGGGCGAATTCCCAACTTTTTAACCTGCTCTTCATTTTTAATAAACTCCAAAGCTTCTTGAAACTCTCTTTTAGCCGCTTCCTGACCACCAATATCATCAAAACTAACTGGTCTACTTACTTTTACACCGCTGCCATTAACTAGTTCAAAACGTTTTTTTGCGCCAATACCAGGTAGCTCTTTGTTAAGGATTAAGTACATCACCCCTGCAACTGCAGCTAATAAAATTAAGGTAGTAATGTCATAGCCTTTAAAACCGAGAAAAGCTAGGATAGCTATATATGAACCTGCTATTATTGAGAAAATCATTAGGTTTTCACCCCCTACACCCCTTGTTTAATAGGGTTTGTCTCTAAATTAGGTAACTCTACTACTTGGTATGAAGCAACTTCATTGTCCTGTAACGTTATTAGCAAATAACCTTCTTTAAGGTATGCCTTTCCCCTAACTCCAAACTGCTCCTGTATTTTTAGGAGCGCAACAGGTATCTGAGTATAGTTTCCGGTCGCCAAGGATTCATAGAGTGCAAATTGAAGTTGAGCATTAGCTTCTTCAATCTTAGCTGTCGGCTGATTCAACCCTGTTATCTGAACTGTAAAGGCCTGGACTCCCCCTGGAATTTCAGTTAAAATTTTAAGAACTTTGGGCCAAACTAGAGTTAACTCTGAGTCCGGCTTAAGCCGAATTTGCAAGAGAGGTTGTCCCTGGTTAGCTTCTATTTCTACCTGGACAACGCCGGATACAGCACTAATTTTTTGCACTACCGGCTTGTTAATCTGCCATTCTTGATAAAACCAGTTCCCCAAAAATAAGAGGCCAGCTACCACCAAAAAAGCAGCCAACGCCCAAATTATTTGCTGTAGACGTTTCGGCATTTTCTTCCTCCCCCCTAGGCCCCAGCCAAAATAATTGTCTCAGTGACAATTATAGCATAGGCAGAGAGAAAAAAAGGCCGCTACCCCCCAGTAATACTAGGGAATAGCGGCTTTTGTTGGATAATTTGGGTTCGCTTATTTAGTTAACTTAAGTACTTCAGAAGCTTTAGCAAAGTAGTCAATTCCCGACCAAATGGTGATAGCCACAGCGATCCATAATAAAATCTGATCGCCTGGGAAACTGATCAATACAGCGACTACAGCGACAATCTGGGAGATAGTCTTTAATTTTCCTAATTTGCTGGCTGGGATTACTAAGCCTTCTCCAGCTGCGATTAACCGTAATCCAGTAACTGCAAATTCCCGCCCTATAATTAACATGGCAACCCATGCAGAAATACGGCCTAACTGTACCAGTGAAACTAAAGCAGCAGAAATCAAAAGCTTATCGGCTAATGGGTCAAGTAGTATACCTAATTTAGTTACCTCATTCCTACTCCTAGCTAGGTAACCATCGAGGCCATCAGTCGCCGCTGCTAAAACAAAGACTGCTGCGGCCCAAAAAACACCGTATGGGATTTTAACTAGTAACAATGCCATAAAGACTGGAACCAATAAGATCCGAATAGTTGTTACTACTGTTGCGATAGTCATCATTACACCCCCTTTACCTGCTGGCCTAATAATACCTGACTATCTGCTGCCATTATTCGAACCGGAATAAATTCGCCAACTCGGGGGAGTTTCTGCTCCGGTGACTGGTGACATATAATCAAAGCATCGATTTCTGGAGCCTCCCGATAGCTCCGCCCACTAAAACTGTACTCCGCAACGTTAACGGTTTCCACTAATACTTCAGTAGTCGTACCTATACGTTGTTGGGCAAGTTCACTAGAAATAACTTCTTGTAAATCTGTTAACTTGCGGAAACGCTCTCTAGCCACTTCTAAGCTTACCTGGTTAGGCATTTCGGCGGCTCGAGCCCCTTTTTCTGGATAAAAGAGAAAAGCGGCTAAATTGTCGAACTTAACAGTATCAATAAATTCAAGCAGTTGGGTAAATTCATTATCTGTTTCATCAGGGTAGCCAAGAATAAATGTACTGCGTAGAGCTACTTCAGGCAAGTATTGGCGAATAGTCCGGATTAAATTAATATATTCATCCGCTGAACCTTTGCGGCCCATACTCTTTAAAATTCGTTGAGAAACATGTTGCAGAGGTAAATCTAGATAAGCACAAATTTTGGGCTGACTAGCCATCACCTCTAACAAGGGCAGATTAATCAGTTCAGGGTAAGCATAAAGAAACCGAATCCAGTGCAAACCCTCAATAGCCGCCAACTCATTTAATAACAGGGGGAATAAAGGTTCCTTTTGCAAGTCCAACCCATAGGCGGTAGTATCTTGAGCTACCAATACTATCTCCTTAACCCCTTGCTCAGTTAGGTCTACGACTTCCTGAATAATAGAGTCTACAGAACGACTCCGGAGTCGCCCTCTAATTTGGGGGATAATACAATAACTACAAGAACGAGGACACCCTTCAGCTATTTTAACATAAGCAGACGGCCCCTTAGCTAAACGGACCCGTGGTAGCTGTTCTGGTAGAGTCAGCTCTTCGTTAAAAGAGCAATAGCGCTCACCGACACTAATTGTAGCTAATATTTGAGCGATGCGGTGGTAGTCACCGGTACCAATAAAAGCATCAACTTCCGGCAACTCCTCAACTAATTCGGTTTGATATCTTTGGGTAAGACACCCGGTAACTAGCAGCAAACGAATATGCCCTTCATTTTTATGATGGGCCAGTTCGAGAATGGTTTCAATGTTCTCCTCTACCGCCGGTTGAATAAAACCACAGGTATTAATAATTACCGCATCAGCTTCGTTAACATGAGCTACAATCCGATGACCGCCTTGGCGAAGATATCCAGCCATGTTTTCTGAATCCACACTGTTTTTTGCACAACCCATAGTAACAATATGTACGTTAATTCGTGCCAACCCCTTGGAATTGCTTAGTACTCTATACCAGCAGTAGCCTGCCGACCAACCTGATAATCGTGTTTAATCTCCTGTACTTCGGAAACAATATTAGCGGTTTGAATAACCTCCGCTGGAGCATTA
Source organism: Firmicutes bacterium UBA5301 (assembly GCA_002408345.1). Taxonomy (GTDB): domain Bacteria; phylum Bacillota; class UBA5301; order UBA5301; family UBA5301; genus UBA5301. Next base: position 18,064 of record DHRX01000130.1, on the reverse strand, counting down.
CGTCCAGTTAAAACTAGATGAGTACTTTGGCGAATTGCGATTAACCGCATTAAATCATCGAGAGAAATAAGTCCCAGTTCTAGAGCAACATGAACTTCATCCAAAACTAACATACTATAGGCTTGGGAACTTAAAGCCTCTTCAGCTTTAATCAAAGCCGCAGTAGCTAAACGTCTATCTTCAGCTGTCGGTATAGAGTAAATAAAACCTTTACGGCCACAGGAGACTATTTCTAGATTTGGTAGAAATTTAACTGCAGCCTGATATTCTCCAGATTGCTGGGGAGCCTTTAGAAATTGGAGGAATAAAACTCGTCCGCCATGGCCGATTTGCCGGAGAGCTAAACCTAAAGCCGCTGTAGTCTTGCCTTTTCCGGAGCCCGTATATACCATGACTAAACCTTGAATTTGTTCCATATTCCACCTCAGTTATATCTAATGCTAATTCCATACCTTATCTGAGAACTCCTCTTGTTTATCTCAAGTAACAGAAAATCATAAGACCCCTTCTATCTGGGAAAAGATAATATTTGTGAGGAGGTTGATCGTTGGAAATCATCATAACAACTCCGCTTTTACGAGGGGTTGGTGGTCCTAAACGTTTTACCACCGACCCTAAAGATGACTATAATTTCTACCAGGTAGTTCAAACCCCTGAAACTAAAGAATTACCTTTTCCAATCCTAATTTATCAATCAGGATATAAAGAGTTCCGACAAACTCTACGTAAGAATACTGCTGATAGCTGGGAATGGTTTTCCCTGGCTCAGTGGGCACAGGAATTAAGTTTACAATCTACGCACCACAAACTGCTAGCTTTAGAACACTTGCGTGATATTTGGCGTCGGAGCGGCGTTCAATATTACCAGCATCAATTGGAAACGGCTACCAGGGTCATTTATGAACTACACGGTAGGGCGATCCTCGCTGACGAAGTTGGATTAGGTAAAACCATTGAGGCCGGATTAATCCTCAAAGAGTATTTACTGCGTAAACAGGTCCGCAGAGTTCTTATCCTTACTCCAGCTTCCCTTTGTCGGCAATGGCAACAAGAGCTCCGAGATAAATTTGATATTCTCGCTTGGGTAGCCCGAAAAAAGTGGGATTGGTCTACCCATAACTTAATTATATCTTCTCTGGATTTTGCTAAACAACCAACTAACCAACAGTACTTACTTAAGCACAAATACGACTTAATTATTATTGATGAGGCTCACAAATTAAAAAATGAACGGACAAAAAATTGGCAATTAGTCAATGCCCTTAGCTCTAAATACCTTCTACTATTAACTGCAACTCCGGTTCAAAACAACCTAAAAGAACTATATAATTTAATAACGCTATTAAAACCAGGCCAATTAGGGACTTATCGGGAATTTAAAAAACGTTATGTCGTTAGCGAACGCCAACCGAAAAACTCGGAAGCCTTGCGCCATCTTTTAAGCGAAGTAATGATTCGCAACCGCCGATCAGATGTTAATATTAACTTACCTAAAAGAATCATTCATTCTATTGCGGTCGAACTTTCCTCTGGAGAAAGAGCTCTCTATCAGGGTGTTACCAACTTTCTACGGGATAAAACCCGGAGATTAGGTTTTGAGATCGGCTTACCTCTGATTACGCTACAAAGAGAAGTCTGCTCTAGTCCAATGGCGGTAGCATACACCTTAGCTAAAATGCATCAAAAAGCTGAACCTAATGATCAGGTATCACTATTTGCACTATTGGAGAAGGCTGTAGCAATTACAACCCCTACTAAAGCCCAAACTTGTTTAGAATTAATTAAATCTCACCAAGACAAAGTAATTATCTTTACTGAATACCGAGCTACTCTTCAGTATCTATTACAGTTTTTAAGCCAGGCCGGCTTAACAGTCGTCGGCTTTGATGGATCATTATCGGCAGGCAGAAAACAATGGACCTGTCACCTTTTTCAGCATAATGCTCAAGTGATGGTCAGTACTGAGTCTGGTGGTGAGGGGCTCAATTTCCAGTTTTGCAACGCTATGATTAACTACGATTTACCCTGGAATCCGATGCGATTAGAACAAAGAATCGGTCGTATTCACCGTTTAGGCCAAACTAGAGATGTTCATATCTACAACCTTTCCACACAAGGAACAATAGAAAATCATCTTCTAAATTTGTTACACGAAAAAATAAATATGTTTAATTTAGTCATTGGCGAACTAGAAGCTCTTTTTGGTACTCAAGAGGGCTCCTTCGAAAGCCAACTATATCAGGCTATAATACAGGCGCGAGATGAAAACGAACTGGAAGCTAATTTTGAAAATTTAGGACAAGAACTCTTACTAAAGAGGAAAGAGTGGGCAGAAAACGCATGGGAATCCCTAATTTAATTGATTCTACTTTAGATATAGCTGCTTTTGTAGCCACTTTTTATGAACTTATTGGGGGAAAACTACGTACTATCGGTCCTGCCTTAGAAGTCTATTTAGATGATAACACCGCTAAAAAACTAGATGGCCCCTGGGCTCGTGAGCAAACCTTGTTATTTGTCTTTAAAGATGAAGATTTACTTAACAATACCGGGGCTGAACTAGTTACTATGGGTAGTTATCGTTTACACTATATCATCCAACAACTGCTTAGTAGAGGACAATTTACTCAAGTAGCAATCTCCCCTGATGCTATTGATAAATCAAAAGTTATTACCGCTCAACGCTACTACAAATTAGGATCTAACCTAATTTACCAACCGTATTTAGCTATAACCTTTTCAATTGTCTTCCAAGGTAATCGCCGTTGGGAAGAATTACATAGCGTCTGTATCAATCGTGTTACCGGAAGTGTCTCTAGTTTTAATTGGAAACAGCTACTACCCTATTTACAAAAATTTAGTGCCAAAGAAGCTGCTCTTTTGGAAAAAGCCCAATGTAGCCTGAAACATTCGTATCAGGCCCTGGAGAAAGAAATCATCATGCAAGTAGCTGCTTGTGATCAGAGTTGGAGCAAAGAGGCCTTAGAAAGATTAGCTAAGGAGCAAAGTGATTTAGTGGATTTCTTTGACCAACTAACTACTGAAGAAGGCTGGAAAAACCCAGAAGCTATCGCTGAAATAAAGCAAAGTAAAGCGTTACGCTTAAAAGAACAAGAAGAACGTTTTGCGCCGAGAGTACTGATTAGGCCTTGGCAAATAGCATTAATTACCGTGCCAGTGCAGATAACTTCGTATCTCCAGGTTAGAGGAAAGACCGAAACTAAAGTAGAGTTAATTAGTACACCTTTTTCTAATCAATTAAGGTGATATTTGTTGCAAACTAGCGATAGTACCGGGAATATCAGTAGCAGAAAAAATAGATGAACCTGCAACCAATACATCAGCTCCTGCAGTTACCACTTTCCGGGCTGTCTCTAAATTAATTCCACCGTCTACTTCCAAGAGAATTTCGTGGTCGGCGGTAAGTAGCAATTCTTTAGTTGCCTGAATCTTGGGTAGGGTTGGAGTGATAAACTGTTGTCCCCCAAAACCAGGATTAACGGTCATTAATAGGACTAAATCTAGTAAATCTAAAACGTAAGGAAGAAAATCAATTGATGTCGTCGGGTTTAAAGCTACTCCAGCTTTTACACCAGCTTTTTTAATTAAAGATAACGTCCGATGAATATGAGGACAAGCCTCTACATGAACAGTAACTATGTCAGCTCCAGCAGCAACAAATTCATCAATAAACTTCTCTGGCTCAACAATCATTAAATGAACATCAAGCGGCAAAGCGCTTACAGCTTTGATATCTTTAACAACTACTGGTCCTACAGTAATATTAGCCACATAACGGCCATCCATAACATCAACATGTAGAAAATCCGCGTTTGAGCATAGAGCAATTTGATTACCTAAATCAGCAAAGTTAGCAGATAAAATTGAGGGCGCAACTTTAGTCAATACAGGACACCTTCCTACCATTTTTTCAGAGCTTTAATTTCAGCAAGAATTTGGCAGTAATTAGCATAACGGGTTCGGCTGATCATGCCATTTTCTAACGCTTCCTTGACCTTACATCCCGGTTCAGGGCCGTGTAAACAGCTAGTAAAACGACATTTTCGACTGAATTGGTTGAACTCAGGGAAATAGCCTGGGAGTTGTTGCACATCAATCCCAGCGACACTAATTTGACTAAAACCTGGTGTGTCAGCCAAATAACCACCTAAAGGCAAACTTAATAATTCAACATGTCTAGTGGTATGTCTCCCACGCTCAGTTTTAGCGCTGACCGATTGAACCTTACCTTGATAGTCAGGGACTAAACCCTTAATTAGTGACGATTTACCGACCCCAGAAGGCCCGGCTAAAACACTAAACCGTCCTACTAAGGCTTGAGCTAGCTTGTCCAAACCTATCCCTTTAATCGCACTGGAGCAAATTACAGAATAATCGGTACTACTAAAGTGCTCCTGCAATTCAGTAAGCACTTTTTCTTGGGCTTTATCCACTTTATTAATGACCACTAAAACATCTATGCCATTCGCTTCGGCTTGAACTAGAATTTTATCTAGTAACAACAAATCCGGTGGCGGGGAACCCGCAGCAGCAACCAAAACGACCTGATTAATGTTGGCTACCGGAGGACGAAAAAGTTTTGTTTTCCGTGGATACACCTTAGTTATTACAGGGCTTGATTTAATAAATTCGTACTCAACTATATCACCAACGATAACCGGTGGTAACTTAGATTGTTCTAACTTTAATCGTCCCCGTAAGGTAGCTTCAATCAACTGTGAATGTTCTGTAGAATTATCTTTCTCAGCAATATAACAGAAACCACCATAGGTCTTTACGACAACTCCCGTCTTGGGCAAAGACATTCTTTCTCCTTAATCCTTAAAAGTTTGTTCTTTATACATAACCCCATCGATATAAACCTGTAACTTAACTACTGAACCATGCCCTTCTACTACCTGGACTATTCGCTCACCAGGAGCATGAAGTTTACTATAAACCTCACGGGCAGGATAATCATCAATTAAGATAATTTGCACTAACTGCTTAACTGGACCAGGGGGCACTAAAATCTGCACTTCGGCCCGTTTAACCTCCCCAAAAGGACTTTCTACCGGCTCGGTCTGAGGTTTAGTCAGGTCAGGAGCAGGCTCTGGTCCTGGCTCAGGAGTAGGTTCTGGCTCTGGAACCGGTCCTGGTTCTGGAGATGAAGGTTCCTGCACCGGTACTTCTGGTTCAACAATAGGTTCTGGACTAACAACTAGATCCACACTGGAACCTGGAGCGACTGATACCCCTAACGGTGGGTTTTGGTCCAACACAGTTCCTGGAGGCAGCCCAAGTCCACCTCGTAGATCTTTAATTATTCGACCCGGTACTAGACCAGCCGACTGTAATTTTGTAAGAGCCTGATCAATATGTAAACCGATACAATCAGGTACAGTAACTAAATCAGGAGTTGGCCCTTTACTAAAAGTTAACTGAACTTTAGATCCTTTACTAACCTTAGCAAATGGTGAAGGATCTTGAAGCATAACTCGACCTTCTGGTACCTGATCACTAAATCCGGTTTGTTGTGTCCCAAGCATTAAACCAGCATCACTTATGGCCACTTGTGCTTCTCTAGCAGTTAAACCGATTAAATCCGGTACAGTCGACAATTCAGGCCCTAAACTAACAATAACTTTAACCTTACGATTCACCTTCATCCATCGATTAGGACGAGGGTCTTGATCAATGATATGGTTCTGAGGAACCTGGCTATCATAAAGTTTCCGTTGTACCTCGAGAGAAATACCAATCCGGGCTAAAGTTTGTTCTGCCTCTGGTAGGCTTAAACCAACTAAACGGGGTACCATAACCTCTTCTACATTTACAAAAGTAGGCAGAATAACAAAAATAAAAGTTAGGCCAGCGATAGCTAAGAAAAGTAAAGCCAACAAAAGTTTTTTTATAAGCGAACCCGAATTCACTTTTTGATCCTCCTCGTCTCGAGGTAACGAACGACGTAAAACTTTGGTTTCCTCTAAACTTTGATCTGCTGGAGTTTCTTTTACAAAACTTTGCTCACTACGAAGAACTCGTTCTAGATCTTGCCTAATTTCCCCGGCGGACCGGTAGCGATCGGCTAAATTTTTAGCCATAGCCTTTTGAATAATCCGCTCAAAATAAAGTGGAACTCTGGGGTTTTCCATACGTACACTGGGAATACCCTCTTGTGTATGTTTAATCGCAATCGCAATAGGACTATCACCGGTATAAGGAACTTTCTTAGTCAATAGTTCATAAAGAACTATCCCTAGAGAATACAGATCTGATTGGGGGCCAACAAAAGTCCCTTTAGCCTGTTCAGGCGACGAGTAGTGAACAGAGCCAATAATAGTACCGGTATCAGTAAGAGAACTAGAGCTAACAGCCCGGGCAATCCCAAAATCAGTTACTTTAACAACCCCATCAGCTGTAATTAAAATATTGTGGGGTTTAATATCCCGGTGGATAAGATTTTTGGCATGGGCATGCTCTAACCCTCGACAAATTTGAATACCAATATTAACCACTTGATCAACCGGTAAAGGGGCCGACTCTATAATAATATCTTTTAAGTTTTTCCCCTCGACATACTCCATGATAATAAAATGAGTTTTATCATCTTGTCCGACATCGTAAATATTAACAATATTGGGATGGGATAAGCTAGCTGCAGCTTGGGCCTCTCTACGAAACCGTTCCACAAACTGTAAGTCAACAGCAAATTGCGGCCGCAAAACTTTCACAGCCACAATACGATTAAGCAGGCGGTCATTGGCTTTATAAACTAGAGCCATGCCACCCTCGCCAATGAGATCAATTATCTCGTATCGACCACCTAGAGTCTGTCCAACATGTAAATCCATAATTTCAATCCTTTTGCAATATCTACCCTTAGATTATACTAATGTTAATTCAGATTCCACTCTATTTTCTAGTCCGAACTCCATCTGGTCAAGCCCATTGCTCTGGGGAGGTAAAAAACAAATAACGATAGCCGTCGCATTATCGGTTCCCCCCCGCCGATCAGCTTCATGACAAAGCGTTTTTGCTGCTTGATTAGGCTCAGGGTTAGCTTCGACAATTTCGAGGATATCTTCATCTGTTAATACACCACAAACCCCGTCTGTACATAAAACTAAAATATCATCAAGAGCAATTTTTTCTTGCGATATGTCAATCGTTATTTCTGGAGCTACCCCAATAGCTCTAGTCAATATATTACGATTGGGATGGTGTAGGGCCTCATCAGCGGAGATAGCCCCGTCTCGTAATAATTCACCAACAAAAGAATGATCTTGGGTTAATTGACGAATGGTATGATCCCGAATTAAATAAATCCTACTATCACCAACATGACCAATATATAGTACATTATCTACTAAGTAACCTACAGTTAGTGTAGTACCCATTCCTCGCAAGGACTGGCTAGAAGTACCTTGGTCATAAACATGGCGATTTGCTTCCTGTAACGCCTGTTGCAGAGACTCAACAGGCGTTTGGCGATCATAAGGGAAATCACTAATTACTTGAATTGCAGTGTCAGCAGCTTGGGAACCCCCGTTACAACCGCCCATACCATCGGCTATCGCCCAAAAATTAGGGCCTATACCATAGCGGTCTTGATTTTCCCCTCGGGTCCCTCCTATATAGCTATATGCGCCAACTCGCAATTAAATTTCACTCCTTAGTTACTAAGCTGTGTTGAGCTCGGGAACGTAATTGGCCGCATGCAGCATCAATATCCGAACCCATTTCACGGCGCAAAGTTACAGGAATACCTGCAGATTCTAATACTATCATGAAGTCTTCTATTTTTTTAGCCGCACTCCTCTTAAAGTTATTTTCTGCCACCGGATTGAGGGGGATAAGATTAACATGGCAAAGCCGACCGCTTAATAATCGAGCCAAATCTCGGGCTAGATATACCGAATCATTAAGCTCCCCAATTAAAGCGTATTCTAGGGTATACCTACGTCCGGTCAACTGAGCATAGTAATCTGCCGCCTCTAATACTGTAGCAATAGGATACTTATGGTTAATCGGCATTAGCTTAGACCGAATATCATCATTAGGAGCATGTAGGGAAATAGCTAACGTTATCGGTAAACCGGTCTCAGCTAACTGTCGTATACCCCGAGGTATTCCAGACGTTGAAATTGTTATATGACGGTAACCAATATTAAGACCCCGCGGATCATGAAGAATCTCTAAAAAAGTTAACACTCGGTCCAAATTAAGCATTGGTTCACCCATGCCCATTAAAACAACACTACTAATTTTTGTTTGAAAAGCCAAAACCTGATCCACCATCTCAGCAACGGTTAAATTGCGAATAAATCCGGTAATCCCAGTAGCACAAAAAGAACAACCTAAAGCGCATCCTACTTGACTAGAAACACAAACACTATTTCCATAGTCGTGAGGGATAAAGACAGTTTCAATAAGGTTCCCATCAATTAACTCCAATAGTAATTTATGGGTACCATCATTAGCAGAAACTTGCTTCCGTACTACCGCCGGCCAAAACAGTGGCGCCACTTCTTCTAGATGCTCCCGTAACTCCAAGGGCAAATTCGTCATCTGAGCATACTCCATAACTTGATGTTTATAGAGCCATTCAAAAAGCTGTACCGCCCTAAAGGGTGGTTCTTGTTCTTTACTAAACCACTCTTTTAGTTGGGTTAAAGGATATTCTTTGGGGTTAAATATCAATTAAATCAAACACCTTTCCGTGAAAGGTATAGATCAGCAGCGGTCGCAGCGGTAGCTCCATCTGCGCAAGCGGTTATAACCTGCCGTAAAGCTTTTTGACGTATATCGCCGGCTGCAAAAAGTCCGGGTAAGGAAGTCATTAAATCTTCTCCTGTAATAATAAATCCTTTTTCATCCATATTAACTAAGCCTTTTACTATTTGGCTATTAGGTATGTTACCGATATAAACAAAAACTCCGTCTATCGGTAAGTACTTTTCACTCTGATCCACTGTAGATTGTAGCATTAAACCAGAAACTTTATTATCCCCCATTACCTGAGTAACAACATAATTATAGTGAAATGAAATTTTAGGATTAGCTAAAGCTTCTTCCTGAATAATTTTATCGGCCCGCAGTTCATCACGACGATGAATAATAGCAACTTCTGCAGCAAATCTGGTTAGAAATAGAGCCTCCTCTACCGCAGAATTTCCACCGCCAACTATAGCGACTTTTTTATCCCGAAAAAAAGCACCGTCACAAGTGGCACAAAAGGAAATCCCTTTGCCAATAAGGCCTTCCTCACCGGGAACCTTTAGTTTACGAGGAGAAGCTCCGGTAGCCAAAATAATCGTCTGAGCCTGGTAAGTTCCATTCGTTGTTTCTACTTGAAATAACTCCTGCTCTTTACGAAGACTTAATACTTCTGTCTGATCAACTTGAGCTCCAAAGTGTAGGGCTTGCTCTTTCATAGTTTCGGCTAGCTCAAAACCACTAATCCCTCCAGATACTCCTGGATAGTTTTCAATGCGAAAAGTCGTTGCTAACTGGCCACCCCCGATACCTTTATCCAACAATATAGTTTGACGGCCGGCCCTACTCCCGTAGAGTCCAGCGGTATAACCAGCTGGTCCAGCACCAATTACTAAAATATCCGCTGAGTTTATTATCGGCATTATTTACCCCTCCTTAGGATTTCACTATAAATTATCTTTGACAAAACTGCAAAAAACAAGTTATAATTGTTGTCATCGGGGCGTAGCTCAGTTTGGTAGAGCGTTCGGTTCGGGACCGAAAGGCCGCACGTTCAAATCGTGTCGCCCCGACCAATAAAGTATACAAAAAAGCCACGGTTTAACTGCAACCGTGGCTTTTTAGTGTAATAAGCTTGATCATTTAACCGGCTTGCATCTTTAAGCGTAATTGATCAGCGATCTTTGCGATCATCAAGGAGTTAGAAGGAAATTTACCTTTAGTCGATATGGCACTTTTTCCAACAATTTTAGAAATATACTCCGGATCACCGTTCTCCCAAGCAGTTAGAATTGCGTTACGAATAGCTGCTTCTACTCCACCGGTAGAGGTACTATATTTAGCCGCAATCCGAGGGTACAGTTCTTTAGTTAAATTACCACCGGCTACAAAATCCTCTTCCAAAACCATCGTTACAGCATCGCGTAGGTAATTATAACCTTTAAAATGTGCTGGTACACCCATCCCATGGATTATTTCAGTAACCATAGTCATTAAGTCGGCTTTTTCATTGGGCTGTGAACGTAAGTCAGTCGCTAACGAAGTGGTAAATAGACTTTCATCGTCCTTGGCAAACTGGCGGATTCTGGTAACTAAAACCTCCATATCAAAAGGTTTAACCACATAATAATCCGCACCTAACTGGGTTAACTTTAATACTAAATCCTCCCGGCCAAACGCCGTTAAAATAATAATTTTCGGGCGTTTAGGTAGGTTAAGTCCTGGCAACCGTTCTAATACCGCTAGACCATCTAACACTGGCATCGTGATATCAAGAATAACTACATCCGGCTCTCTCTCACTAATCAAATTAAGAGCCTGTTCGCCATCATAGGCTATTCCGCATACTTCAATATCATCCTGCTTCTCAAAATAGCGGGCTAGGATGTCACAAAGTTCGACATTATTATCCGCTATTAATACCCGAATCACCCTTGAAAGCACCCCCCCAGTAATCATCTTGTCATGCTTTCTACAGATATTGAACTAATTCCTTGCTAATTTCCATTTATTATAGTTTTTCCCTAGATTTAGCTACGTCGTAATCTAGCTGCAAAAAAACCATCTGTGCCTTCACGGTGTGGGTAAGTATATAAATATTCGCTGCGCGCAAATTCATGTGTTCCTAAATAAACACCATATTCCGCTGGTAAGTTGAGCTGGTCGCGGTAACTTTCCACTTGCCAACCGGGATAGTGTTCTAAAAACCACTGAACTACTTCGTGATTTTCTGCTGAATCAATAGAACAAGTACTATAAACTAATACCCCCCCTGGTCGAACAGTCCCAGCAGCACCAGCCAAAATTGCTTTCTGTAATCGCGGCAACTCCAATAAATCTGCTGGGCTTTTCCGCCAGCGGGCATCTGCTCTTCGTCTTAAGACACCTAATCCAGTACAGGGAGCATCAACTAGCACTCGGTCAAAAATTTGCTGCCATTGGGTGTGTTCAAATAGTAGTGAAGCATCTTGAACTACTGTTTCAATAATATTAACCCCTAACCGCTGTGCGTTCTCTTCTACTAGCTGTAACCTATTTTTATGAATATCTGCAGCAATAATTTGCCCCTGATTTTTCATTAACTGAGCCAAATGAGTGCTTTTTCCTCCTGGAGCGCTACAAACATCTAAGACCTTTTCCCCTGGTTCAGGGGCTAATAGTTCAGCTACTAACATCGAACCAAGATCCTGAACCTGACATTCCCCTTGGAGTAAAGGGGTTAATTGAGGTATAGATGTTCCTTGACGTAGAATTACCCCATCCCTAGTTATTTCTGCAGCTTCGGCTTCTAAGCCGGCCTTAGCCAGATTAGCCAGTAAATCCGCTCTGCTCACTTTTAAAGTATTGGTCCGCAACGTTAATGGCGGAACTTCATTGTTTGCAACACATAGCTCTGTTGTTTCGGTTAGCCCCCAGTGGGTAATCCACCGGTCTACTAACCACTGGGGGTGGGAATGACGAACTCCGATATAGTCAGCAGAACTTGGTGGCGGAAGAAGTTGGTCCAGATTTTCTTTTTGCCGCACCGCTGATCTTAATAAGCCATTTAAATAGCCCAAAGAACCTTTGTGTAGCATCCTTTTTGCTGCTTCAACAGTTTCATAAACAGCAATTGGATCTGGAATATGCTCTAGTAAATAGATTTGAAAGAGTCCCAATCGGCAGAAATGCCGTAAATTCGGCTCTAGTTTTTGAATTGGACGACGTGAAAACTTCCCCAATAAGTAATCAAGAAAACGTTAATATTTAACTGATCCATAAACTAATTCAGTGAGAAAAGCCCTGTTCAATGCGGAAAGGGAGGATTCCCTAACCGTTTTGTCCAGGGCTATATCAGCAAAAGCTTCCTTTTCTATAATTTGATTCAGAATCTGAGCCGCCAACCAACGGGGATTTGTTTTTCCGTTATCCATAATTAGTCTTCTCGTTGACCACGAAGTAGCAGTAACCGTATCAGCTGAAGGGCTGCCACAGCTACAGCGGCAACATAGGTCCAAGCAGCTGCTGTCAATACTTTACGAGCTGCCCCTTCTTCTCCTAAATCGAGAATCCCCTGTCCCGTTAACATAGTAACCGCTCGGTTACTAGCGTTTAATTCTACCGGCAAAGTCATTACTTGAAAAAGCAGTGCAGCCGTAAATAATAAAATACCTAAATTCATCAAAGTCCAGCCAAAATTGCTCTGAAATAACAGGCCGATGAAAAATAAAGGAAAAGCCATATTAGAGCCGAAATTTGCCACCGGAACTAGTGAGTTACGAATAGCCAAAGGAAAATATTCCTGGTTATGCTGTAGAGCATGCCCTGTTTCGTGGGCAGCTACCCCTACTGCAGCCACCGAAGTACCTTGATAGACCTGAGGTGACAACCGAATAACTTTAGAACGTGGATCATAGTGATCAGATAGATGGCCTGATACCATTTCGACACTAACATCATGGACCCCATTGGCCTTTAGTAGCTCACGAGCAACTTGGGCTCCACTATATCCTTTCCTGGAATTAACCCGTAGATAACGCTGAAAAGTAGAATTTACTTTAGCTTGGGCCCAAAAGGCTAAAATTAAACCAGGAATTAAAATAATAATACTCGGATCCCAATAAAACATCTAAAATCAACCTCCTATTTACAGCCAAAACGTCCCTTAATTAAAAATAGTTCCGCTTTGGATTGGAAAGCCATTGAGGAATGCACTGCATGGCAAAGGTTTACCACCAGAACGCTGTAACTCTAAAATTAATAATTTGCCAGAACCGGTAGCAACCTCTATACCTTCAGGTGTTATCGCTACTACTTCACCAGGTTGATGTCCTGAAGATGTTAACGGTAACGCCTGGGCCTGCCAAATTTTAATTGTTTCACCCTGTAAGGTAGACCAGGTTACAGGCCAAGGGTTGTTGCCCCGAACTTGGTTGGCAATCTCTTTACTTGATTTAGCCCAATCAATACGGGCAGCCTCTTTAGATAATTTAGGAGCAAAACTAGCTTCTAAATCATTTTGAGGGGTTGGCACTACTATTCCTTGCTCTAGTCCAGCTAAGGTAGCTAGAACCAAATCTGCTCCGATTAGCATTAACCGATCATGAAGTTGACCTGCAGTTTCAGTAGGGTCAATTGCCACTTCCCGACAGAGCAGAACAGGACCGGTATCCCAGCCTTTATCAAGCTGCATAGTACAAACACCTGTAACTTGTTCTCCATTTATAATTGCCGCTTGGATCGGTGCTGCCCCCCGATATTTGGGCAGCAGGGATGGGTGTAGATTAATACAGCCCAATCGAGGTAAATCCAATAACCAGTTCGGAATTTTTTGACCAAAAGCTACTACAATAATAGCATCTGGAGCCAGCGTTTGTAAATCTTCTTGGATTTCATTAAGCTTTTGGGGCTGTAGAATAGGTATACCTAATTCAAGGGCCAGCTTTTTTACCGGTGGTGGTTGAAGTTTATAACCCCTGCCCTGAGGACGATCCGGTTGGGTCACTACCAGTAATACTTCGTGTTCAGACTGAGCTAAAGCAGCTAAAGTTGGGACAGCAAATTCCGGGGTCCCCATAAAAACTAATTTCAATGTTAGTCCTCCTTATGGCCGGATACCTCTTGCAGCTCCTCTAATCCGCTAACCCCTTTAGCTTTATCAATAAAAAGCACACCATCTAAATGATCTATTTCGTGCTGTAAAGCCCTAGCTAAAAGGTCGGTGCCTGTAACCCTAATAGGTCGACCCTTTTCATCAAGACCTTCAACCGTAACTTCAGCATGCCTTTGGACATAACCGAGAACACCAGGAAGGCTAAGACATCCTTCAACATCGGTCATATCACCATTATACTCTGTAATTTTAGGATTAATTAAGATTAGCGGCCCCTCTCCGACATCAATAACAATTAAACGCAAACCAACTCCAACCTGAGGACCAGCTAAACCAACACCGTCACTAGTGTACATAGTTTCTAACATATCTTTAGTTAGTTTATTAATTCGTTTAGTAACTTTCTCAACTTCTTTAGCTGGTTTACGCAGAACTGAGGAGCCTAATTTTACTATGTTTAGCACCGCCATGGGCAATTCCCTTTCTATTTAATTAATTAAAGTAAGGAAACAGGGTCTACATCAATATTTACTCTAATATCAGCGGTCTTGGTAGTAGGTAATGCTGAACAAAGATCATAAACAATCTTTTTGTCAGCCTCTCGTACTGTAAAACGACCTACTGGCCAACGAAGCCCAATTTGAAACCGAAACCGATTACGTAACTTCGCTAAAGGCGCTGGATGGATCGGAGAAATTAAGCACTCTTTAGAAAGAGCTGCTCTAAGACGTTCTTCTAAATCTTTACCGGCCTGTAACGCCTCTTTCTCAACAGTACTACTTATAACTATCAGTACCATATCATAGAAGGGCGGGTAGTTCAAGCTTTCCCGAAAAGCCAGCTCAGCTTGGGCAAAAGCAAAATAATCATGATTTGCCGCCGCCTGAATACTGTAATGGTCCGGATTATAGGTTTGAATAATTACTGACCCTGGTTTGCGTCCTCGCCCTGCCCGACCAGATACCTGGCTAACCAACTGAAAAGTACGTTCAGCACTACGAAAGTCCGGTAGATTTAATGAAATATCTGCCGCAATTACACCGACAACGGTAACATTAGGAAAATCCAAACCCTTCGCCACCATTTGGGTACCGACTAACAGATCCAAATTGCCTTGGCGAAAAGCTGCCAAGATTTTTGAAGTAGCCCCCTTCCGCACAGTAGTATCACTGTCCAAACGGGCCACTCTAGCCTGGGGAAAATGGCGCTGAACTTCTTGTTCCACCCGCTGAGTTCCAATACCAAAATCCCGGATATAAGAGCTTTGGCAAGCTGGGCAAGTTTCTGGTAAAGGCGACTCCCAGCCACAATAATGGCAGCTTAACCGGGGCCTAGCTTTATGCACCGTTAAAGACACCTGACAATTTTGGCACTTAATAACATGACCACAGGAACGGCAAAGAACAAAAGAAGCGTATCCACGACGATTTAAAAAAAGGATTGCTTGTTCTTTCTGGGCCAAAACTCTAGACAAAGCCTGTTGAAGATCACGGCTAAAAATAGAACGGTTGCCAGTTTTGAGTTCTACACGCATATCACAGACTTTAACCTTGGGTAGAACTCCTCCACCTACTCGTTGGGGCAAGTGATGCAAAACCATCTTCCCGGATAAAGCCCGCCGGTAAGACCCTAAGTCTGGGGTAGCACTACCAAGAACAAGTACCGCCTGTTCTTGTTTAGCAAGGGCTTCAGCTACTTTCACCCCATGGTAATAAGGGGTTTCCCCTTGTTTATAGCTACTTTCATGTTCTTCATCAACAACTATTAACCCTAGATGTTGCAACGGTGCAAAAATAGCTGATCGGGCACCTAGAACGACTTTTGCTTGACCTTGTCGGACCCGATTCCACTCGTCAAAACGTTCACCGGTACTTAAACGGCTATGTAAAATTGCTACTTGATCACCAAAGGCCTGACAAAATTCGGCTGCCATTTGTGGGGTCAAGGAGATTTCCGGAACTAAAACTAGAGCAGAGCGACCAAATTGCAAGCATTTACCTACCGCCTGTTTATAGATTTCTGTCTTACCGCTGCCGGTAATACCGTAAATCAAGTGTTCCTTAAATTGTCTTTGGTCTAAATCAGCTTTAATAGCTGCAATAACTTTAGTTTGATCTGGCGACAATTCCCAGACATTAGTACTCCGCTGGCTTTTGCTCTCTAGGGGACGTCGGGCTACAATAAGTTCTTCTGTATAGAGAACCCCCTTTTCTACTAGAGTGTTAACCACACTACGACTAACTCCAGTAGCTTGGTAAATTTCCCGGTAGGGGGTAGGAGCATCGAATTCCTGTAAAAATGCAACTACTTTTTGTTGGGTTGGGGTCAAATTAAGCAAACCTGCTTCGCTTTGAGCCAACCGGTAAGCCTTGACTTGTTTACTTTTAGCTGTTCTCTGGGAAAGACGATGTTGTTTTACTATATACCCAGCCGTAGTTAGTTCATTTAAATTAGCAATTATCTTTGACCCAAAAGCAGCTAGCAATTCCTGGCGTGAAACCGGTTTGGCTTTTTGGCTCAAGAGCTTAAGAACCCGACGGCTGTCAGGGGTAAGATTATCTGCCGTTAAGCTCGGTTCAGCTAAAAAATAATAAAGTCGGTATGAACCTTGAAACCCGGCTGGTACCATGGTATCAAGTATTAAAGGTAATGGGGTTAGGTAATAATCAGCCATCCATTGGGCTAGTTTTAATTGTTGAGGGTAAAGCCAGAGCTCCTCAGGTTCCAAATCAATAATCGCTTTGAGCTGCGTAATCTCTGAATGATCGGTAACCTCAATAATATAGCCGTGAGCAGGACGGTGAGCAAAAGGTACCGTTACTTTTGCCCCCACTACAATAAACGGTTGAAACTCTACAGGGATTAGGTAGTCAAAG
>DHRX01000130.1:922-1084 GCA_002408345.1 Firmicutes bacterium UBA5301 | reverse complement strand
GTTTCTTGACCAAAGCCGGTTTCTGATTTAAAAACCCTATTGGCGACAATGAAATCCAGCCCTTTCTCCTCTAATTTCAGTTGACCAAGAGCCTTTAGATCAGGAGCTGTTTCAGCAGCAAAGCCAAGGATAATCTGATCCGGTCTCCGTATTTTTTGAACT
>DHRX01000130.1:502-800 GCA_002408345.1 Firmicutes bacterium UBA5301 | reverse complement strand
CCGGTCTCCGTATTTTTTGAACTTCTTTGAGGATATCGGGGTTACGAGTTAGAGCCAGTGATTCTAGGTTAGTGGTACGTTTTTTTAACTTACAATCCGCCTCTTGAACTGGACGATAGTCAGCTACAGCGGCCGTCATTAATAAAACATCATGTTCAGGCAGAGCTTTAAGCACAGCCTGTTCCATATCTAAAGCCGATATAACCTGTATTGCCCTAAGGTAGCTAGGGATAGCCAAGCTAATCGGACCATGTACTAGGGTCACCTCTGCCCCATGCTGCCAAGCAGCTTTAGCCAG
>DHRX01000130.1:0-377 GCA_002408345.1 Firmicutes bacterium UBA5301 | reverse complement strand
TGCTGCCAAGCAGCTTTAGCCAGTTCTAGGCCCATTAAACCGGTAGAAGGGTTTGATAAAAAGCGAACTGGATCTAAATACTCCCGAGTAGGGCCAGCAGTAACTAAAACTTTACGACCAGCCAACACCTGTGGGGATAGAACAGCCTGGATTTGGGCCATAATTTCATCTAATTCCGGGTAACGGCCGGCACCACTGGTGCCACAAGCCAAAACTCCAGATTCCGGCTGAACAATAGTGACCCCTCGCTGAACTAGTACGGAAAGATTAGCCTGAACAGCAGGGTTACCCCACATCACAGAGTTCATAGACGGTACCATAACAATTGGCGCAGAAGCAGCAACTAAAATTGCTGAAACTAAATCATCAGCAATACC
>DHRX01000095.1:3560-5519 GCA_002408345.1 Firmicutes bacterium UBA5301 | reverse complement strand
GCTGTTAAGACTGCTGTTTCCGATGGTGACTTGTTTGTTGTTCGCAAAATAACATGGGAGCCTGGAAGGTCTTTAACATGAAACCACAGATCTTCCGGTTTTGCTTTCTGCATAGTAATGTAGTCGTTTTGTTTACTATTTCTACCGATTAGAACTTCAGTATCTTCCTCGATAACTATGGTCTTATATTGGGGTTTTAATTTATGACGTTTAGTGCCCCGGGTAGTTGGCTTTGAACGCAATAACCCTAATTCAGTCAGTTCATCAGCGATAGCTAGTAATTCTTCAGTTGTCTCCTGTTGCCGGAGATCTTCCTGGAGCTGTTCTAGGAAAACCAAGTGGTCCTGGGACTTTTGTAATTCTTCTTGGGAACGTTTCTTTTTCCGATTAGCTTTGGCATATTTGGTGTAATAGTCTTCAGCGTTTTTTACTCCTCTCAGGGCGGGGTCAAGAGGGATTATTACTGGACGCCCATCTTCAAATGCGGGCAAAGTAATTGTAGAGCTACCTAGTTTGATGAGATGCAAGTTAGCCATTATTAAATCAGCGTATGTTTTGTAAATTGCGCCGTCTTCGGCAGCGGCATAATCTTTTTCTTGCGCCGAAATTTTACGTTTAACTTTTTTTAATTCTTTTTTAAGGATGGTTTCTAGTTCTTTTTTTTGCACATGATCGTTTAGTTGAGCCATTCGTGGCGCGTAAAAAGTATCCAGTAACTGGGTAAAGGTTGCATAAGTAATATTGGGACGATTGGTAATGGGTATCGGTACGTAATCAACAGGCTGTTCAGCTTGATCAACGATAAGGGTTGGTTGCCACCGGTTAGCGTTTATGCTTTGCTGTAGTAGTGCTATCTGTTCCCAGATGGGAGTTAATTGGTTATCTTTAAGGTCTGCTCGTTTGCTGTTAGGGTTAACTCCGGCTTTAATAAGGAGTTCTTCGGCTATAGTTAGATCAATCCCTTGAATGATGCGGACTAAAATTTGAGCTAGCTTTCCTTCTGGTTCTGCCAAGAGCAGACTACGGCGAAAATAGGGCGAGTCAATGCTAAGAAGATCTTTTCCGTTTTGAGCTGGTGGTACTATATATTCTGCACCGGGAACGACTTCCCGATAAACGTTACGTTCCGCAGAACTTAGGCGCCAGGCCCCTAAGATGAAGTTATCAGGACCGACTAAAATAAGGTTGCTATTTCTACCCATTAATTCGCAGATTAAACGATAGCGATTGGTCTGAAGGTCTTGGCCATAACCTAAGTTGAAGGTAATAGTAATGATCCGTTCTAGCTCTGGTTGTATTATATTTTCAATAGGTAAACCAGTCAGGTAACGCCGGAGTAGCATGCAAAAGCTACTCGGTTTATCAGGGTAAGTAACGTCTGGTTTCGTTGTTAATAGTTGTAGTCGAAAGTCTCGGGAGTCGGTGGAAAGTACTAAAAATCTTCTTTCAGTATGGTTATATAGATAAATATGGAGTTCATTCTGGTAATTATAGATTTTATCAATTCGGGCCTCCCGTAGCCATGCTTGGGTTTCCCATAATAATCCTTTGATTAACAATCCGCTAAAGGACATTTTCCCCCTCCTTATTAGACTACTATAGTATACCATTGACTGAAAAACAGGGTCAATTTGGAGTTTACCTTTATTACAGGTGAGAGCAGTTAAGGTGTTGAATACTTAATTATTCTAGGGGGTGGTTTCTGTGCCAGCAGGGACTCGCCGACAAGCGATTATTCTACTGGTAGTTTTTTTGCTATCAATATATGGTGGATTTTTTTCGACAAATGTAGAGGCACAGCAATTTATTACGTTAAATGCGGTGCTAAACCACATTAAAATGGGTTTAACGAAGCTAACCGTTGCTGAGGCTGAATTGATAGTAAAGAACTCGGAATATGTTGAAGAAGATTTATTAGCTTTATCTGGATTCATTTTATTGGCTAATGATCAGTTTGAA
>DHRX01000095.1:269-3343 GCA_002408345.1 Firmicutes bacterium UBA5301 | reverse complement strand
TTGGCTCAAGAGCTGGCAGCACCTGGTGATCGAGGTGCTTATTATACCTTGGTAGGCCGAACTTACTATGACCAGGTGGATTTGGAAAGTGCTAAAGGATATTATCTTAAGGGGTTAACCTACTCTGAGGACCAACTGATGGCGCTGGTTGATTTAGGGTTAATTTTGATACAGGAGAATGATCTTAATTTAGCACGTCAGTACTTGACCAAAGCTGAGCAGATTGATTTGACTGGGTACCCACGTTTGAAATTAGCTTTAGGCGATTTGGCTAAAGCATCCCAAGAAAACCAGCTTGCTTTAGAATATTACTACAAAGCTATTCAACTGGACCCTAATAATGTTGAGGCTTACCAACGATCCCGGGCAATTTATGTGGAATTGGAAGATTGGGATAAAGAAGCTGACCTTTTAGAACAAGCTCAAAGTAATGGTTTATCCCTTAATTAAGGTTAAAGTGATGGGATTACCGAGGACTAACCCCCGGTAATCCCTGTGAGGAGTAGCTGTTTTAGATTGGCGCCTGTAGACTTCCAATCAATGCCTTCTTCTAAAATTAGGGAATCTAAGGCTAGTATCATAATTGCTCCAAATAAAGTGTGGGTAGTAACATGAACGTCTAAGTCAGCATTGACGACCCCTTCAACCTTGCCCTGGTTAAGCAGTTCGTGCATTAAAGTAGTAAACTCTTCGTGTAGCACTTTGACTTCTTGTCGCCACCGTAGTTCAGGTCCTTCGCTGAGAATTAATCTGACTAGATCTTGTTCTTCGTTAACAAAGGTTAGGTGGGAGTCAATTACAGCCGATAACTTTTCGATGAATGGGCCGGTGCCAGCTGTAATATTCTCCAGGGTTCTTAACCATTTACTTAACCCCAGTCTAACTGTATAGATGAAAAGTTCACGTTTAGTGCCAAAGTGGTAAAATATCGTGCCTTTGGCTGTACCAGCAGCGACCGCTATATCTTCAATTGTGGTGCGTTCGTAACCTTGTTGAGCAAAAAGAGGTACGGCTGCCTGACAGATGCTTTCTTTGGTACTACGGGTCAACAGGTTCGCCCCTTTTCACAATAATAGTTGTTATATACCTAACGGGCATTCGCTTTTAGTCGTTGTTCCTCCTTCTTGGCAGCTAGTTCAGGGAAATCCCGATGCCAAATCTCACCGGATACTTCTTCCCATTCTTGGGAGTATTGTTCCAAGAGTTTAGCTAGTTTAACAGGGTCATCTTCAGAGTTCTGAGTAGAAACGGCCCCGGATTCAGCAACTATTTCCGGTAGTACATGAGGATTATCTAAAAGTGGGCAAGGGCAGAGTAAGTTGGAATTGAATGGTTGTCGTTTTTGGTAGGCTTTGAACAGTGGTGACTGGAGCGCTTCTGATAGTGAAACGTCTTTTATATTGCAGTTAGAGTAGTGGATAAAAGCGCAGGGTTCTACCTCTCCTGATGCATTAATATGTAGATAGCGGCGACCGCCGGCTATACAACCATCGCTATAGGCGCCGTCATTCCAAAAGTCTACTAGGAAAATTGGTTTGGTGCCGCGGAAATGGTTGATTTGCTTATACATATACTGTCTTTGTTCAGTAGTAGCCATATAGCTTAAGTCTGGGTCTTTACCGACTGGAATGTAGGTAAAGTACCAACCCCAGGCGGCTCCTCGTTCAATCATGAAATCAATAAACTCCTCTGAACCGACTTCAGCGGTATTAAGGTGAGTGTAGGTAGCAGAGAAACCAAAGGGAACACCATTTGCATGTAATAAATCCATGGCGTTGGTAATTTGCTGAAAAACCCCTTTACCACGCCGTTCATCGGTTCGTTTTTCGAACCCTTCCACGCTAATAGCCATAGTTACGTTAGCGACTCGCTTTAGATCGGCAACAAATTCTTGGTTAATGAGGGTGCCATTAGTGAATAGATGGAAGGCCATCTTGGGATGAGCCTCGGCTAAAGCGATAATGTCTTTTTTCCGGACTAAGGGTTCGCCACCGCTAAAAACAATAAAATAGATACCTATTTCTTCAGCTTCGGTTAAAATGCGATCTAGAAGTTCATAGCTAAGGTTATCAGATTTTTTATACTTTCCAGCCCAGCAGCCGGTACAAGAGAGGTTACAGGCTGAAGTTGGGTCAATTAGTAGCGCAAAGGGGACAGAAGCTCCAATTTTAGCGGCAGTTTCGTGCTGAATTGGTATCCCTTTGAGGCTAGCTTTAATTAAGAAATTAACCAACATGGTTTCAACAATTTGGGGATCAGTTGTGGTGGTAACACGGTTAAGTAACTGATACCAATTACTTTTGGGGTCCGATAGATGAGGTAAAACTGCTGCGAAGTTCTGTTTGTGGTTCTCTTCTTTAGCAAATTTCGATAATACGGTGGCTAATTTCCCTAAATTGTTAAAATCTTTAATTGTAAGTCGGGTTAACCCTCTAACAGCTTCTTCAGAAACAAATTCTTGAAAGGTATTCATAAAGAGACCTCCCTACATATTTTGAACTGACCGGTCAGTCTAAGTATATTATATTTATTCTTTCTTGGCCAGGAAATTCCTTGAATGTACACTGATAAATTTGTGAAGAAAAGAGCGTTTGGTATTTTCTATTTTTCACGGAGCTGTTTCCCTAAAATAATACTCGAGCTGAGCTGGGAGAATAGAGTAAAAGTTTGGGCGGGAAATCAAAGCAATTCAAGAAAAGTGAGAATTAGGTGTTGACAATTATTTACAGATGAGGGTATAATTGGGACAGTCTTTGTCCGAATTTTCAGGTTTTAAAAAACAATGCCACCGAAGCTGTAGGTATGGCAGCCTGCTTCGGTGGCGTGTAGCGACCCATAATATGGGCCTCTTGTATTTATATTGTATCAGGAAAAAACTGGTTTGTATAGGGGGATAGTTATGTTTATTAGTGATGAACGAGGTTCTACTTTAGTTGAATATCTCCTGGCAACTGCGCTGCTCTTAGCTGCTTCAATTGCTTGCAAACCATTAATGCAGCGCTTATCAGCTGGTTTGATGTTGAAATTGAATAGAGTATTACAAGTTCCACTTTTTTAAGTTTGGAGACACCGAA
>DHRX01000095.1:0-134 GCA_002408345.1 Firmicutes bacterium UBA5301 | reverse complement strand
TTTTTAAGTTTGGAGACACCGAAATTAATTTGGAAGGGGGTTAATGTTATGGATTTATTTCGGCAACTACTAGCTGACGAAGAAGGGCAAAGCTTAGCTGAGTACGGTTTGTTGATGGCTCTAATTGCTGTAGC
>DHRX01000143.1:6527-11971 GCA_002408345.1 Firmicutes bacterium UBA5301 | reverse complement strand
GCCTTAAATGCGGCTATTGAAGCAGCTCGGGCTGGTGAACAGGGACGGGGCTTTGCTGTGGTAGCCGAAGAAGTACGCAAACTGGCGGAACAGTCGCGTCAGGCAGCTGAAGAGATCTCTACTTTGATTAGCCAAATTCAAATCGGCACCGAAAGAGCTGTAGAGGCGATGCAAGCTGGCACTCAGGAAGTAGAGGTAGGCACAGATGTAATGCTTGGGACTAGAGAGGCGTTTGAAGCTATTGTACAAGCGATCAAAGTTACAGTAGATCAAATCCAAAATGTTAGCCTGGCAACTAAGGGGCTAGCCCAAAATAGTACAGAGGTAATGCAAGCTGTAGAATCTATTGCAGCGATAACAGAGGAAGCTGCTGCTGGTACTGAAGAAATAGCGGCTAGTTCAGAAGAGCAAACAGCATCGGTGGAAGAGATTGCCCAAGCTACTGAGGTTTTAGCCGGAATGGCTCAAGATTTGCAGAAAGCTATCGGTAGATTTAAACTAAATTAGAATAAACCAAAGTAAACCTTAAAGAAGCCGGCGGAATAACCCCGCCGGCTGTTTAATTAGAGTGAAAATTGGAATACCCAGGCGGCAATTGAAAAATAGATCAGTAAGCCAACCGCATCAACAATAGAAGTAATCAGGGGGGCGCTAATTACCGCTGGATCCATCCGTAAGTGGGTTAGAATAAACGGTAAGATCATACCGATTAAATTGGCCACTATTACTATTGCACTCATGGTTAGCCCAACAACGATAGCTACACGTAGATCGCCCCGAAATAGGCCGAGACAGGAACCGGCTATGCCTAGAACAAGGCCGAGGCTAACCCCTACCGCTAGTTCTTTTAGGAATACATCACGCCAATCGGATAGTTCTACGTCTTTGGTAACCAAAGCACGGATAATTAGTGTTGCCGATTGAGAACCTGTATTTCCGCCGGTATCGATCAGTAAAGGAATAAAAAAAGTTAGAGTGATTACTGATGCCAATACATCTTCATAAGCGGCCATAATACCGGTGGATATTAAGTTGACTATAATTAAACCAAGTAACCAGAAAACCCGCTTACTAAACAAAGTAAATACACCGGCATTAGCATAGTTAGTTTCCAAAGGAGAAATTGAGGCTGATTTATGAATATCTTCAGTCGCTTCTTCTTCAACGACCCCTAAAACGTCGTCGACTGTAATAATACCGATTAGGCGATTCTCCTCATCAACAACCGGTAAGACCAAGAAGCTGTACTTATCAAAAAGGCGAGCGACTTCTTCCTGGTCCATATCTTCTGGGACGGAAACGACGTCCCGCATCATAATTGAACCAATTTCAGCCGTTAGTGGGCTGACAACCAATTCCCGTAGGGAAAGTACACCGGTCAGCTTATTAGTGTGATCAACAACATATATATAGTAAGCAATGTCCGCCGCAGGTGCTTGTTTGCGGAGTAAGGACAAAACTTCTACAACAGTTTGGTCTTCCCGGACAGCGACGAATTCGGTAGCCATCAAACCACCAGAAGTATCCTCTTCATATTCCAGGAGCTCTCTTAACCCCTGACCTTCCTCCTGGAGTAATAGGATTAACTTGTCACTACTCTCTTTTGGTAGTTTGGCTAATAAGTCGGTAGCATCGTCTGTCGACATTTCGCGTAGGATTTCGGTAGCCAAGGTCGGTCCAATTTGGTTAAGGATCAGAACTTCTTCTTCTAATTCTAGCTTTTGCAGGATTTCGGCAGCCTGTCTGTGTGGTAAAGCTGCTAAAAAGACGGCTTGCTTTTGGATAGCTACTTCTTGTAATGCTTCAGCCACATCGGCAGGGTGCATACTGGCAGCAGTTGTAATCGCCTCTGATAAATCATCTTGCAGTAGCTGCTGTTGCAGAAGATCAATTAGTTCCATTGTCCTCCCCCTTTCTGTGGTTAAAATTAGGTATAAAGGAACGGCGGCCCATCAATAGGATAACCTAAATCGGCGCTTTTTGCACTATTTATAGTTGATTTAGACGAGATACATGATTGTGGCTTGGGGTAAATAGCGGTGGATCTCGGGTACTAAAACTTCTTGGATGGTAGCATAAGTGGCAGGAGGATAAACCCATTTCCCATAACCGAACTGACCATATTTCCAGACCCGTTGGGTTTCATCTAAATCCAAATCAGTTTCAGGGTAAACCTGGAGTATCTGTTTTTTAGCCCGTGGGGTAAAGCGGTGGGTAATCAATTCAAAAGAAAGCTGTTTTACCGTTGTCGGTGGTACTTTTGCAGCGATAATTTGGATTAACTCCCGATAGTCACGTTGCCAATTGTCATAGGTAATAATCGGGCCAATTAAAAAGCCATATGGGTAACCGGCTAAGGCTATTTTTTCAGCGGCGGCTAGCCTTCTATCGAGACCTGGTGTTCCAGTATCCCAATACTTGATAACTCTCTCGGTATTGAGAGTAAAACGAACCTGGGTATGATTCTTGTGGTTAATTTTTAGTAAGCTGTCAACAGTGTCAAATTTAGTTACAAAACGGAAACGACCATAAGGGTGGTTAGCAAAATATTCGATAGTTTTAGCCAGGCTTTGGGTCCAGCCTTCAACTGGAACTGGATCAGAGGTAGCCGAACCTTCAAACATAGTGGTTAAGGGTTGACGCTGGATTATATACTCTTCGGCCCACTCGAAGATTTCAGCGATATTAACGTAGACCCGAACGTAGGGGTTTGGTCCGAAGTTAGTATTTAAGTAGCAGTAGTGGCATAGGCCTGGACATCCGCTAACTAAAGGGAGTTGGTAATCGCTAGAAGGCCGGCAACTTTGAAAAGCACTTTTTTTCCGGACCGCTAGTACTAGTGTGCGTTTAGCACCTAAAAACATTTGCTGTGGATCTTTGCTAATTGATTTAGGCATACGATTGGATTTGAGCAACTCTATAGACAATTGCTTTTCTTCTAAACGGGCTAATATTTCATGGCAGTTTGGATAGTTGAGGGCTTCTGGCATAACGAAAACTTGCTTAGGTAACATCTGTTTCTCTCCTTAGAGTTGATACTATTAAGATTGCCAATTGCGAAAATCATATCAAAGGACCTTTGTCCCTTTTGCTAAATATGGAAAAACTGGATAATAGAATGGGTAATAGTAGCCAATCTTATTATGATTATCCGAGAAGGGGGAGGCTATGGGCAGAGATCAGTCGGTAATTCAAAATAAATTGCTAGCCCATTTTCAGGTAATTTTAATTTTACTGGTATTTTTAGCTCTTTTAACCTCGGTCTCTCTCTTTTATTTTTGGCGTACTTCTGAGCAAGCTCAACTTTTTCAGAATGCGACTACTGCAGTAGAAATGGCCCTCCATGACCAGTTAGAGTCTTTGGTCATGATTAGAGATCTTTTATTTGGAACTCCAGTACAGTTGGTTGCTGCTGGGGATTGTCCTGTCGATGAGCATTTAGAGAATTTAAGTCGATTAGTTCAGGGTACCCTTTTAGGGCGGTCGGTAATAGCGTTACAAGATCGGCATAAGGTGGTGCATACACGTCAAGTTTATCTTCAGGAATTACTGAGTAGCCCTGATCCTGTTGAACGGAGTGGCGCTGAAGACTATTACCGTAACCAGATTTTAGCTGAATATGTAGAGATTAGCGAAGAACTACACGGGATTACTGAAGAATTGAATATGCTGTTTACTCGGGATATTCAGATTTCCCGCGGGCTAATCTTAATCTTATCGATCTTTAGCATCGCTCTGGTTTTAGCTGGTGTTATCATTTTAAGGCGTGTTAGTCAGGATCTACAGCGATCTCTAACCAGACCGTTAGCAGAAATCTTTCAAAACTTAGAGAAATTACCGCCAGAGTTTATGCTTTGTCCGGTCGGTCAAAACGATATGGTTCATCTGCAAAATGTAGTGAGACAAGCGACCCTTCTTTTTCGGTTTAAGCATGTCGGCAGTCAAGTCTTAAGTAGTGTAGTTGGTGGAGAAAAGTCATTAGCAGATTTAAGCCGCCAAGTCTTAGAAGCCCTTTTAGCTAACGAATTAATTACTGGTGGAGCTTACTACCGCTACGATGAATGGCAAAATCGGTTGACTCTAGAATCAGGGGTAGCCCTATCTGGTGAGTTAGCTACTAAAGTAGAGTTGGGTAGCGGTTTAGTCGGCCAAAGCGCTTTCCAGAACCAACTGCTAATTTCAGGTCAGGCTGTAGCTGTCCCAATTGGGATGGTGAAGCTCAAAGGGGTTCTTTTAGTTATTGTACCTGAAGAGGTAAGTACTGAGGGGGCAGAACTAAAAACCTTCTTTAGCCGTTTAGGCTTACAAGTTAGCTTAGTTATCCAAGATCAGGAACAAAAATCCGAGAACCTTAGGTTATTGGAGCAAGTGACTAAAGAAGCTGAAATAAGTGAGGAGAAATTTGCCCACCTTCAAGCGGTGGTACGTAGCTCCTTAGATGGTATCTGTACCCTCAATGCAGAACATCGAATTACTTCCTGGAGCAAAGGTGCCGCTGAGATTACCGGATATACTCAGGAAGAAGTCTTGGGGCAGCGCTGTTCAGATATTTTACAGCATACCTATGTTACCGGTGAACCGATCTGTGATACCCCGGATTGTGCATTCTGCCTGGCTTTTGACGGGATAAACGTTAAAGCTAAAGAGGTCTATATCCGCAAAAAAGATGGGACCAGGATCCCTATTAAAATTAGCGCCGCCCCTGTTTTGTTAGGCGGTAGAGTTCAGGAAGTAGTTCAGGTATTCCATGATCTTACTGAACTCAAACTCCATGTAGCTCATCTAGAACAGGCTAATCGGGCGAAAAGTGAGTTTCTGGCGACTATGTCCCATGAACTACGAACCCCGTTAAATGCAGTTATCGGTTTTAGCGAATTATTGTTAGAAGATAGCGAGATAACCGCTAAAACTCGGCGCTATGTAGGTAATATCCTAAAAGGAGCTCGGCATTTATTAAGTTTAATCAATGACGTTTTAGATTTATCTAAGGTTGAAGCAGGTAAACTCAGTTGGGCTGCAGAGTCTTTTAATATCGTGGAATTGTTGCAAAATGCAACTTTATTATTAAAAGATAAAGCAATTGAAGCTGGGTTGAAGTTTACTATAGACTTGGACCCAGAGCTACCAACCTTAATTTACGGGGACGAGCGTAAACTAAAACAGATTATCTATAACCTATTGTTTAATGCTATTAAGTTTACCCCTAGCGGTAAGGAAATTGGCTTAAAGGCAGAAGTAGCTGCCGATGCGTTGGTAATATCTGTTTGGGACGAAGGTATCGGTATCCCTACAGAAATGCAACAAGTTATTTTTGACCCCTTTGTCCAGGCTGACTCTAGTAAAGTCCGTAAATACCAAGGTACCGGGCTTGGGTTAGCGATAGTTAAAAACTTTGTAGAGTTAGCGGGCGGAAAAGTGTGGGTAGATAGTCGGCCTGGTCAGGG
>DHRX01000143.1:3560-6290 GCA_002408345.1 Firmicutes bacterium UBA5301 | reverse complement strand
GAAGTTGCGGTTAGCCAGGATGTTTTAGAGTGTTTAGTTATTGAGGATGATCCTGAAGCGGCAGAGTTACTCTCTAACTATCTGCAACGCTTAGGTTACCGGTCGGTTATAGTAGCCGGTGCGACTGAGGCTTTTAGCTATCTTGCTAGTAATACCCCAGCTTTCATTACTTTAGATATTCTTTTGCCGGAAACGTCTGGTTGGGAGATTTTAGCCACTTTACGTGAGGATCCACGTTGGCAGCAGATTCCGGTTATTATTATATCAGTCTTGCCTGAATCTACGAAAGGAATTGCTCTGGGCGCAGAAGGTTATCTGGTAAAGCCTATTAAGCGTGAGGAGCTATATACTGTAGTGGCTCAGGCGTTGGCTAAACCAACCTTTTTCTCTTCGAAGGTTACTGAACAGGCAAAAATTTTAGTTATTGACGATGAACCAGCAGCGGTAGAGGTTGTAACTGAGCATTTGAAACAAAGAGGCTATACAGTAAGTTGGGCCTATAGCGCTGAATCTGGATTAAAACGAGCGGTTTCCTGGGGGCCTGACTTGATTATTTTAGATCTAGTCATGCCTCGAGCTAGCGGTTTCGAATTTCTCCAGCAAAAAGAAGAAGAGCCGCTAATCAAGGATATCCCAGTTGTGATTTTATCGTCTAAACAACTCTCTACGGCAGAACTTAGTAATTTAGAACAAATGACCGTAGGCGTTTTTAATAAAGCTAGCCTTTTTGAAGCCGAGTTTTTAAATCAGCTTAAAACGGCGGTGGAAAAATACCGGTAAATGGAGGAAGAGATGAGTAGCTGTAATTTTCGCTTACAAGTTCAGGACCGTGAACCTAATATTTGGGTTTTAGAAGATGATCCGGCTTCTGCCGATTTACTAGAAGAACTTTTAGTTGGTATGGGGGCTCGGCCCAAGGTTTTTCACTATCCAGAGGATCTACTACGGGAATTGGCAGTGTTTACTACGGCTCCTGATTTATTTATTTTAGATGTAATGTTACCTGAGATTAGTGGAATCGACGTATTACGGAAGATTCGTCAGTTAAAGGGGTTTCAGTTTGTTCCTGTAGTTCTATTATCTGCTCTTGACGAATTGGAATTTAGATGCGAAGCGATTGATGCTGGTGCAGATGACTATATAAATAAACCGGTGAGCCCATTAGAACTCCGCTTACGGTTGCGTTCTTTATTACGAGTCAAGGAGTTTCATGAAAACTTAGAGCAGGTCGATAATGTCTTGCAAACCCTAGTCTCCATTGTGGAAGCTAAAGATATATACACTAAAGGGCATTCGGTGCGAGTAGCCCAGTTAGCTGGGGCTATTGCTGACCGGCTTTCCTTAGGATCTACAGAATCCCAGAGCTTATTTCGAGCAGGGTTATTACATGATATTGGCAAAATTGTTATTGATTCCACAATTTTAAATAAGCCGGGGCGTCTCGATGCTACTGAACGTGCTGATTTGAATCGGCACCCTGATATAGGCGCTACTATTTTGAGTCCTTTGGAAAAAGCTAAAGATGTTGTGACTATAGTTAACGATCACCATGAACGTTTAGATGGCTCTGGTTATCCTAAGGGAAAGAAAGCTAAAGAAATCAGTTTTTTTACCCGTGTGTTAAGTTGCTGCGATATTTTTGACGCTCTAACTAGTGATCGCCCTTACCGTAAAGCTCTTTCTATTTCAGAAGCCTTTACTATTATTGATGCTGAGGTGGAGAAAGGTTGGTGGGACCGAGAAGCTTGTTTCTTATTGAAACAAGTAGTAACGGATGGAGAGTTAGCTTATCGCTGAAGGGGGCAAGAGTATGGTGCCCAAGTTATTAATCGTTGAAGATAATGAACTAAACTTAGAATTACTGCTATCTGTTGTAGAAGGTATAGCAGTCCCTGTTACAATCCTAACAGCTAGAGATGGTGGACAAGGTTGGCAACTTTTTAAAGAGGAAAAGCCCAGTATTATCTTGTTGGACATGCATTTGCCTGAAATTGATGGGTTTACTCTGGCCCGGAAGGTTAAGATGGTGGCCCCTGATACTATTATAGTTGGTTTAACAGCTTTGGCTATGGTTGGGGATAAGGAACGGGTTTTGGATGCCGGTTGTGATTACTACCGTTCAAAACCGATAAAGGTTAAAGAATTTCGTGACTTTCTAGGTACTATTTTAGGATTGGGAGGCTCAGCATGAAGCGAAGTTGGATTTTCTGGCGTATCTTTGGTGCATTTGCTTTTCTGATGGTCATCTTTTTAATTTATGGTGGTTTATCCTATTGGGGGTTGGAAATGCAGTCTCTGGCTGAAGAAGAGGCAGCTAGGGCTATGGCTGTTCGTTCTGAGTTACAAGGTGCTAAAAGCGCCCACTCCCTTTGGATTCGGAACTTACAGGATATGTTTTTAACCGGGGAAGTACCAAAGGAACCGGTAGATCATACTCAGTGTGCTTTTGGACTATGGTACCATAATTTTGAACCAGACTCTAGCTATGCCCAGCTGTATCAGCGAATTGCGGAACCCCACGCTAACTTGCATGCTATTGGCCATCAAGTGTGGAGCTTGTATGCTGCCGGGCGTACTGAGGATGCGCTTAACCTGCTAAATAATCAGATGAAGCCGACGGCTGAGGTTCTACTGGATTTCTTAAACCAGGTTGAAGATGCTGTAAAGGAACACCAACAATTAAAAGCGGCTAGGGCTGAGGAGGTTCATGACTATTTGCAGTTGAGCTCT
>DHRX01000143.1:3198-3320 GCA_002408345.1 Firmicutes bacterium UBA5301 | reverse complement strand
GCTACCGTTTCACAAAAGGTAGCCGCCGGCGATTTACGGGAAAAAGTTGTTTTGCCTAAGGCTAGGGGGGAGGTAGCTATTCTTGCTTCTGCCTTTAACAGAATGGTAGATAGCTTGCGGGA
>DHRX01000143.1:0-3149 GCA_002408345.1 Firmicutes bacterium UBA5301 | reverse complement strand
GGGGGGTGGGGGGGGGGTTTTTTTTTTTTTTTTTTTTCTTTTAACAAAAATGGTAGATAGCTTGCGGGAGATTGTCGCTGTAATAACTGAGCAGGCCAGTCAAGCCACCACAGCTAGCGATGCTTTGTCGTCGGCATCTTACGAGAGTAGTAAAGCTGGGGAGCAGGTGGCGACTACCATTCAAAACGTTGCCGATAATAGTACTCAAATTGCCGGGAAGATTGTGGATTTAGAGAATTTAGCTCAGGTCTTAAATAAGGTGGCTGATCAAGCCAACCAACTTTCTAATGAAGGGTTAAAAATCGCTGAAGAAACCGCTGATTCTGTTACTATCGGTAATCAGGCGGTCCAACAATCTATCCAACAGCTAAATAAGGTTTCTGAAACGGTAAACTTTGCCACCAGCGCTATTCAACAATTAGGTCAGCGCTCTGAGGAGATCGGGGAGATTGTTGGCTTGATTGAAGGGATTGCATCTCAAACCAACCTCCTGGCTCTTAATGCTGCTATCGAAGCCGCTCGAGCTGGAGAACAGGGACGGGGTTTTGCTGTAGTAGCGGAAGAAGTGCGTAAATTAGCAGCAGAATCAGCCGATGCAGCTCAAAAAATTACCGATTTGATTGAAGATATTATTTCGGAAACACTGGTAACTACTCAGGTTATGGAAGTTAACTCAGAAGAGGTAGAAGAGCAGGTTTCCAATATTAACGAGGCCGGTAATGCTTTAGGGTTAATCTTTGAAAAGGCTAAGCATACCCGTAATGCAGCTAGTGGAATGACCGGTATTTCTACTGAACTAGCGGCACGAGGTCAAGACTTAGGCAACGTTTTAGCTAGTATTGCGTTAGCGGTCCAAGATAATGCAGCAGCATCCCAGGAAGTGGCGGCATCTGCCGAAGAACAGACGGCAACAGCTGAGGAAGTAGCGGCTTCGGCTCAGCAATTACGGAGAATTGTCGAGGAACTACAAGCAGCGGTCGGTTCCTTCCAAATCTAGAGAGAGAGGAGAATGAAAATGGTTACGTTTAAACGCGCCAATAATTATCTATTAGCAGAGGTAAGTGGGGAAATTGTCTTAGCCAATTCTACAACTATTAAAAATGAGTTGAAGGAGCAGATTGGTCCTAATGATAGAAAGGTTATTTTGGACTTAAGTAAAGTCAATTTCATTGATAGTGCTGGGGTAGGGGTGCTTATTTCCTTGTTAAAGAGCTTAAATGGTGGTGTGTTAGTAGTCGTTGTAACCGACCCAGGTGTACTCAGAGTTTTAGAGATTACTCGGATTGACCGGCTCATTCCTTTAGTTTCTTCCTTAGCAGAGGCAGAGGCTGCTCTTGGTTAGAGTAGTACGGACTTGCTCTAGCGATGTTAGTCAGGCAGAGCAGGTAATCAGCCAGATTGTAGCAGAAGTTACCCCTTGGTTAGCAGAGCGACCGGAAGAACTTTTTTACTTACGCTTGATCTTAACGGAGCTAGTTATGAATGCTGTTCAGTATGGTAGCTCTGGAGATTGTCGTCCGTGTATTCTAGTTCGAGTTGGTTTAATTCCTAGCCAGGGGTTCGTAGTTGTAGTTGGTGACCGTTGTGGACGGAATTTTGATCCCGTAGATATTGCGAAGCTTCAATTACGTCTGATAGAGTCGGAGCAACCAGACCTTAGAGAACGAGGTCGCGGCTTGGCTTTAGTTATTTCCTTATCTGATCGGGTAGCTTTTCGCCATTCGAACCGGGTTATTTCGGCCAAAAGGAGTTTTGGCACTTGATTTATGTTGTCGATGACCATGAGATTAATGTTGAGCTATTAGCCGAACTATTAGGGCAGAAGGGGTATTCGGTAAGGACTTTTACCGATGCGCTAGAAGCTTGGGAAGAGACTCAAATAGCCCCACCAGATTTGCTGTTGTTAGATGTGATGATGCCCGGACTAGATGGGATTACTTTTTGTCGCCGGGTTAAACAAGAATTAGCTGCTGCTTTTATTCCGGTTATTCTAATAACGGCGTTGGGTGAGAAAGAGGTACGAGCAGCCGGTTTGGAAGCTGGTGCAGATGATTTTATCTCGAAACCTTTTGATCAGATGGAATTGTTGATTAAGGTCCGTAATTATCTACATGGTAAGGCCCTTTATGATCAACTGCAGACTTCTTTAAACCAGGCTAAGAGGCAGCTAACCTTAGCTGCTGAGGTTCAAAAAAGTTTATTTGTTCCTTCTTTACAAATCGTGCAGGATTTGGGAGCAGAATTATTGTATTATCCTTCAGGGTACTTAAGCGGTGATGTTGTTGATTTACAGCCAAGGCAGGACGGTACATTAGTTTTTATGGCCGATGTTTCTGGTCATGGTGTAGATGCAGCTTTGCTAGCGTGCTCAGTTAAACTTTTATTTAGTCAAATCAGTCATTCTACGTCTTGTCCCCAAGAAATTTTACATTTATTAAACGAAGCTACCGTCGATTTGCTGGCGGAAAACACAGCTGGTTATTATGTTACGGCAATCTGCGCTTTTATTAACTCAGACTCTCTAAGCGTTGCGGCAGCCGGGCATCCTTTGGCTCTGGTAGCAGCTAGTAGTGAGATCGTTGAATTTGGTGATGCCGGCTTGCCCTTAGGGATTTACTCTAATCAGACGTATCCCTTGGCTAAACGGGACCGGATCGGTTTAGACTGGGTGTTGTTTTATACCGATGGTTTAGCTCAGACGATGGATTTACGGCAACTACATTCTACTAATTTACAATCTTGGTTAGTTAGGACTAAACAAGTTATCCGGCAGCTAGCTGCAGCAGACGGTTTGCAGGATGATGTTACAGCAGTAGTAGTTTCTTCAAATTAGTGAGAAGGGGTTGTTTTTAATGACCATGTCCAAGCGAGGGATTATTTTCCAGTTAGTCATTTTACTAATTTTAACTTGGTCTACTGCGGTTGGGGCAGCACCGGACCAGGAAATTCAAGGTATGGGCTGGGGCAGGGTCGGTATCGGTTATTGGTATCCTGATCTTCAAGGTTTGAACAAAGTGTTAGAGGGACACGGTGAGTTTACCACTCCTTTAGCAATTGGTATTGGCGGAGGTGAGGGTGGTATCGTCCCTGGTTTCTCCTTCGGTGGCTTTGGTGGTGGTGGAACTATTACTGAGGACAATGCTCGACTT
>DHRX01000116.1:2279-3027 GCA_002408345.1 Firmicutes bacterium UBA5301 | reverse complement strand
ATTCAAAGCTCCATTGAGAATGGGGAAGGACAGATTACCGGTAATTTTACGGCTGATGAAGCTAAGCATTTAGTAACTCTGTTACGTGCTGGTTCATTGCCGGTACCTCTACAAGTAGTAGAAACCCGGCGGGTTGGTCCAACTCTTGGTCAGCAATCGATTGATCAGAGTATTTCGGCCGCTACTGTTGGTGTAATTTTAGTCTTATTATACATGCTTTTTTACTACCGTTTGCCTGGGGCTTTGGCTGACGTGGCTTTAATTATTTACGGAATTTTGCTGATGGCTGGCCTAGCCGCCTTGCGAGCTACGTTGACTCTACCTGGTGTAGCCGGATTAATTCTTTCGGTGGGCATGGCTGTTGATGCTAATATTCTTATCTTCGAACGCATCAAAGAAGAACGGCAGAAAGGCAAACATATTCGGGCGGCGGTTGATGCCGGCTTTTCCCGAGCATTTTCCAGTATTTTTGATGCGAATATAACTACATTGATTACAGCAGGCGTCCTCTTTATTTATGGTACTGGACCGGTTAAAGGCTTTGCAGTTACGTTGTCTTTAGGTATTTTACTGAGTATGTTTTCGGCTATCTTTGTTACTAAAACACTAATTGCTTTAGTGGTAAATAAGGACCCGGAAAAGTACGCCGATTCTTTTGGTTCCGTTAGGGGGGCTAACTAATGTACTATCTGGACCGAATAAATATTGATGTAGTTAAACATCGAAATAAATGGTTTATTATTTCGGG
>DHRX01000116.1:1536-1961 GCA_002408345.1 Firmicutes bacterium UBA5301 | reverse complement strand
GAAGGAAACCGAGTTATTATTAAAGTGAGCTATCTTTCTCCTCAGGAAGAAAAGGCGGTTGATGCCGGTTTAGAAAAGCTGGTGGCTCCTTTAGACCGTGGTCAGAGCAGCACCGATACTGTTGGTGCAGTAATCGGTAAAGAGCTGTATACTAAGGCCTTGTGGGCTGTAATCCTTTCTTCGATTTTAATTTTAATCTATATTTCCTTCCGGTTTGAGTTTAAGTTCGGGGTGGCTGCGGTAATTGCATTGGTCCATGATGTGGTCATTACGTTAGGGGCTTTTGCACTTCTTGGTCACGAGATTAACAGCACTTTTGTTGCGGCGATGCTAACTATTGTCGGTTACTCTATTAACGACACTATCGTAATCTTTGATCGGATTAGGGAACATCTCCGCTTTCGGAAGAAAGAAACCATCGGGGA